>JBFMFL010000420.1:0-5080 GCA_040752145.1 Gemmatimonadota bacterium
CGCCCTCCGCCGGCTGCTGGGCGGCGGCGGGAACGGGGACCGCGTGCAGGAGGAGCGCGGCGGCGAGCGCGAGGGCCCTCCTCAACTCCGGACCCCCTCGAAACGCTCGCGGATGGCGCGCACCAGCCCCGGGATGGTGAACTCCGCGGCCTCCACGTGGACCGGGAGCCCCAGCTCGCGCGCCGTGGCCGAGGTGATCGGGCCGATGGAGGCCACCTCCGCGCTCCCGACGTCCGCCCCGACCGCGTCCACGTAGTTCCTCACGGTGGAGCTCGCCGTGAAGGTGACCATGTCGATCGCGCCCTCCCTGAGCCGCGCGCGCAGCTCCTGGGCCTCGGCGGCGTCGGGGACGGTGCGGTACGCGGCCACCTCCACCACCTCCGCACCGCGCTCGCGCAGCGTGTCCGGGAGGACGGAGCGCGCCGTCTCGGCGCGGGCCAGGAGGATGCGGGCGCCTGGGAGATCCGCCTCGCGCTCCAGCGCCTCCAGCACCGACTCGGCCACGTAGCGCTCCGGCACCAGGTCCGGGCGGGCGCCCTCCATCTCGATCGCCGCCGCCGTCGCCGGGCCGATGGCGCAGAGCGACACCCCGGCGAGCGAGCGCGTGTCGCGCCCGGCCTCGCGCAGCGCCGCCCAGAAGCGCGCCACCCCGTTGACGCTGGTGAAGACGATCCAGTCGAAGCGGTCCGCCTCGGAGGCGGCCTGCCGCAGCGGCTCGCGGTCCGCCGCGTCCACGATGCGGATGGTGGGGAACTGGAGCACCTCGGCGCCCAGCGCCTCCAGCGCGGCGGCAAAATCGCTGGCCTGCGCGCGGGCGCGGGTCACCACGATGCGCCGGCCGAAGAGCGGGCGCGACTCGAACCAGGCCAGCTTCTCGCGCAGCCCCACCACCTCGCCCACCACCACGATGGCCGGCGCGCCGATCCCCGCCTGGGCGGCCAGCGCCGGGAGGGTGCGGACGGTGCCCACCACCACCCGCTGGCGGGGGTAGGTCCCCCACTCCACCGCGGCGGCCGGCGTGTCCGGCGAGCGCCCGGCGGCCACCAGGCGCTCGAAGTTGGCCGCCATCCGGCCGACGCTCATGTAGAACACCACCGTCCCCACGCCGCGGCCCAGGTGCTCCCAGTCCAGGTCGCTGTCGGGCTTGACCGGGTCCTCGTGCCCGGTGGCGAAGGCGACGCTGGAGGTGATCCCCCGGTGCGTCACCGGGATCCCGGCGTACGCCGCGGCCGCCACGCCCGCGGTGACGCCGGGGACCACCTCGAAGGGGATCCCCGCCTCCACCAGCGCCAGCGCCTCCTCCCCGCCCCGCCCGAACACGAACGGGTCGCCGCCCTTGAGGCGGACGACGGAGCCGTGCCGCCGCCCCAGCTCCACCAGCAGGGCGTTGATCTCCTCCTGGGTGCGGGAGTGCTCGCCGCCGCGCTTCCCCACGTAGATGCGCTCCGCGTCCGGCGGGCAGCGCTCCACGATCTGCGGGCTCACCAGCGCGTCGTACACCAGCACGTCGGCGCGCGCGATCAGCTCCGCCGCGCGCAGGGTGAGCAGCCCCGGGTCGCCCGGACCCGCGCCCACCAGGTACACCCGGCCCGGCGCGCCGGAAGCGTCGCCGCTCATCGCCGCTCCGCGTCCGCCAGCAGGTCCGAGAGCGTCTGCCGCAGCGGGATCCGCGGCTCCCACCCCAGCGCACGCAGGCGGCTGCCGTCGCCCACCAGCAGCGGCAGGTCGACCGGGCGGAAGCGCTCCGGGTCGACCTCGATGCGGGCCCCCGTCTCGGAAAGCTCGATCATCTCCTCCACCATCTCGCGCAGCGCCTGCGCCCGGCCCGAGCACACGTTGTACACCCCGCCCGGCTCGCCGCCCTCCACCAGGCACACGTACGCCCGCACCACGTCGCGCGCGTCCAGCACGTCGCGCCGCACCGACAGGTTGCCCACCCGCAGCGTGGGCTCGCAGCGGCCCGCGCGCACCCCGGCCAGCTGGTGCGCGAAGCTGGGGATGGCGAAGCGGCCGTCCTGCCCCGGGCCCGTGTGCACGAAGCTGCGGGCCACCACCACCAGGGGGCCGCCGCTCCCGCTCGCCTGGCGCGCCGCCATCTCCGCCGCCGCCTTGGAGGCCGCGTACGGGCTGGCAGGGTTCAGCGGCCGCGACTCGCGGATCGGCTGCTCCTCCTCGGGCACCGGGCCGTACACGTCCGCGGAGCTGGCGAGCAGCACCCGCGTCTCGTGGAGGCCCGCCTCCGCCAGCGCGCAGGTGAGGCGCAGCGTTCCGGTCGCGTTCACGTCCCAGGTGTCCACCGGGCGCGAGAACGACAGCGCCACCGAGCTCTGCCCCGCCAGGTGGAACACCCGCTCGGGGCGGGAGCGGGCCACGGCCGCGGCCACCGACTCGCCGGAGGTCACGTCCATGGGGAGCCAGCCCACCCGCCCCGACTCGTCCGCGGCGAGCACGCCCTCCGCCGGGGGGGCGCCGTCCTGCGTTCCCCCGAACACCGAGTGGTCCGCCGCCAGCAGCTCCCGGATCAGGTGCTGGCCGACGAACCCCCCGGCGCCCGTGACCAGGATCCGCACGCCGTCAGCCTACCCCGGCGAGCGGCCGCTGCGGCTCCTGGAGCCGGGCCAGGTCGGCGTCCACCATCATGTGCACCAGCTCCTGGAAGCCCACCTCCGGCTCCCACCCCAGCGCCTCGCGCGCCTTGGACGGGTCGCCGACCAGCAGGTCCACCTCGGCCGGGCGCATGAAGCGCGGGTCCTGCACCACGAACTGCTCCCAGTCCAGGTCCAGGTACGAGAACGCCGTCTCCACCAGCTGGCGCACGCTCCAGGTCTTGCCGGTGGCGATCACGTAGTCGTCCGGCCGGTCCTGCTGGAGCATCATCCACATGGCGCGCACGTAGTCGCCGGCGAAGCCCCAGTCGCGCTCCGCGTCCAGGTTGCCCAGGCGCAGCTCCTTGGCCATCCCCAGCTTGATCCGCGCGGCCGCGTCCGTCACCTTGCGCGTGACGAACTCCAGCCCGCGGCGCGGCGACTCGTGGTTGAACAGGATCCCGCTCACCGCGAACATGTCGTAGCTCTCGCGGTAGTTGATCGTCGCCCAGTGGCCGTACACCTTGGCGACGCCGTACGGGGAGCGCGGGTAGAGCGGCGTGTCCTCCTTCTGGGGGACCGCCTGCACCTTGCCGAACATCTCGCTGGACGAAGCCTGGTAGAAGCGCGTCTTGGGGTTGAAGACCTTGATCGCCTCCAGCACCCGGGTGACGCCGATGGCGGTCACGTCGCCGGTGAGCACCGGCTGCGTCCACGACGTCTGCACGAACGACTGCGCGGCGAGGTTGTACACCTCGTCGGGCATGGCCTCCTGCAGGGCGTAGAGGAGCGAGTTCTGGTCGGTGAGGTCGCCGGAAAGGAGCTCGACGCGGTCCTGGATGTGGTGGATGCGCTCGAAGTTGAGCGTGGAGCTCCGCCGGACCAGCCCGAACACCTTGTATCCCTTCTCCAGGAGGAACTCCGCCAGGTAGCTCCCGTCCTGGCCGGTGATCCCGGTAATCAGCGCGCTTTTCATACTCGACTGGTTGGGTGCGGTGCCTGTACTCGCCGGCCGCTGCCGGAGCAATCCGAAAACCTATCCCCGGCGCGGGGGGATGTCAACGCGAGTGGACACGGCCCAAGGCTTGACCGGAGTGGGGCATACTTCTAGATTGGTGGTCTTGTCGTACAATCGACCCACGAGATTCAGGAGATACCGATGAGCGGCTTCTGCGCCGTTTGTGGCAAGGGCCCGCGCAGCGGGAACAACGTCAGCCACGCGAACAACAAGACCAAGCGGCGCTGGCTGCCCAACCTGCAGAGCGCCCACGTGGTCACCGCGAACGGGACCCGCAAGCGGCTCCGCGTCTGCACCAGCTGCATCTCGGCCGGCAAGATCCGCAAGGCGGGGTGAGCGGTTCGGGGTTGTTCGAGGATTGAGGGGCCGCGCGACTTGTCGTGCGGCCCTTCGTTCGTTTTACGGCTGGTGATTTGGGCATGACCCCCGCTGGCGCGGGGGTCGGGCTTCGGCTCCGTAAAGCAGCAAACAACGCTGCTTAACGGAGTCGAGCCCCGGCGGAAACTGCCCCGCCGGGTCTCGCCCCTTCGGGCCGAAATCCCTCATGCAGCTAATCGGGATAGGGGGTAGCCGGTGGTCCCGGCTACTCCCCTCCCACACCACCGGACATGCGGGTCCGCATCCGGCGGTTCGGAGAGTTGAGGTCAGTGCGGGACCAGCCGGGGAAGCCCCAAACCGTCCAGGTACTTCCTCGGCATGGCGGTGTTGAGCGCACCGTGCTTGGCCGTTCTCCACCAGCGTCGGGCGTGAGCCGCCGCCCCCCGGCAAAGCCGCTCCGGCACACCCCGCCTTCGCAGTTCCCGGTAGACGGTCGTCCCGCGCTTCCACTGTTTGAGCTGCACCATCCGCAGCCGTCGGGGGATCCACTGATCGAGGTCGTTGAAGATCCCCGGCGTATCCGCCAGTCGGAAGTAAGCCTTCCAGCCCGGCAGGTACGACCGTAGCTCCTCCACCACCTTCTCCAGCGCTCTCCCTCCGTTGCGGGCCGTGATCTCCCGGATGCGCTCCTTGAAGCCCTCCAGGGCCTTCGGCGCGACGCGGCGCTTGACGAGCTTGCCCGGGGCCACCCAGAAGCTGTAGCCCAGGAACTTCCGCTCCCACACGCGCGCCACCGTGCTCTTCTCCTGGTTGACCACGAGCCTGAGCTTCGCGTAGAGCCGAGCCATCCGGCCCATCACCCGCTCGCCCGTCCGCTTCGACCGCACGTAGACGTTGCAGTCATCCGCGTAGCGGACGAACCGGTGCCCGCTCCCCTCCAGCATCCGGTCCACCTCGTCCAGCAGCACGTTTGCCAATAGCGGCGACAAGGGTCCGCCCTGCGGCGTCCCCTCGTGCCGCTTCACCACCACTCCGTCGGCCATGATCCCGGCCTCCAGGTAGCGGCGGATCACCCGGAGCAGCCGCTTGTCCCCGATTCGCTTCTCCAGACGCCCCATCAACACGTCGTGGTTGACCCGGTCGAAGAACTTCTCCAGAT
>JBFMFL010000421.1:0-5074 GCA_040752145.1 Gemmatimonadota bacterium
GCCCCACCGACGCCGCGCCCGCCGCCCCCGTGGGCGGCACCAGCGCCCGCGCGATCCCCAGCGCCGCGGAAAAGAACACCACCACCGCCACGTCCGAGAGGAGCACGATCCCCAGCGTGGTGCGCGTCACCGGCCCGCGCGCCCCCGTCTCGGTGAGCAGCGCCATGGTCACCGCCGGCGAGTGGACGATGGCGATGGAGGCGAAGAGCAGCGCGAACGCCACCGCCTGCGCGTCGGGGATGCCCTGGAGGAAGGGGACCCAGTCGCGGAAGCCGTACAGCAGCCCGAAGAGCGCCGCGAACGAGCACACCAGCTCGGCCGACATCATCTTGAGCAGCAGCGGGCCGCGCTCGCGCACCTCGCCCCAGCGCAGCTCCGCGCCGGCCAGGAAGGCGATCAGCGCGATGGCGAGCTGGCTCACCGGGGCCAGGCGGTCCACCCCGGCGGCGGTGACCGTCCCCAGCCCGTACGGCCCGAACGCCACGCCCGCGGCCAGGTAGCCCACGATCTTGGGGAGCCGCACCGCCGTCGCCAACTCGCCCACGGTGTAGGCGGCCAGGATCAGGAAGCCGAAGGAGAGCAGCGCCTGCGACCCCTGCCCCTGCGCCCCCAGCGGGAAGATCAGCTGCATGCTCCCCAGCAGGAGCGCCAGGATGATCAGCCTCCGCACCTCAGCCCTCCTGTCCCGAGCCGGCCGCCACGTACCGCTCCGCGTGCCGCCGCCGCGCCGAGCCCACCACCGACTCCGCCAGCCGCGCCGAGGCCACGTCGGTGAGGATCACGGAGACCACCGCGGCGGTGAAGACGACGTTGGCGAGCGGGGCCCCCTCCTGGAGCAGGTAGTTGAGCGCGATGGCCACGGCCAGCCCGCCCTGCCCCAGCAGCGCCCGCCCCCATCCCCACCCCAGCGCCGGGAGCGCGCCGTTGAAGCGGGCCCCCAGGTTGGCTCCCCCCACCTTGGCCACGGAGCGCACCGCCACGAACACGATCACCGGGATCACCCAGGCCCGCGTGCTGGGCACCCAGGCCGCCCCGGCGAAGATCAGGAGGACGAAGTAGAGGGGGCGCTCCACCGCGCCCAGGGCGCGGCGCAGCTCGTCGCGGTTGCCGGAGGTGTTCGCCAGGATGGCCCCGATCAGCATGGTGGGGAGGAGCGGCGAGAGGCGCAGGTACGCCGCGGCGCCGCTGGCCAGGATGGTGGCGCCCGCCAGGGCGATGAACAGGCGGTCCACCTTGCGCTCGTTCCCCAGGAAGAGGTGGAAGAGCGCGCCGCCCACGCACCCGATGGCGACGCTGATCACCGCCCACTCCGTGGCCGTGGGCGGGCGCACCCCCGGATCGGAGGGAGGCCCGTGCCCCAGGGTGAGCAGGAGCGAGAAGGCCACGATCGCCACCAGCGCGTCGATGGCGGTGGCGAGCTGGAGCTGCTTCACCACCGGGCCGCGCCACCCCAGGCGCCGCGCCACCAGCCCGATCCCCGTGGGGGCGGACGCGGTCGCCACCGCGCCCAGCGCCACCGCGGGGAAGACCGCCTCCTCCGGGAGCGTCCCCGGCAGCCACGTGAACACCGCCAGCATCGCCGCGGAGACGGCCAGCAGCGTCAGCGTCGCCTCGAAGAAGGCGATGCGGTAGAGCGGGGCGGGGATCCTCACCAGCTCCGGGAGGGAGAACTGCGCCCCCACCACCACCCCCACCCAGCCCAGCGCCAGCGTCAGGAACGGGGCGAAGCCGCCGAACACGTCCGCGCCGATCAGGCCGGACACCTGGGGGCCCAGCAGGATCCCCAGCAGCAGGTACTCGGCGCCGGAGACCACCATGAAGCGCCGGCCCAGCCAGTCGGAGGCCACGTGCGCCGCCAGGTAGCCGCCGGCGACCACCAGGATCAGGACCAGTGCCGAGCTCATTTACGACGGCATTGATTGGACGGCGTGGATTTGGGCGTGCCCCCGGCTGCGCCGGGGTCGGGCTGCGGCTCCGTAACGCAGCAAACTACGCTGCGTAACGGAGGCGAGCCCCGCCAAACTGCCGGCGGGTCTCGCCGCTTCGCGCTCGCATCCCTCACGCGGGCTCTGCGCTGGCGTCCGCGGGAGCACGGACCGCGCCACACGGCGTCTGCTCCCCGGCACGGACGAAAAGGACCGGCCGCCCGCGTGGGCGGCCGGTCCCAGGGAACGCCGGCCGGACTCGAACCGGCAGGCGGCGGTGCGGGGCCGACGAAACCGGTTCCCGGCACGCCGCCGCGGGAGACCTCGTCACTTCTCCTGAACTTCTCTCCCCGCGTGTCTTCCGGACCACGCCGCAACGCCCCACGGGTGCCCCGGCAGCGGACGCCGGGCCTCCCTCACGGCGCGCCCCTTCGTCTCTCCACGGGCGGCCGGTCCCCGTACCCCCTGCGCTTCCGGCTCCGGGTACGACGGGAGTGCATTTCCGCTCCTCGCCGGACGGCACCACGCCCGGAAACCGGCCGCAAGATCCAAGCCACGAAAGGGTTTATGGCTGCTGCTCACGCAGCCGACTGGGGGAGCTCCCCGGCCGGCTCCAGCGTCAGCTTCACCACCACGGGTGCCCGCACGGGCTCCTCCGCCTCCTCGGGCTCCTCCGGGGGCGGGGGGAGCAGGTGGTCCAGCGGGATGGCGTCGTCGGCCATGCCGCGGCGCAGCGGGTCGCCGATCCACTCCGCCAGCCGCTGCATGAAGCGCCACACGTCGCCGTCGCCGGGGCGCAGGTAGCTGTCCTGCGACGAGTCCGTGCCCATGCGCTCGAACACCTGCGTCAGCCACTCGGGGCCGTGCCCGCCCACCTCCAGGTGTCTGAGCCAGCACTCCAGCTCGCCGGTGGGGACCACGAACACCCCGTACGCGGCCAGGCTGTCCAGCAGGTGCTCCCCCTCGGCGCGGTGCTCGCGCGGCAGGTTGCGGATGCCGCCGTCCTTGTAGTCCTCGCCGCGCAGCTTCTGCTGCATGTGGGCGCGGGCCCGCTCCCAGTGCTCCGCGAACACCTCCGGCACGAAGGCGGAGCGGAGCAGGTCGCGGAAGTCGTCCCTGCCCTTGAAGATGTCCAGGTCCACCACCGCCGCGGCGGGGATCCCCATCTCCCGCAGCGGGCGCAGGATGCGGCGGATGGTCTGCTTGTTCTGGGCGTTCAGGAACACGCAGCCGTCGGCGCCGCCGCGCCCCTCGGCCAGCAGCCGCTCGTTGACCTCCTGGTAGAAGACGCGGTCCGCGTCCGACTCGCAGACGATGGCGCCCTCGTGGAAGAGCGCCCCCAGCACGCCGGTGGACCTCAGCAGCGGGTCGCGCATCATGGTCTGCAGCTTGTCCGCCGGGAGCAGCGTGGCGCTGGGGACCCCGCCCTTGTAGGTGAGGCGCACGATGTTGACGCGCTTGCCGGCCTGCACGCACCCCATCAGGAACTCCGGGCTGTGCGTGGCGGCAAGCACCCGCGCGTCGCGCTCGGCGGCGAGCTGCGTCAGCCGCTTCCCCAGCTTGCGGGTGAGCGGCGGGTGCAGGAACGCCTCCGGCTCGTCCACCAGCATGATGCGGTAGTCGGCGCTGAGCACCGCCGCGCTGAGCCCGGTGAACGCCTTGACGCCGTCGCTCATCTCCTCGATGTCGGCGGCGGCGGCGTGGAAGGCGCGCGCCCGCTCGTCCAGCGCCTGCTCCTCCGGGTCGTCGTCCGGCGCGCGCGCCGACATGCGGATGCGCAGGTGGGTCCCCCCGGTGGGGTCCAGCACGAAGTGCAGCCCGAAGGCGTCCGCGGTGATCTCGCGGATGCGCGCCCGCGCCTCGTCGTCGCGGAAGAGCGCGGCCAGGTGGTTGCCGGGGTGCAGCTGCAGGTCGCCCATGGGGCGCGGGTAGGTGAGCGCCAGCCGGGTGCGCCCGTCCAGCCGGATGGTGAACAGGGTGAAGAAGTCGCGGCACAGCCGGGCGACCTCCTCCTCGGTGGGCGGCGCGGCGCTCCCCAGCACGCGCAGCACCTCGCGCAGGTCCACCAGCTGGTCGGTGGGGAGGTCCTCCACGTCGGTCGCGCGCTTCCTGACGTAGTCGCCCACCGGCTTGAGGCGCGACACCCGCGCCCATCCCTCCGGCACCGCCTGCCCCTCCACCCGCCGGGCCTCCACCATCCGCGCCGCGTCCTCCGGCCCGGGGAAGTGCATCTGCATGTGGCCCACGATCCTCCGGTCCCCGGTGCCGCCCGTCTCCAGGAACTCCTCCACCTCGCGCAGCGCCAGGCTCTTCCCGGAGTTGTTGGGGCCCACGAACACGGTCATCGGCCCCGGCGCGAACTCCAGCGGGAGCACGCTGCCGCTCGGTCCGAAGCGGAGGGCAAGGGTCTTCAGCATCGGCAAGCCCCGGGTGCGGGGAGTGGGGGTCGTCGGCCGCGGGGCGCCGCGCGGGCGCGCCGGGCCGGGGGAGGGAGGACGCCGGGGGAACAACCGGCGCGGACGCACCGGCTCTGGTCCCGCCGGAATCCATCCCTCGGCGGGACAAATTTGCCAGAAACGCGCCACGGCGCGGAAACGGGAGGGTCACGCCCCGTCCCCCTCCCCACGGCGCGCGACGGCCTTGACGCGGACGGCCTCGACGAGAACATTCGCCGTCGCCACGGGGCTGTGGCTGCTGCTGCGCTTCCAGGCGCGCTTCGACCCGCGCCGCGACCAGGTGGAGCGGTTCACGTCCACGCGGCTGCTGCTGGCGGAGATCCTGGTGGGGTTCATGGCGGTGCTGGAGGTGCTGACGCTGGGGATCGCGCTGGGGTGGCCGCTGGACATGGGCGAGGCCATGTGGCCGCTGCTGGGGCTGCTCTTCGTGGCGCTGGGCAACTACCTGCCGCGGGTGCGGCCCAACTGGTTCGTGGGCGTGCGGACGCCCTGGACGCTGTCCAGCGACGCGGTCTGGCGCGACACGCACCGGCTGGCGGGGTGGACGTTCGTGGCGGCCGGGCTGCTGCTGGCCGCCGGGGTGCCGCTGGTGTACTCGTTCCTCCGCTGGCGCCGCGAGGAGCGCCGTTGACGGGATTCGGGTGCGTCTCCGGCTGGTCTGGCGGGCCGCTCCGGAGCCCGGCGGTACTGCTG
>JBFMFL010000422.1:0-5069 GCA_040752145.1 Gemmatimonadota bacterium
ACTTCTGTCGTGCTCCCCCTTCCCTCGCTTGCGGGGGAAGGGGGCCGGGGGGATGGGGGGTGCCGTCGCCGTTCTCCCCTCCCCCTTGCGGGGAGGGGCCGGGGGAGGGGGTCGCCGTCGCAGTTCACTCCCGCACTTCCGCACTCTCGCACTTCCGCACTCTCGCACTTCCGCACTATCTTCCATCCGTCGGCCCCCACCCGCCCCCGTCCCTTCCCCGGATCATGCACCTCCCCGCAGCAACGCCCCGGAGCCCGCTCCGGCGGCTCGCCGCCCGTCTCCCGCTCGCCCTCGCGCTGGCCGCCGCGCCGCTGGGCGCGCAGGAGGGGCGCACCGCCACCCCCGCCGTGTTCCAGCGCTTCGCCGAGCGCGTGGTCAAGATCCAGGTGGTGGAGTCCGGCTCCGAGGGCCGGGCGAGCACCGGCTCCGGCTTCTTCGTGAGCGCGGGCGGGCACCTGGTCACCAACTACCACGTGGTGTCGCAGCTCGTCCACGACCCCGGCCGCTACCGCGCCGAGCTGGTGGACGGGGCGGGGCGGACGCACCGGCTGGCGGTGCTCGCCATCGACGCGGTGCACGACCTGGCCGTGCTGCGCGCCGGGCTGCGCACGCCGCGGCACTTCCCGCTGGACGCCGGGGCGCTGGCGCAGGGCGACCGGCTGTACTCGCTGGGGCACCCCAGCGACCTGGGGCTCAGCATCGTGGAGGGCACCTACAACGGGCTGCTCCGCCACACGCTGTACCCGCGCATCCACTTCACCGGCTCCATCAACCCGGGGATGAGCGGCGGCCCCGCCATCACCGCCGACGGGCGCGTGGTGGGCGTCAACGTGTCCACCGCGGGCGACCAGATGAGCTTCCTGGTCCCGGCCGGCCGGGTGCAGGCGCTGGTGGCCCAGGCGCTCGCCCCCGGCTACAAGCCGCCGGCCCGCTTCCTGGCCGAGGTGGGGCGGCAGGTGCGGGCCAACCAGGACGTGTACCTGCGGGAGATGTTCGCGGGGAAGCCGAAGACGGTGCGGCTGGGGCCCTATCGCGTGGCCACCGAGCCGGCGCCGTACTTCCGCTGCTGGGGCGACGCGCAGCGGGGGAGGGAGCAGCCGTACGAGACCGTGCAGCACTACTGCTCCACCGACGACTACCTGTTCATCGCCGGCGACCAGCAGACGGGCGTGGTGACGCTGTCGCACCAGCTCGTCTCCACGCGCACCCTGAACGCGCCGCGCTTCTTTTCGCTGTACACCAGCATCTTCGCCGCCGACGACACCCCCGGCGGGCAGGAGGAGCACGTCACCAGCTGGCGCTGCGGCACCCGCAACCTGCTGGGCGCCGCGGACACGCCGCTCCGCGCCGTGCTCTGCGTGCGGCGCTACCGCAAGCTGGGCGAGCTGTACGACGCGGTGCTCAAGGTGGCGGTGCTGGGGCGGCGCGACACGGGGCTGGTGTCCACCCTCGCCCTGTCCGGGGTGAGCTACGAGAACGTCGGCCGCGTCACCCGCCGCTACCTGGGGACCGTGACGTGGCGATGATCCTGGAGGTGGTGGACGCCGGCGGCGTGCGCGCGCGGCTGCGGCTGGTGTCGCTCCCGCTCACCGTGGGGCGGGCCCCCGCCAACGACCTGATCCTGGACGACCCCTACGTGGACGGCCGCCACGCCCGCATCGCGCTGGACGAGGCGGGGGCGCTGGTGGTGGAGGACCTGGGGAGCGTCAACGGGCTCGCCACGCCGGGGACCCCGGGCCGGGCCGCCCGCCTGGCGGCCGGGCCGGGGGTGGAGGTGCGGCTGGGGCGTACGGTCCTGCGCTTCCGCGACCCGGAGGAGGCCGTCCCCCCGGCGCTCCCGGACCGCGGCGAGGAGCCGGTGGCGCCCGGGCCGGCCCGCGCGCGCTGGACGTCGTCCACCCCGGCGCGCCTGGGGGTCGCCGCGGCGGCCGCGGCGTGGGTGGCCGCGTACACCTGGCTGGAGAACCACGCGCGCTCCAGCGGCAGCGACGTGCTGGCCGGGGCGATGGTGTTCGCCACGGTGGCGGCGGTGTGGGCGGGGATCTGGGCCGTGGCAGGCCGCATGGCGGGGCAGCGCTCCCACTTCGCGGGGCACCTGGCCGTGTTCTCCGCCGCCACGGTGGCGGGGATGATCCTGGCCGGCGCGGCGAGCTGGGACTCGTTCCTGTTCCCGGACGCCGGGCTGACCACCCCGCTCTGGCTCCTGGCCTGGCCGGCGCTCGCGGCCGCGACGGTGGCCGGGCACCTGTCGCTGGCCTCGGCGCTGCCGCCGCGGCGCCGCTGGCGCGCCGGGCTGGGGGTCGCCGCGGCGATGCTCCTGTTCGCCGGCGCCACCGCCCTCGCGGCCGACGACGAGTTCTCCGACGTGCCCGCCTTCGCGGGCGTGCTCAAGCCCCTGCCCGCGCGCTGGATCCCCATGTCCGACCAGGCGGAGTTCGCCGGCATGGCGGACGACCTCAAGAAAGAGGTGGACGAGCTGGCGGCGGAGGAGTAGGGAGGACCCGCGTCCGCCGCGGATGCGGCGAGGGGGGACGGCGACCTGCCGTCCCCCCTCCTCATTCCTGCGCCGCCAGCGCCGCGGCCTCCTCGGCGCACCCCCAGGAGAGCGTCAGCCCCGAGCCGCCGTGGCCGTAGCAGTGCACCACGCGCGAGCCGTCCGGGAAGTCCTCCCGCTCCAGGCGCACCGCGGGCCGGCCCGGGCGCAGCCCCACCCGGTGCTCGATGATGCGCGCCCCGGCCAGGCGCGGCTCCAGCTCCGCGCACAGCCGCAGGATGCGGCGCGCGACCCGCGGGTCCGGCGTGGCGTCCCACACCCCGTCGTCCGCGGTGCCGCCCAGCACGCACTCCCGCTCGCTGCGGGGGATGACGTACACGATCCCCTCCGGGTGCTCCTCGTCCAGCAGGATCCGCCCGACGCCCGGGTTCTCCACCCGCACCACCTGCCCGCGGATGGGGAACACCTCCGCGTCCCCCGCCACGGTGCGCGCCCCCAGCCCGGTGCAGTTGACCACCCGCGGGCACGCCGCCCGCGCCTCCGCCAGCGACGCCACCCGCCGCCGCGCCGTCTCCCCGCCCAGCGCCCGGAAGCGCGCCGCCAGCCAGCGCAGGTACGCCGGCATGTCCGCCGTGGGGACGGTGAAGGCGTAGCCGTCCGCGAACCCCGGCGGCAGCTCGTCCGGCCGCGCGTGGCGGAAGCCGGGGACGGCGTCCGTCCACGACGGGTCGGCGGTCGGCGCGCGCCAGAACTCCAGCGCGGGGAGCATGCGCACCCCCGTCCCCCGCGTTCCGGCGAGCTCCTCCAGCACCCGGAAGGTGCGCCGCCCCCAGGCGTCCACCCGCTCGGCGGGGTAGGCGCGGTACGGGTACCAGAACGCCCCCGCCACCGCCGAGACGGTGTCCTCCGGCGCGTCCGCGGCCCACACCCGCACCCCCAGCCCCGCCTCGCGCAGCCGGATCGCCGCGGACAGGCCGATCACCCCGCCGCCCAGCACCAGCGCGTCCACGCTCAGCGCTCCGGCGCGGGCGCCCGGCCGGGGGCGCGCGGGGGGACGGCGGCGGAGCGGGCGGAGGCGGTCCGTGGCGGCATGGCGGTGAGCCGGAGATCAGGGCCAGGGGGAGCGCACGCAAGGTAGCGCGCGGC
The DNA here is from genome assembly GCA_040752145.1 of Gemmatimonadota bacterium. GTDB lineage: Bacteria > Gemmatimonadota > Gemmatimonadetes > Longimicrobiales > Longimicrobiaceae > JAFAYN01. Next base: position 3,641 of record JBFMFL010000422.1, read on the forward strand.
GGCGCGGCGGTCCATCCCGCCGGGTGTCGGTGGGCCAGGTCCGTACCGGATCACATCTTGCGGAGGCGGAGGGCGGACCGCCAGGTGTGCGCACCCGCAAACTCCGAACGCCATGCCGGGATTCGAGGGGCTGCTCGCAGGCCGGACTCTGTGCGACCGCTACCGCGTCGAGGAGGTGATCGGGCGGGGCGGCTTCGCGGCCGTGTACCGCGCCACGGACGAGCGGCTGGGGCGCACGGTCGCCGTCAAGGTCACCACCTTCTCGGCCACCAACCCCGAGACCCGCGACGAGGTGCAGAAGCGCTTCCGCCGCGAGGCGCGCGCCGCGGCCAGCCTGCACCACCCCAACGTGGTCACGGTCTACGACTTCGGCACGGACCCGGTGCTGGGGCTGGAGTTCTTCGTCATGGAATTGCTCCAGGGCGAGGACCTGGCCCACCGGCTGGCGCGCCCCGCCCCCGTCCCGCTGCGGGTGGCGCTGCGCATCCTGCGCGACGCGGCGCTGGGGGTGGATGCCGGCCACCGCGCCGGGATGGTGCACCGCGACATCAAGCCGGGGAACATCTTCCTGGCGCGGCGCGACCGGCCGGGGCGCTACCGGGTCTGCGTGCTGGACTTCGGCATCGCGCGCCCCGCCCTCCCCGACGAGGCCACCCAGCTCACCCGCGTGGGGGGGATGCTCCTGTCCCCCGCCTACGCCTCCCCCGAGCAGCTGCGCGGGGAGCTGCGGGTGTCGCCCGCCTCCGACGTGTTCAGCCTCGGGGTGATCGGCTACGAGCTGCTGTGCCGGGAGCGGCCCTTTCCCGGCTACCGCCTGCAGATCCCCCCCGGCGAGCAGCCGGAGCCCGTCCCGCTGCGCGAGCGCAGCCCCGAGGTGCCCCCCGGCATCGCCGCGGCCATCCACCGCGCCCTGGCAGAGGACCCGGAGGCGCGCTTCCCCACCGCGGGCGACTTCGCGGATGCGCTCGCCGCCGCCGATCCCCTGGCCGAGGCGCCGCCCCCGGCCGTCGCGCCACCGGTCGGCGCGGAATCCGGGGCCGAGACGGAAGCCGCGGCCGTCGAGCGCCCGGTGGAGCACGTCGCGGCGGCCGCCGCGATCCCGGCGCCGGAGCCGGTCCGGGCGTCGGAGCCCGTCCGTGCCCCGGAGCCCGCCGCACCCGCGCCGAGCCTCACGCCGCCCGACGACTCGCCCACGGTGCGCTACGCCCCGGAGGCGCTCGCGGAGCGGGCGCCCGCTCCTTCCCGGGCCCGGGACCGCCGGACGCTCCAGCGTGCCGCCCTGCTCGGGGTGCTGCTCGTCGGTGCCGCCGGCGCCGGGTGGCTCGCGCTCGCCGGGGAGAGGGGGGGGAGCGGGCAGCCGTCCGCGGCCCCGGGCCCGGTCGCGCGGCGGGAATCGCCCGCCACCCCGGCGGACCGCCTCCCGTCGGAC
>JBFMFL010000423.1:0-5055 GCA_040752145.1 Gemmatimonadota bacterium
GCAGTCGAACCTCAGGAAAGAACTGAACGGAATGGCGAACGTACCGGTGGTGGTGTCGACAGGGCGCAGGACGCCGATCGAGCGGATCCTCACCCCCTTCCAGCGCTTCGCGCGGATCGAGAGCTCGGGCGGGATCGTCCTCATCTTCTGCACGGCGATCGCGCTCATCCTGGCCAACTCGGCCTGGGCGGAGGCCTACCACCACTTCTGGGAGACGGAGCTGGCGGTCTCGTGGGGCGGGCGGGAGTTCCACCTCTCCCTGCACCACTTCATCAACGACGGCCTGATGGCCGTGTTCTTCTTCCTGGTGGGGCTGGAGATCAAGCGCGAGTTCCTGGTGGGGGAGCTGGCCTCCGCCAAGCGCGCCGCCCTCCCCATCGCCGCGGCGGTGGGCGGGATGGTGGTCCCCGCGCTGATCTACGCCGGGCTCAACGGGGGCACGCCCGGGGCCTCCGGGTGGGGGATCCCCATGGCGACCGACATCGCCTTCGCGCTGGGGGTGCTGGCCCTCCTGGGCCCGCGCGCCCCGCTGGCGCTCAAGGTGTTCCTGGCGGCGCTCGCCATCGTGGACGACATCGGCGCGGTGCTGGTGATCGCCCTCTTCTACACCGCGGACATCTCCTGGGTGGCGCTCGCCGTCGCCGGGGGCTTCCTGGGGCTGATGCTGGCCGCCAACCTGCTGGGGGTGCGCGGCCCCATCCTCTACCTCCTGCTGGGGATCGGCCTCTGGGCGGCGTTCCTGGCGTCGGGGATCCACGCCACGGTCGCGGGGGTGCTCGCGGCGATGACCATCCCCGCCCGCACCCGCATCGACACCGCCGAGTTCCTGGACCGCGGGCGCGCCCTGATGGACGAGTTCGACGCCGCCGGGGTGGAGGGCGAGAACGTCCTCACCAACCACGGCCAGCAGGTGGTGATCCAGGAGATCGAGAGCGCCTGCGAGGCCGCGCAGTCGCCGCTGCAGCGCATCGAGCACGACCTGCAGCCCCTGGTGGCGTTCGGGATCATCCCCCTCTTCGCGCTGGCGAACGCCGGGGTGCACCTCCCCGCCGACTTCGGGAGCGCGCTGGCGCACCCGGTGACGCTGGGCGTGATCCTGGGGCTGGTGCTGGGGAAGCCGCTGGGGATCACCCTCTTCTCCTGGCTGGCGGTGCGGCTGGGGATGGCGGCGATGCCGGCGGGGGTCTCCTGGCGCGCGCTGCACGGGGTGAGCTGGCTGGGCGGGATCGGCTTCACCATGTCGCTCTTCATCGCCGCCCTGGCTTTCCCCTCCGGGCTGCTGGTGGACGAGGCCAAGGTGGGGATCCTCTCCGCGTCGGTCCTGGCCGGGGTGGTGGGGTGGATCCTCCTCCGGCCCGTGCAGGCGCCGCCGCCGGAGCCCGCCCGGTGAGGCGCGCGGGGCCGGTGGAGCGGAGCCGGGAGACCCCGGCTCCGCCTCCCGTCACTTCACGATGGTGTCCACCGTGCCGCTGGTCACCGGGTGGTACAGCGGACGCGCCCTGGCGTAGATGCGGCGGGCAAGGGGCTGCCCCCACTCGCCCTGCGCCATCAGGCTGGTGAAGAGCGGCGCCACGAACTTGCGGCGCCCCTGGCTGGTGAGGAACTGCTCCACGGCGGGGACCGCCGGCTGGTAGCGGTTGCGGACCGCGATCTGGAGCCAGGCGAAGAGGATCTCGCTGTTCCCCTGCTGCGACAGCTTGAAGGCGCGGTCCAGGTCGCTGAGCTGCGCCGCGGTCAGCTTCTGCGGCAGGGCGCCCAGGAAGTGCTGCCACTCCTGCGTGGTCCACCCCTCCGTGCGCAGCTGCGCCGCCGCCGTGCCGCCCGCGAAGCGGCGCGCCTCGGCCTCCACGCGCGCGAAGGCGTCGGACCGCGCGAACACGGCGTTCTCCGGAATGCCGGGCTGGTACACCCATCGGTCGATCTGCAGGCGCCGCTCCAGGGCGGAGTCGCCGCGGATCAGGTTGGCGCGCAGGTCGGCCAGGAAGCGCTCCGTGGTCATGGGCCGGAAGGCGTACCGGTCGAAGTACGAGCGCAGGTACGCGTCCCAGCGCTCCCGCCCCACCGCCGCCTCGATGGTGCGCAGGAAGGTGGCGCCCTTCTCGTAGGCGATCTCCGTCATCCCCGCGTCCGGGTCGCGCCCCTCCAGGTCGATGTGCAGGCGCGAGTCCGGCGAGCTGGGCCCGCCCACGCTCTCGACCTCGCTCTGCAGCTCCTGCCACCCCAGGTTCGCCAGCATGGCGGCGCGCTCGCGGCCGTAGAGCGCCTCCATGATGCGGTTCTCGAAGTAGGTGGTGAATCCCTCGTTGAGCCAGAAGTCCGCCCAGGTGGCGTTGGTCACCAGGTTGCCCGACCAGGAGTGCGCCAGCTCGTGCGCCACCAGCGACACCAGCGAGCGGTCGCCCGCCAGGATGGTGGGGGTGGCGAAGGTGAGCCGCGGGTTCTCCATCCCGCCGAAGGGGAACGACGGGGGGAGCACCAGCAGGTCGTAGCGGCCCCAGCGGTACGGCCCGTACAGGCTCTCCGCGGCGGTCACCATCTTCTCCACGTCGGCCAGCTCGTGCGCGGCGCGGTCCAGCATGGACGGCTCCGTGTACACGCCGGTGCGCGGCCCCAGCGGCCGGAAGGCCAGGTCGCCCACGGCCAGCGCGATCAGGTACGGCGGCACCGGGTTGTCCAGCTCGAAGCGGAAGGCGCGGCCGCCGGCCACGGGCTCGCCCTCGGGGGTGAGCATCTCGGCGCTCATCACCGCCTTGAGCCCGGCCGGCACGGTGATGCGCGCGGCGTAGGTCTGGCGGATCCCCGGCGAGTCCTGCGTGGGGATCCAGGTGCGGGTGAGGATGGCCTGCCCCTGCGAGAACAGGTACGGGTGCCGCTTGCCGGCGGTCTGCGCGGGGGAGAGCCACTGGAGCGCGTCGGCGCCCGGCCGCGTGGCGTAGCTCACCACGATGCGCCGGGTCCCCGCGGGGAGCTGCACCGTGAGCGGGGTCCCCAGGATGGAGTCGGTCTGGCCGAACGACCACTGGAGGGCGCGGCCGGAGGCGTCGGCCACCCCCTGCACGTCCAGGTCGCGCGTGTCCAGGACGATGCGGTCGGCGCCGGGGGCGGTCTCCACGTCCAGCGCCGCGGTGCCGGACAGCGTCTTCGCGGCGAAGTCGGTGCGCAGGTCCAGCTCCACGTGGGTGACGCGGGCCACCTCCGGCCGGGCGAAGGAGTGGATGTCGCGCACGGGGGCCGCGGGCGCCTCGGGCGCGGCCGGGGCGGCGGGTGCCGCCGGGGCCTCGGCCGGGGCGGGGGCCTCGGGCGGCACGCCGGGGGCGCACGCCGCCAGCGCGCCGGCGCAGGCGAGCGCCGCGCTCGCCGCCGCGCGGCGGGCAAGGGCGGCGCGGAGCAGCGCTGCAGGTTGCATTCTGGGCTCGTCGTCGGGGGGACGGAAAACGCGGCGGACGCCCACGGCGCCGCCGGACGGGGCGTTAAACCCGGCCCCGGCGAAATCTGTTCCCCGGCGCGCCAGGAGGCGAGGGGTGGGTCCGGCAGGAACGGCTGCGCGCTCCGACTTGATTCCGGTGCAGGTGGTCGGCCGGGGGAGTCTGCTCCGGCAGTGCGAAACCCGAAGGGACTCGCCAGAGCACTCGCCGACGCTCCGAGCAGGTCCGCCGGGTCACGCTGGCTTCGAACAAACCCACAGCCTGCGCAGCCTCCCCCGACCTCCCTGCGCAGATCGCAGAACGACAAAAAAGCCCCTCCCCCGCTTGCGGGGGAGGGGTCGGGAGGGGGACCCCAGCGGACGCCAGCACCAGCCCCGCGTGAGGGATTTCGGCCCGAAGGGGCGAGACCGCGCGGCAGTTTGCGCGGGCTCGACTCCGTTACGCACAGTTTTATCGTGCGTTACGGAGCCGAAGCCCGACCCCGGCGCCAGCCGGGGGCACGCCCAAACCCGCAGTTCACAACGGCATCCCCAGCCGCTCCGCCGCACGACCCCGGTAGACGCGGCTCAGGTGCAGCTCGGTGCCGTCCAGCAGCACCACCCGGTAGTCCCCCCCGAACCACGGCCGCAGCTCCCGCACCCGGTCCAGGTTGACGATGGTGGACCGGTGAACCCGCAGGAACCGCCGCGGGTCCAGCCGCGCCTCCAGCTCGCCCATGGTCTCGCGGACCAGGTACGTCGCCGCGCCCGCGTGCAGCTCGGCGTAGTTGCCCTGCGCCCCCACCCAGTCGATCTCCTCCACGCGCAGGAACAGGATCCGCCCCTCCGCCCGCACCAGCAGCCGCTCCACGGGCTGCTGCGCGCCGGACGGGGCCGCGGCGCCCTCCGGAACTCCCGCGGCGTCCCCCCGCCCCGCCAGCTCGCCCAGCAGCCCGATCAGCCGGCGCCGGTGCTCGCGCGTCTCGCGGCGGCGGATCTGCTCGCGCGCCCGCCCGAACGCCTGGTGGAAGCGCGCCGCGTCGAACGGCTTGAGCAGGTAGTCCAGGGCGTGCACCTCGAAGGCGCGCAGGGCGTAGTGGTCGTACGCGGTGACGAACACCACGTACGGCAGGTCGTCGGCGCCCAGCGACTCCAGCACGCCGAAGCCGTCGCGCCCCGGCATCTGCACGTCCAGCAGGAGCAGGTCGGGCGACAGGGCGCGTACCGCCTCCACCGCCTCGTCGCCCGTGGCCGCGGAGCCCACCACCTCGGCGTCGGGCTCCTCGCGGAGCAGGCGCAGCACGCGGCGGCGGGCCAGCGGCTCGTCGTCAACCACCAGGGAACGGATCGGCATCGCTCGCTCCTCGCTTTCCGGCGTGTCTCCCCCACCCCCCGTCCCCCATATGCGTTAACTTAAGGCGCTAACGCATGCCATGCGAGTGATTTGCGAAACTCGCTTCCGAGGCCGTTCCTGGAGCGCCTGCCTCAGCTCTTGCCCCCGCCGCAGCAGCTCACTGGGCAGACTGGGTAGCGAGACCACCGCCAGGAAGGCGTCGCTTGCCTCGCGGAATTCTCTCCAGCGACTCCCCACCTCCAAGGGGGAAGCCCCAGGGGGAAAAAAGGCGAGATTCCTCGCCGAGTCGCTCGATCAG
>JBFMFL010000424.1:0-5021 GCA_040752145.1 Gemmatimonadota bacterium
GCTGGGCCTGCGGGGGTGCGACGGGGTTGCGGCGGGCGGGCGGTGCCTCAGCGGCCGCCCGCCCGCCCGATCCGTTTCCCGGTGGCGCGGCGGGCGCCCCGCCGTTGCCTGCGACGGCGGCGAGCACCTCCTCGATGGTGACGGTGCGCTCCAGGTAGGCGAAGCGCAGCAGCAGCAGCTCGATCAGGATGCGCTGCTCGCCGCTCTTGCGGAAGCGCCCGTCGGCGTCCAGCTCGGCCACCTGCGAGAGCATCCGCAGCAGGTCGCCCGCGGCGAACCGCTCGGCGCGCGCCGCCATCTCGCCGCGCAGGTCGTCGCGCACCTCGGCGGCCTCGGCGCCCTCCAGCTTGACGATGAGGAGCGCGCGGATGAAGTCGGCCAGCCCGCGGTAGAACTCGGTGAAGTCGTAGCCCTCTTCCAGCAGCCGGGCCACGAAGCGGAACACGTCGGCGTGGCGCCGCTCGGCGATCACGTCGAACAGCTCCAGGTACAGCTCGCTCCCCACCAGCCCCAGCACCCGCCGCACGTCCCCGGCGGTGGGGGTCCCCTCGGTGAAGGAGAGCACCTGGTCCAGCAGCGACAGGGCGTCGCGCATCCCCCCGTCCGCCTTCTGGGCGATGGGGAGGAGCACCTCGTCGGCGGCCTGGATCCCCTCGGCGCCCAGCACCTCGCGCAGGCGGCGGACCAGGTCGGTGGTGCCGATGCGCCGGAAGTCGAAGCGCTGGCAGCGCGACAGGATGGGCGGCGCGGCCTGCTGGATCTTCTGCGGCTCGGTGGTGGCGAAGACGAAGATCACCCGCGGGGGCGGCTCCTCCAGGATCTTGAGGAGGGCGTTCCACGCCTCGCGGGTGAGCATGTGCGCCTCGTCGATGATGTAGACCTTGAAGCGGTCCTCCTCCGACGGGGAGTACATGGCCCGCTCGCGCAGCTCGCGCGCGTCGTCCACGCCGCGGTTGGAGGCGGCGTCGATCTCCACCACGTCCAGCGAGGTGCGCCCGGCCCAGATCTTCTGGCACGAGTCGCACACGCCGCACGGCTCGCCGTCCGCGCCGCGGTCGGCGCAGTTGAGCGCCATGGCCAGCACGCGCGCCAGGGTGGTCTTCCCCACCCCGCGCGGCCCGCAGAACAGGTACGCGTGGGCGACGCGGCCGCGCTGGACGGCCGCCCGCAGCGTCTCGGAGACGTGCTCCTGGGTGGCGACCTCCGAGAAGGTGCGCGGCCGGTAGGTGCGGGCGAGTGCGGTGCGCGACACTGCGGTTGTGTTGAAGGAGATGGGCTCTCGCGGGACGGCTCTGTCCTACGGGGTCGGGATAATATACCATCCCGGGGAAGAGGGGGTTCAAGATGCCCTCCGATCCTCCCTGGGGCAACGTTTCGTGATCCGTTCGGCGTCGGAACGGCGGGAACGGCGGGTTCGGGCGTGCCCCCGGCTGGCGCCGGGGTCGGGCTGCGGCTCCGTAGCAGACGATACGACCGTCTGCAACGGAGTCGAGCCGCCACGATACTACTGTGGCGTCTCGCCCCTTCGGGCCGGCATCCCTCACGCGGGGCTTCGCGCCGGCGTCCGCCTCTGCCCCGGATCCGCGCATCTTCCGTCGAGACGGCCCACCGCTCCGAACCTCAAACCCTGAACCGCCATGCGCCTCGCCGCTCTGCTGCTCGCCCTGGTCCTGCTGCTCCCTGCCGCCTCCGCCGCGCAGGACGGGCGCCTCCAGGTCAAGCTGGTGACCGACGAGCCGGAGGCCGTGCTCGCGATCCTGGGCCGCGTCCGCGCCGGGCAGGCGCCGTCCGACGCCGACTGGGGCCGGCTCTTCGCCAGCGAGGGGTACGTCCGGCTCAAGCAGCGCGAGGCGGGGATGGGGCGGGCGTTCACCGACTCGGCGTTCCGCGCGTTCGTGCTGTCGCCGGAGCTGGCGGCGCGCGACAGCGCCCTGCGCGCGGCGCTCGGGGCCTGGCGCACCGCGGACCTGTCGGCGGCGGCCGGGCGCGCGTTCGCCTACCTCCCCGCGGGGGCGACCATCCGGGCCAAGGTGTACCCGTCCATCAAGCCCAGGACCAACTCGTTCGTCTGGGAGGCGCGCACGGACCCGGCGATCTTTTTGTACCTGGACCCGGAGCTCCCCGCGGCGAAGTTCGAGAACACCGTCGCGCACGAGCTGCACCACATCGGCGTCGGCAGCGTGTGCCCCGCCGACCCGGACTCCACCCTGCCGCGCGGCGTGCGCGACGCGCTGGCGTGGATGGGCGGCTTCGCCGAGGGGCGCGCCGTGCTCGCCGCCGCCGGCGGCCCGGACCTGCACCCGCACGCCACCAGCGGGGCCGCGGAGCGCGCGGTGTGGGAGCGCGACCTGGCGAACGCGGACCGCGACGTGCGGCGGATGGAGGGCTTCTTCCTGGAGCTGCTGGAGGGGAAGCTGGCGGAGGAGGAGCTGAGCCGGCGGGGGATGGCGTTCGTGGTGAGCGACAGCGTGCCGCAGGGGCCGTTCTACACCGTCGGGTGGCTGATGGCCTCCACGGTGGAGCGGCACCTGGGGCGGGAGCGGGTGGTGGCTTCGCTCTGCGACCCGGCCATGTTCCTGGCCGACTACCAGCGCGCGGCGCGGGAGGAGAACCGGACCGCCGCGAAGCCGCTGCCGCTCTGGTCGGACGCGCTGCTGCGGGGGATCGGGGCGCGCTGACCCGGGCACGGCACGGCCGGCGCCGCGTGGTTCCGCGGTATCCGTCGAAGCATTTGCGGGGGGAGACTCGCCGGCAGTTTGGCGAGGCTCCCCCCGGCGAAGGGAGACAGCGGGGCCGTTTCCGCTGGCTCCCGGAGCCCGCGCAGGAGACGGACGGCGGTATCGTCCGGCTCCGGAGCGGCCCCACACGATCCGCTCGACGGAACGGCTACATCCGCCAGGCGTCCTCCACGTGCTCCACCACGGGCTCCCCGCCCCCGACCGCAAGCACCGCCACCGCGTCGAAGCGGTACACGTCCCCTTCCCTGCCGTACCGGTCGATCCAGGCCGAGGCCACCTGGCCGATCTCCCGCCGCTTCTTCCAGGTGATCGCTTCCAGCGGGTGCCCGTAGCCGCGCCCGCCGCGCGTCTTGACCTCCACGAACGCGACGACCTCGCCGCGGCGCGCGACGAGGTCGATCTCCTTGCGTCCCAGGCGGAAGTTGCGGTGGGTCACCGTCCAGCCGCGCTCCGACAGCCAGCGCGCGGCGATCTCCTCGCCGCGGTCGCCGAGCGGCTTGGTGGCCCGGCGCGACGGGCGGAGCGGCCCGTCGGTGCCCACGTCAGCGGACGCCGGCCGGGGCCAGCGATGGCGAGAGCGTGCGCCCGATCGCCTCGGCGATCAGCGCGATCTGCTCCATCATCTCCCCGAACTGGTCCGGGTAGAGCGACTGCGCGCCGTCGGACATCGCGCGCTCCGGGTCCGGGTGAACCTCCACCATCAGCCCGTCGGCGCCAGCGGCCACCGCGGCGCGCGCCATGGGGATCACCTTGGCGCGGACGCCCGTGCCGTGGCTGGGGTCGGCGATGATGGGGAGGTGCGAGAGCCCCTTGACCACCGGGATGGCGGTGAGGTCCAGCAGGTTGCGCGTCTGCTGCGAGTCGAAGCCGCGCACCCCGCGCTCGCACAGGATCACCTGCCGGTTCCCCTCGGCCAGCAGGTACTCGGCCGACATCAGGAACTCGGTGATGGTGGCCGACATCCCCCGCTTGAGCAGGACCGGCTTGCCGGAGCGGCCGGCCAGGCGCAGCAGCGAGAAGTTCTGCATGTTGCGCGCGCCGATCTGGATGATGTCGGCGTACTTCACCACCAGCGCCAGGCTCTCCGGGTCGATGGCCTCGGTGACGATCGCCATCCCGGTCTCCTCGCGGGCCTGCGCCAGCAGCTTCAGCCCGCCCTCGCCCATCCCCTGGAACGAGTACGGCGAGGTGCGCGGCTTGAAGGCGCCGCCGCGCAGCACCGTGGCCCCCGCGTCGCGCAGCCGCTGCGCGATGCCGATGATCTGCTCCGCCGATTCCACCGAGCAGGGGCCGGCCATGACCGCCACCTCGTCGCCGCCGATGCGCGTGCCGTTGGGCAGCTCCACCACCGTGGGCTCGGGCGACCACTCGCGCGAGACCTGCTTGTACGGCTGGGAGACGTGGATGACCTGGAGGACGCCGGAGAGCGCCTCGATGCGGTCCGCCGGCACCTTGCCGTCGTTGCCGATCAGCCCGACCGCCGTGCGCTGCTTCCCGGGGATGGGACGCGCCTCGTAGCCGAGCTCCTGGATGGTTTCCACGACGCTCCGGACGTCCTCCTCGGTGGCATCGTGGCGCATGACGACGAGCATCTATCGTTGTGTGCTGCGGGAAGTCGGGTTCGTTTATACGTGTAGGAAGTATAGCACACGGGGGTTTCGGGGTGAAGTACGAAGTCTCCCGCTCCCCGCCGCCGACCAGCGGCACACTTGACGACAGATACTGTGGAGACGATCATGGGAGCACGCGATGCCTTCTCACCCGGAACGGAGGAGCCATGAGGAAGAAGCTGATGCTGCTGTCCGCGCTGACCTGCATCGCCGGAGGAACGGCCCTGGCGGTCCCCGCCGACGGACGGGCCACCTACCCGGACTGCGAGGCCCTGCGCGGGACCACCTGCACCACGCCCGGCGCGACGGTGGTCTGCCAGTGGGAGGGCCGCTACCTGGACGGGCTGTACTGCCACGACGGGACCTGGGAGTAGGAAGGATCAACCCACCACGAGGAGGAACCGATGAGGAGAAAGCTGATGGCGCTGTCCGCCCTCACCTGCATCGCCGGAGGCTCGGTGCTGCTGGCCCCGGCCTCGGCGCAGGGCAAGTACGCGACGTGCGAGAGCCTGCTGGGGACCCGCTGCACCGGCAGCTACACGCGCTGCACGGGGGAGGGGGGCGAGATCGAGTACCTGCAGTGCCGCGGCGGCACCTGGCAGTGGTCCTGACGACGAAAACGGCGGGGCGGCCCCCCGCGGGTGCCGCCCCCCCGCGGGTGTTGCCGGTAGCC
>JBFMFL010000425.1:0-5010 GCA_040752145.1 Gemmatimonadota bacterium
CCGCCACCCCTCCGGCAGGAATCGCGCGATGACGCCCCACTCTTCGGCAAGGATATCGGATCTCATGAAGCCCACGATAAGCCGGTCTCGCGTGGGCTGCAAGCCTTAAGTTAACGCCTATGCCCCCGGCCCCTCCCCGCAAGGGGGAGGGGAGAACGACAACGGACCCCCCATCCCCCTGGCCCCCTTCCCCCGCAAGCGAGGGAAGGGGGAGCACGGCAGATCCGTGTAGTTGTCCCCTCCCTCGCTTGCGGGGGAGGGGCGGCGCGCAGCGCCGGGGTGGGGGGCCCCGCGGACGCCAGCACCAGCCCCGCGTGAGGGATTTCGGCCCGAAGGGGCGAGACCGCGCGGCAGTTTGCGCGGGCTCGACTCCGTTACGCACAGTTGTATCGTGCGTTACGGAGCCGAAGCCCGACCCCGGCGCCAGCCGGGGGCACGCCCAAACCCGCCGTCAACCTTTATCGAGACTCCGTATCGGCCCGGCGCTCGATGGGCGCCCCGTCCGGCCACAGCTTGTACCGCCCCTTGAGCAGCGGCGCCAGCGCGGCCAGCAGCCCGGACACCGTCTGGAACCGCTGCGAGGGGTCGCGGTCCAGGCAGCGCAGGATCACCTTCTCCAGCTCCCCGTTCACCTGCGGGTTGTGCTGGCGCGGCGGCACCGGCGGCCGGGTGAGCTGCGGGTACCGTGTGACCAGCTCCCCGGTGCGCATCGTCCTTTCCGCGCGGTCGCTGGAAACGGGGCGCGGCGGCGGATCGTCGTCCCAGTCCTCGTCGTCCCAGTCGTCCTCGTCCTCGTCGCGCGGCTCCTCCGTGGGCCAGTGGCCGGTGAGCAGCTCGTACAGCAGCGCCCCCAGCCCGTACACGTCGGTCGCCGCCGAGAGCGCCTGCTTGCGGATCTGCTCCGGCGCCATGTACGGGGCCGTCCCCAGCCGGTCGCTGGGGCGGGAGCGCAGAGTGATGCGGCGCACCACGTCGAAGTCCACCAGCACCGGGATCCCCTCGCGCAGCAGGATGTTCGCGGGCTTGAGGTCGCGGTACAGGTAGCCGCAGCGGTGCAGGTAGTGGATCGCCGCCCCCACGTGCATGGTGGCGCGGATCGCGTCGGGGACGTGCAGGCGCCGCTTGGGGAGCCCCTCCAGCATGTCGAAGAGCGAGGGGCCGGCGAAGTACTCCAGCAGCAGGAAGGGGCGGCCCTCGGCCACCCCGCTCCCGAAGTACCGGACGATGTTGGGGTGCTGGAGCTTGGCCAGGACCCGGGCCTCCATCTGGAACGAGGCCGGGGTGCCGTTCCCCAGGTGGGCCGGCGAGGTGATCTTGCCGGTGAGGGCGCACCAGTGCTTGTTGCTCCACACCTGGTACAGCTCCGTGGCGCGCCCGCAGGCCAGGTGCCCGATGATGGTGAGCTCCCCGATGCGGTCCCCCGCGGCCAGGGAGAACTCCGCGCGGGGGAGCGCGGGGTCGTGCTCCCAGCGGCGCGCGGCCGAAAGTCCCTGGTAGCGCGGACGGGAAAGGGCGGAATCGGGCATCATTCCGGGCTGGAGCGGGTTCCTGCGCGTGGTGGAGGTCGCGACTGCCGCCTGTGCAACCCGCGTACCCGGAGCCGCCCAGGAACGTGGCGCTCCCGGCCGGGTACCCTTAGATTGCAGCACACCCCACATCGGAAGGTTTCCCATGACACGTCGTCTCGTCCCCGTCCTGCTGGGTGCGTGCGTCCTCGCCGCGCCGGCCGCGGCGCGTGCGCAGGACTGGCGTCCCCCCTCGCGACAGATGCCGCAGATGCCCGCCTCCTCCGCCCTGCAGGGCGGCGCCTCCGCGGCGGGCGCGTGGCTGGGCTCCATGGCCGCTGCCTCCGGCGTCGGGGCCGGCGAGGTGCGCGCCGCCGGCGAGGGCGGCGGGCCGCACGCCAAGTTCGTCCGCTTCACCTCCGGCGTCTACCCGGTGGCCACCTGGACCGACCGCAACGGCGACGGCAGGGCCGACATGGTGGAGGTGTTCCGCGGCGGCGACCGCGTCTACCAGCTGGTGGACGCCGACTACGACGGCACGGCCAACGTGCTCCGCGTCTACTCCCCCTCCGGGGAGCTGGTCCGCGAAGAGCGCATGTAGCACCCGGGGGGCGCGGCCTCCCCGGCCGGCCCCCTCCGCTCCGCACCCGTCCCCTCCCCATGCTCGTCCGACACCGCATGACCCGGGACCCCTTCACCGTGGGTCCCGACGACACCCTGGCGCACGCCCTCCGCCTCACCCGCGAGCACCGCGTCCGGCACCTCCCCGTGGTGGACGCCGCCGGCATGCTGGTGGGGATCCTCTCGGACCGCGACATCCGCCTGGCGATGCCCTCGCCGCTGACCGTGGCGGACCCGGAGCGGGTGGACTTCCTGGAGCGCACCCCCGTCGCCGCGGTGATGACCGGCGAGGTGGTCACCTGCACCGGCGCCGACCCCGTCGAGGACGCGGCCAAGCTGCTCTGCCGGCACCGCATCGGCGCGGTGCCGGTCGTCGACGCGGCGGGCCGGCTCCAGGGGATCCTCTCGGAGAGCGACCTGCTGAGCGCCCTGGTGCAGATCCTGGGCGGCACCGAGCCGGCCACCCGGCTGGAGGTGGCGCTCCCGGACCGCCCCGGCGAGCTGGCGCGCGCCGTGTCCATCCTTGCGGAGCGCTCCGTCAACATCGTCAGCGTGCTGGTGTCGCCGGTGCGGGTGGAGGGCGACAAGACGATCATCTTCCACCTGGGGACCATCGACCCGCGGGAGGTGATCGGCGCGCTGGAGGCGGCGGGGTTCCGGGTGGGTTGGCCCTCGCTGGAGGAGGACGTCCGCGCCCTCCTGTCGCGGTGAAGCGCGGATGAAGAGCGCCCTGATCTGGGACCCCATGGTGCTGGGGTACCGCTTCCGCCCCGACCACCCCTTCAACCCCAAGCGCGTGGAGCTGGCCGTCTCGCTGATCGAGGCGCTGGGGCTCATGGACGGCCCCGGGGTGAGCGTGGTGGCCCCGCGCGCGGCCACCGACGCCGAGCTGCTGCGCGTCCACTCCCCCGAGTACGTGGCCGCGGTGAAGCGGCTGGGCGAGGAGGGCGCCGACACCCGCGAGGCGTGGCGCTGGGGGCTGGGGACCGACGACACCCCGGTGTTCCCGGGGATGCACGAGGCCACCGCCGCCGTGGTGGGCGGGACGATGCGCGCCGCCGAGGTGGTGATGTCCGGCGAGTACACCCGCGCCTTCAACATCGCCGGGGGGCTGCACCACGCGCACCGCGACCGGGCCTCCGGCTTCTGCGTGTACGACGACCTGGCCGCCGCCATCGCCTGGATCCGCGAGGAGCACGGCGCGCGGGTGATGTACATCGACTACGACGCCCACCACGGCGACGGGGTGCAGGGGATCTTCTACGAGGACCCGGACGTCCTCACCCTCTCCATCCACGAGTCGGGGCGCTACCTGTTCCCCGGCACCGGCTTCGTGGACGAGCTGGGCGAGGGCGACGGCTACGGCTACTCGCTGAACCTGCCGCTGGACCCCTCCACCGAGGACGACTCCTGGATCGACGTGTACGGGCGCCTCCTCCCGGAGGTGGCCGAGGCGTTCCGGCCGGACGTCATCGTCCTCCAGAACGGGTGCGACGGGCACACCCTGGACCCGCTCACCCACCTGCGCGCCACCACCCGGCTGTACGAGGAGACGGTCCGCATCACCTGCGAGGCGGCCGACCGCTTCTGCGGCGGGCGCATCGTCGCCACCGGCGGCGGGGGCTACGCCATCTGGGGCGTGGTGCCGCGCGCCTGGTCGCTGGTGTGGGCCGGCCTCTCCGGGCAGAAGGCCCCCGACCGCATCCCCCGCGAGTGGCTGGACCGCTGGCAGGGGGAGGCCCCCGAGCTGCTCCGCGAGAGGGTGCGCGACGAGCCGGGCGCCTTCCCCCCCGTCCCCCGCCGCGCCGAGGTGGAGGCCGTCAACCTGCGGACGCTGGAGTCGCTCCGGCGCCAGGCCTTCCCGCTGCTGCGCGGGTGGGGGATGGGCTTCTGACGTGCCCGCCCTCGCCGCCCCGGCCCTCAACCACATCCTCCCGGTGACCCTGCACGACCGCCAGGGCCAGTCGTTCGTCGTCCGCGAGATGGACCCCGCGGAGCGCGAGACGGTGGCCCGCTTCTACGACGATTTCGAGCCCAAGCGCGCCGCCCAGGGGCTCCCCCCCGAGGGGAGCTTCCGCATCGGCCGCTGGCTGGACAGCATCCTCCGCGGCGGCACCCACCTGCTGGTGGAGGCCGACGGCGAGGTGGTGGGCCACGCCTTCATGGTCCCCACCGACAAGCAGGGGATGGCCGAGTACGCCATCTTCCTGGACCACGGCATCCGCGGCCGCGGCGTGGGGACGCAGGTGAACCGGGTGGCCGCGCGGGTGGCCGGGGCGCTGGGGCTGCGCCGGCTGTGGCTCTCGGTGGAGCCGCACAACCGGGCCGCGGTCCGCTCGTACGAGAAGATCGGCTTCCGCTTCCGCCCCGAGACCATCTACTCGTCCGAGGCCGAGATGGAGCTGGAGATCCCGGAAGAGTAGCCCCCGGCCGCGCACCCCCTCGCCGGACCGCGGGAGCGGCAGCTCCCGCCAACGTCCAACCCCACACACCGGACCCATGACCACCCTGGGGCTGCGGACGCACCCGCGCCGCGCAGCGCTGCTCTTTCTGCTCGCGCCCGTGCCGGCGCTCCTGCTGGGCGTGCTGGTCATGCGGGCGTCCGGCGTGCCCGCGTCCCTGTGGGCCCAGAACGCCGCCGCCTGGGCCGTGGGCGCGCTGCTGTGCCTGGGCGCGCGGACCCGGACCCCGCCCGCGCGGGGGAGGTGGGCCGACGTCGTGGTCGTGCTCACGGCCGCCGCGCTGGCCGCCGCCCTGCTCGCCCCGGGGATCGAGGGGGTCCACCGCTGGGTGAAGCTGGGTCCGGTGCGCCTCCACGCCGCCGCGGTGCTGCTCCCGCTCCTGCTCGCCGCGCTGGCGACGCTGGAGCGGGCGCGGGGGTGGT
>JBFMFL010000426.1:0-4942 GCA_040752145.1 Gemmatimonadota bacterium
GCCAGCGCCACGAGGAGGAGCGCCGCCTTCGCCAGGCCGAGCGCCGCGAGCCGGAGCCCGGGGAGCGAGACCCGCGGGCGCGCTTCCGCCGCGGGAACCGTCGGCGCGGCGGCGGAGGGGGAAGGGCGAGCCTCTGCGTACATGGAGGGCGGGTGAAAGGGTTGCCGGCGGGGATTCACCGGCGCAGGAGGAGGACGGCGACCACGCCTGCCGCCGCGAGCTCGTGCGGCTCCAGCGTGCGCACCGAGCCCTCCACGCGCGAGAGCACCTCGTGCACCTGCATCCCCGCGTACTCCGTGAGCGCCTGCGCCAGGATCGTGTTCGAGCGGAGCATGGCATTCTCCCCGGACGGGGCCACGCGGCTCAGTCGTCGCTGTCCGCGTCGCCGCCGTCGTTCCCGTTGCCGTTGGTCTCGTGCCCGTCGTACTTGGCGAGCAGCCGGTCCAGCCGCGGCCGCGAGATCCCCAGCAGCCGCGCGGCGCGGCGCTTGTTGCCGCCCGTGCGCTGGAGGATGCGCTCCACCTGCAGGCGCTCCACCTCGTCCAGCGTGACGGCCTCCGGGCCGGAGGCCGCGGCCGCGCCCTTCACCGGCACCGTCCCCAGCCCCAGGCTCTCCAGCGAGATGGCCGGGCCGTGCGCCAGCACCGCCGCGCGCATGATGGTGTTCTCCATCTCGCGCACGTTGCCGGGCCAGTCGTACGCCTGCAGCGCCTTCATCACCGGCGGGGGGATGATGCGGACGTCCTTGTGGATGTCGCGCGCCGCCTTGGCGAGCAGGTGCTCGGCGAGCAGGGGGATGTCCTCGCGGCGCTCCCGCAGCGGGGGGACGCGGATCTCCACCACGCGCAGGCGGAAGTACAGGTCCTCGCGGAAGGTGCCCTGCGCGATCAGCTCCTCGATGGGGCGGTGCGTGGCGGCGATCACCCGCGCCTCGGTGCGGCGGGGGCGCTCGCCGCCCACCGGGTAGTACTCGCGCTCCTGGAGCACGCGCAGCAGCTTGGCCTGGAACGCCGGCGCCGTGTCGCCGATCTCGTCCAGGAAGATGGTCCCGTTCCCCGCCAGCTCGAAGCGTCCCTTGCGGTCGCCCACCGCGCCCGTGAAGGCGCCGCGCACGTGCCCGAACAGCTCCGACTCCAGCAGGTTCTCGGCGATGGCCGTGCAGTTGATGGCGACGAAGGGCTCGCCGGCCTGCGGCGAGTTGAAGTGGATGGCCCGCGCCACCAGCTCCTTGCCCGTCCCCGTCTCCCCGCGGATCAGCACCGGCGCCCGCGTCCCCGCCAGCATCCCGATGGTCTTGTAGATCTCGATCATCCCGGACGTGCGCCCCACCACCAGCTCCGATCCGTCCACCACCCGCCCCGTGGCCGGCTCGTCCGCCAGGCGCTTGCGGGCCGCGCGGTCGCGCAGGCAGCGGCGCAGCACCATGTCCAGCTGGTCCAGGTCCACCGGCTTGACCATGTAGTCGTACGCGCCGTCGCGGATGGCGCCGATGGCGCTGCGCATGTCCTCGTAGGCCGTGATGACGATCACGTCGGTGTCCAGCTTGGACGCGGCCACGCGCTGCAGCAGCTCCAGCCCGCTCATCTCCTCCATCTGGATGTCGGTGATGACGATGGCGGGCCTGAACTCGTGGAGCATCCCCAGCGCCTCCTCGGCGCTGGCGGCGGTGGCGATCACGTAGCCGGTGCGCGTCAGGTGGAACTCGAACGCCACCCGCATGGGGGCGTCGTCGTCCACCACCAGGATCCGGGCGCTCATGGGCGTCGCTGATCAGGGAGGGTCACGGCAGGTCCACCAGGCCGATCAGCCCGATCGTGACCCTTACGTTGTGCACCGGGCCGAGCGCGTCTCCGCCCGGCCTCTCGAACGGCGACTCCAGCGCCACGTGGTCCATCGCCTCCAGCCGCACCCCCAGCGGCGTGCCGAACAGCGACAGCCGCGGGACGACGTCCAGCCCCAGCCCGCCCACCACCGCGAACTGGCGGTCCGCGTCGCCCGGGTACACGGCATCGGAGCCCTCGAACACCACCGGGCGTCCCTCGCCGAAGCCGTAGCTCACCACCCCGGCGCCCACACTGAGGAAGGGGACCACGCTGCGGCGGCGGTCCACCGGGAGGGGGCGCAGCAGCAGGCTGCCGTCGAACATCCAGGTGTTGATGTCGCGGGCCAGCCCCGCCGCGTCGAAGGGGCGCTGCGTGAACGCCGCCCCCAGCCGCGCGCCGATTCGTCCGGAGCCCAGGTAGTGCTCCGCGTGTGCGACGGCCAGCCAGCCGGACTCCAGCGCCAGCGAGGCGCCGGACTCGTTGAAGTCCCCGAACCAGACCCCGCCGCCGCCGTAGCCGACCGTGCCGGCGTAGTCCTGGGCGCGCGCCGCCGGCGCCGCCAGCAGGGCCGCCAGGAGCGCCGCCGCGATCCTCGTCTTCACGCCCATCAATCCCTCCTCGCCGCGGCGGTGCCCGTCAGGTTCTCACGCAGGACGTCCACGATTGCCACCCCGCCCGCGGCGGTGACGGCGTACAGCCGCGCCACCACGCACCCGGCCGGGCCCTGCGCGTAGTCCGCCGGGCAGGCCGTCTGCCCCGGCACCGGCGGACCCACCTTGAAGGGACCTGCCACGTTGTCGCGGATGGCGATCTCGCCCACCGGGCGGTAGCTGGTGGTCTCCACCACCTGCACGGTGGCGTTGCCCGTGCCGGTGAAGGCCAGGGTGCGGTTGCCCGTGGAGTTGGGGATGAAGCCGGCGCCGCCGCCCTGGGATGCCTGGCTGGTGAGCCCCTGCAGGCGCAGGTCGTTGCCGAAGAAGTAGGCCGCCTGCGTGCCGCGGGCCATCCCCAGCGTGCCGTTCTGGTTCAGCCCGATCCCGACGATGCGGTCCGAGGTGTTGTTGGTGATGTCCGCGATGTCCTCCACCCGCGACAGGAAGCCGGCGGCGCTCCACATGATGATGCGCCCCGCGGGGGTGCGGACCCCCTCCCCGAACGCCACCCAGCTCCGGTCGCCCGAGGCGGTGACGAACGTGGTGTCCGACAGCTCCACGGCCTGCGGAAGCCGCCACTTGCCGCGGAACGCCACCACGTCGGCGCCCAGCGAGTTGAGGTACGCCACGGCGTCCGGCACCTTCATGGGCGGGCTCACCAGCTGCGCCTGCGGCCGGCTCCCCGACACGTGGTCGACCAGGATCACCGAGTTGGGCCCCGCGAGGAAGATGTCGTCCGCGTTGGCGATCGCCCAGTAGGTGGAGTCGGCGTTGACGGCGCGGTTGTGGAAGATCATCCGGGCCTCCCACGTCTGCCACCCGGGGAGCCACTGCGCCAGGCGGATGGTGCCCACCGGGGCGGCGCGCGTGCTCCCCGCCGAGTACAGCAGGCGCCGCCTGGCGTCCTGCGTGACGTGCAGCGGGCGGTCCACGTAGTTGTAGAAGTCGATGTTGGTGTAGGTCTCCACCCGGGTGAGTGTGTCGAGCCTGAACTTGACCTCGTACAGGGTGACGCGCGGGATCTCGAAGCGGCGCGCCAGGTCCTCGCGCAGCGTCGCCGTGTGGATGAACGACACGTTGGTGCCGCCGGAGTTGGCGACGATCAGGGTGTCGCTCCCCACCCCGAGGCTCATCCCCCACGGCTCCGACCCGACCGGGATGGGCGAGCCGAAGCGGAGCGTGGCCAGGTCCAGCACCTCCACCCGGTGCGAGGTCCGGTTGGACAGGTACAGGCGCCCGTGGGCGTCGTCCACCACCAGGTCGCCAATGGAGCGGGCCCCGGCCGGGAGCGCCACGGTGGTGCCGGCGGCCACCGCCACGCGCAGCCGCAGCCCACTGCGGCCGGAGGCCACGCGCGAGCCGCGGAAGTCCGCGCAGGGGAGCTTCTGGATGCTGTCCTGCACCGCGGCCACGCACGCCCCGGCCACGTTCACGGCCCAGCCGTGCACCTCCAGCGCCAGGGTGTCGGGGAGGCGCAGGCGGTCCACCCACGCCTGCTGCACCGTGAAGGTGAACTCGCGGGCCACGTCGCCGACGGCCGGCGGCGAGATCGTCTCCGGGCCCAGCGTCACCAGGACGGTGTCGGTGCGCGCGGTGTTCATCACCAGCACCGTGCCGCCCAGCCGGGCGATGCGCCCCGGCTCGTCCGGGGCCCCCCGGCCCGTGACCACCACCCTGAGCGCCTCGCCCACCTCCACGCGCGGCGGGGAGGCCGCCAGCGACACGGACACGGTGTGCGGGGCGACGGTCACCTCGGGGCCGGTGACCTCCTCGCCGTCGTACAGGGTGTCCTCGGTGCAGGCGGCCAGCGGGAGCGCCAGGGCGACAAGGAGCGCCGCGAGCGCACGCGGAAAGGGGCGCGGGAGCGCCGCGCGGGAGTGCCGGAGGAGCATGGAGTGGTCCGGAAGCGGGTGGGACGGCGCCGCGCCGAAAACCGCGCAGCCACGCCGAAAATCGGCGGGTGCAGGTGCATGGTACGGCCGGCGCGGTGGGCATGGAGTGTGGAACGGTGGTAACGCTCCGTTGCACGCCCGCAACGTACCGGGCCATCGCCGCGGGACCGCTCGCCGGCGACGGGGCGCACCGGATGTTTCCGCCACACAGGTGTTTGCCCGCGGGGGGGCGGGCGCGCCGAGTTCCGCGCCCGCGGCGCCGGAGCCCCGCTGGGCGGAAGCTGTGCGCTGCCATTTGACACTTTCATGTATGTAGCGGAAACTTTTCCTTGCACACGCGCGGTGCGCGGTATATCTTGCACGCCGGTCGCCGCCCGCTTCACCCGCGGCTGCCTTTCGCGCTCGCTCGTCCGGACCGCCACGGTCGAAGGGAACCTCGCCCCCCCCCGGTTCCTCCGATGCATTCACCCGCCCTGGCTCCCCGTTCCGCCATCGAGGCTCCCGGCCTGCTCGCCGCGCGCCGCTTCGCCCGGCTCGCCGCGGGCGCCGCAGGCGCGCCCGCCGCCCTGTTCGC
>JBFMFL010000427.1:0-4941 GCA_040752145.1 Gemmatimonadota bacterium
ACGCCGTGGTGGGGGGTGTTCCCGGGGGCCCCGGCCCCCGGGCGCGGGGCCCGGCTCACTTCCGGCGCCGCCCGCGGGCGCGCGCCGACCACGCACATTCCAAGAACAACATGCGACGCACGCTGATCGCGGCCCTCGCCCTCGGCGCCCTGCTGGGGGGCGGGTCCGCCCTCCGGGCGCAGACCATCCCCTCTCCCATCCGCTACGTCGAGCCCAAGCAGTCGTTCGGGATCTCCGGCGGCTACCTGTTCACCAGCCCGGCGGTGGAGATCAACGACGAGCAGATCGAGTTCGGGCCGCAGTCGGCGCCGCTGGTCATGGCGCGCTACCAGATCCGCTTCGGCGGGCCGCTCTCCGGCGAGGTGCGGGTGGGCTTCAGCCCCTCGAAGCGGAAGGTGTACGCCCCCACCCCCGAGCAGGACCCGGAGGCGTTCATCCCGGTGGAGGTGGGGGAGCAGGACATGGCGCTGATCACGGGCGAGGGCGGGCTGGTCTTCCACCTGACGGGACCGCGGACGTGGCGCGGGCTGGCGCCGTTCGTGTCCGGGACCGGCGGGCTGGCGGGGGACCTGGCGCGCAGCTCGGACCTGGAGGAGGACTTCAACATCGCGGAGACGGCGCGCTACGACTTCGGCCCCACGTTTGCATTGGGCTTCGGCGCCGGGACGGACTGGTTTCCGACCCGCCGCCTGTCGGTGAGGCTGGAGGCACGGGACCACTTCTGGAAGATCGAGGCGCCGACGCAGCTCGCCAACCTGGCGGGCGCCAGGGACATCTCGGAGTGGACCCACAACTTCTCCTTCAGCCTGGGGGCGGCGCTCCACTTCTGACCGAACGGGAGGCCTCGATGGCCCAGGACTTCGACGAGCTCTTCTTCGACTTCGAGAACATGACGGACGACGAGATCTACGACGTCGTCCAGCAGCAGCTCCGGGAGTACCCCAACATCGACCCGGGGTGGATCGAGGTGGCGGTCAAGGACGGCTTCGTGACGGTGTCCGGCCGGGTGGGGACGGACTCGGAGAAGCAGGTGGTGGAGAAGATCATCGTGGAGACGATGGGGATCGCCACCTTCTCCAACGAGCTGGTGGTGGACGAGCTGGTGCGCGGCGACGTCCCCGAGGCCGCCGACGAGGCCGCCGCCTACGAGGCCGAGTTCGACGACCACCTGGGCGGCGGCACGGGCAGCCAGTCCGACACCGCGGCCCACCTGGTGGAGAACCTGGACGCGGAGATGTTCGGCACGCGCGACATGCAGAGCGCCATCGAGGACGGCAACGCCTACGAGCCGCCCGACCGCCCCCTCGCCGACGGCTACGGCTCGGAAGAGGCGCACTGACAGGGAACAGGGAATAGGGAACAGGGAACAGCCTGCAACGGCGCCCCCCCTCCCCCGGCCCCTCCCCGCAAGGGGGAGGGGAGCACGACGAACGGCGGAACGGTGCCATGCGCGCGCCGTTCCGCCGTTGTCGTTCCGTAGTTCCCGCATGCTGTCACGGAGGGAGACTCGCCGGCAGTTTGGCGAGGCTCACTCCGGCGAGGTGAGACAGCCGGGCGGTTTCGGCTGGCTCGCCGAGCCCGCGGAGGAGACCGGCGGGGCAGTTTCCGCCGGGCTCCGCAGCGGCCCGCAGACCCGGCCGAAGCGATCAGCCGGTGCCGCCCTCGGTGTGCTGGGCGAACGTGTCGCCGTGGGGTTGGCCCTCGTCGGGGCGGACGGTCAGGTTGTTGATGACGCCGCGGACGCCGTCGCTCTCCCAGGCGTCGTCCCAGGCGTAGCGTGCCTCCAGGAAGTCGTGAACCTCGCCGCGCAGGGTGACCACGCCGCCGCTGACGGTGACCTCGATGTCGTCGGCCCGGAGCCAGGTGTCCTGGTAGAGCCGCTGCCGCACCTCGTCGCGGATCTCCTCGTCGCTGGGCGGCTCGGCGCGCTCGACGACGTACTCGCCCGGCCGCTCCCAGCGGTCCTGGTGGTAGGTGGAGGGCGTCTCGTACTCGGGGTGCCGCAGGTAGGCGGCCTCGGGCATGAACGGCTCGCGCGCGAAGTCGCCGCCGTACGACTGCGGGCGCATCCCGCCGCGCCCCATCCCCCGGTCGTAGCCGCGGCCGAAGCCGCCCGCGTACCCAGCGTCGTAGCCGCCGGCGCTCCACCGCGGGCCCATCTCGGGCCGGCCCATCGCGCCGGCCTGCCCGCCCCACCCGCGCGGCTGCCACGCGCGCAGGGTGTCGGGGTGCCGCAGCTCGCCGCCCCCGCCACCGCCGTAGGACATCCCCTCGCGCCGCGAGCCCGGGACGCCGCCGAACTGCGGGTAGGCGCCGCCGTACACGCCGCGATCCCGCTCGAAGCCGCGGCCCAGCCCGCGGTCGTAGCCACCGCGCCCGCCGTCCAGGTACCCCCGGCCGCCGTACTGGCCGCCCAGCCCGTGCCCGCCGCGCACCCACTCCCGCGCCGGCGTCATGTCGCGGTCGTACGCGTCGCCCCCGCCGTGCTCGAAGTACGCGTCCCCCCTGCCCCAGATCCGCGGCCGGCGGGCGCCGGATGCGAAGCCCCGGTCGTACGTCCAGTCGTATCGCGCCATTGCGATCCTCCCTCGTTGCGGTGAGCGGGCCCCGCCGCCGCCTCTCGCGCGGGCGCCCGGGACGGCCCGCGGCGCGCAAGTCCCGTTCCGGGGCCGGCGCGCCCGCTTGATCGGCTCCGGGCCGCGGCGTAGCTTGCCGCATGCCGCCTCCCGCCCCGGATCGAGACGACGCCGGACACGCTCCGCGCCCTCCCCTCGCCGCCGTGCTGGCGGGCGGGGAGAGCCGGCGCTTCGGCGCGCCCAAGGCGCTGGCGGAAGTCGGCGGCGCGCGCGTGGTGGACCGCGTGGTGCGGGCGGCGCGCGGGGCGCTGGACGACGTGGTGCTGATCGCGAACCGGCCGGAGCTGTTCGCGGGGCTGGGGCTCCGCACGCGACCCGACGCGGTCGCCGGGGCGGGGGCGCTGGGGGGCGTACACGCGGCGCTGCGCTGGGCCGCGGAGGAGGCGCGCGCGGGGGCGCTCTGCGTCGCCTGCGACATGCCGTTCCTCCGCGCGGGGCTGCTGCGCGCGCTGCTGGAACGGGCCGCCGAGGGCGACGCGGACGCCGTGGTGCCGGAGAGCACCGGGCGGCGCGGGGTGGAGCCGCTGTGCGCGTTCTACTCCGTGCGTTCCCTCCCGGAGGTCGAGCGGATGCTGGGAGCCGGCGAGCGGCGGCTGGTGGACCTGCTGGGGCGGGTGCGGACGGCGCGCATTCCGCTGGCGGATGTACAGCGATGGGGCGCGCCGGAGACCCTGTTCCTGAACGTGAACACTCCCGCGGACCACGCCCGCGCGGAGGAGATCGCCCGCACCGGGGAGGCGGACGCATGAGCTGCGCAGAGGACGGGAGGGGCCGTTGAGCCGCGGGCGCGGGGCGGACTGGCTGCCGGTGCGCGAGGCGCGGGAGATGATCCTGCGCGACGTGGCGCCGCTCCCGCCGGAGCGGCGGGCGCTGGCGGACGCGCTCGGCTTCGTGCTGGCGGAGGACGTGGCCTCGCCGGTGGACCTGCCGCCCTGGGACAACAGCGCCATGGACGGCTTCGCGGCGCGGAGCGCGGACGTGCTCGGCGCGTCGGCCGACCGGCCGCGGATGCTCCGGGTGGTGGACGACGTGCCGGCGGGGAGCTTCCCCTCGCGCCCCGTGGGGCCGGGCGAGGCGACGCGCGTGATGACGGGCGCGCCGGTGCCGGAGGGCGCCGACAGGGTGGTGCGGGTGGAGCACACCGACGGCGGGAGCGGGATCGGCACGGCGGAGGGGCGGGTGGAGGTGAGGTCCGACCTGGACGCGGGCAGGAACGTGCGCCGCCGCGGGGAGGACGTGCGGCGCGGCGACCTGGTGCTGCGCGCGGGGACGCCGCTGCGGGCGGCGGAGATCGGGGTGGCGGCGTCGCTGGGGCGCGCGGAGCTGGAGGTCGTGCGGCGGCCCGTGGTGGCGGTGCTGGCCTCGGGCGACGAGCTGGTGGAGGTGGAGCGCTTCGCGGAGGTGCTCGCCGGGAAAAAGATCGTCTCGTCCAACGGCTACGCGCTGGCCGCGCAGCTCGCGGAGTCGGGCATGGAGGCGCGCGTGCTGGGGATCGCCGCGGACACGCGCGAGAGCCTGCGCGAGCGGGTGGAGGCGGCGCGCGGGTGCGACGCGCTGGTGACCACGGCGGGCGTCAGCGTGGGCGAGCACGACCACGTGCGCGAGGTGATGGAGGGGTTCGGGACGGAGCCGAGGTTCTGGCGGGTGAAGGCGCGGCCGGGGTCGGCGCTCGCCTTCGGGCGGGTGGCGGGGCTGGGGGGGATCCCCTGGTTCGGGCTCCCCGGCAACCCGGTCTCCACGCTGGTGACCTTCGAGGTGTTCGTCCGCCCCGCCCTGCTGCGCATGTGCGGCCGCCGCGCCGTCTTTCCGCCCGTGGAGCCGGCGCGCCTGGCCGCCCCGCTCTCCGCCAAGCCGGGGCTCACCCAGTTCATGCGCGTGCGCCTGGACCGCGGCGATGGCGGGCTGGTGGCGTCGCTCACCGGCTCGCAGAGCTCCGGCGTGCTCACCTCCATGGCCGCCGCGGACGGGCTGCTGGTGGTGCCGGAATCCGGCGGAGAATTCGACGCCGGCGACACCCTCCCGGTGATCGTGCTCGGCGGGGCGCCGCTGCGGGAGGTGGCGGGCTACTGAGCGGAAACCGCGTGAGTCTTCCACCGTCTGCCGCCGACCCTGTCGAATGAAACGCCTGTCGTTCGGCTAAGAGGCGACGGCTTAATCAGATGCGACTCCGGGGGGCGCCCTGAACAGGGGGTTGTTTCTATTCAGCGTCTGTAGGCGCGGGGCACCATCCATCACACCAGAAACTTGACAGCGAGGCGGGCTGGGGCTTGTAGGATGAGACGCGCACCCGGGAGCCAAGGCCGGT
>JBFMFL010000428.1:0-4913 GCA_040752145.1 Gemmatimonadota bacterium
CGGAGACGCGGGACGGGGCGGGGGAGGGCCGGGGCGCGGGAGCTGACGCAGAACAGGGGGGAGAAGTGGCGAACGCAGCGACGGAGGAGCGCCCGCTGGGCGCCAGGCTGGACGGCGACGGCGTGGAGTTCCGCGTCTGGGCCCCGGGGCACGAGCGCGTGGAGGTGGTGGTGTACGGGGGAACGGCAGGGGACAGGGGACAGGGGACAGGGAACAGCCCGCAACTGCAACGGCAGGACGAGGGGGAGGCGCATCCGCTCGCCGGGGAGGGGGAGGGGTGGTGGAGCGGGCGGGTGGAGGGGATCGGGGCGGGGGCGCGGTACAGGTTCCGGCTGGACGGGGGGGACGCGTTCCCGGACCCGGCGTCGCGCTCGCAGCCGGAAGGGGTGCACGGGCCGTCGGAGGTGGTGGACCCGGGGGCGTTCCGCTGGACGGACGCGGGGTGGCGGGGGATCCCGCCGGAGGAGATGACCCTCTACGAGCTGCACGTGGGGACGGCCACGCCGGAGGGCACCTTCGAGGGGCTGATCCCGCGGCTGGACCACTTCGTGGAGCTGGGGGTGACGGCCATCGAGATCATGCCGGTGGCGGAGTTCCCCGGGCACCGCAACTGGGGTTACGACGGGGTGGACCTGTTCGCGCCGGACAGCTCGTACGGCGGGCCGGAGGGGCTTCGCCGCCTGGTGGACGCGGCCCACGCGCGCGGGCTGGCCGTGATCCTGGACGTGGTCTACAACCACTTCGGGCCGGAGGGCAACTACCTGCCGGCGTTCACCAGCGGCCGGATCTTCACCGAGGCGCACAAGACCCCCTGGGGCGCCGCCGTGAACTACGACGGCGAGGGGAGCGCGGCGGTGCGCGAGCTGGTGGTGGGCAACGCGCTGCACTGGGCGCGCGAGTACCACGTGGACGGGCTGAGGCTGGACGCCACGCACGCCATCATCGACGACTCCCCCGTTCACCTGCTGGCCGAGCTGGCGGAGCGGGTGCGCGCCGGGGGCGCGCCGGGGCGCCGCTTCGCCCTCTTCGCCGAGGACGAGCGCAACGAGCGCGCGCTGGTGCTCCCCCGCGCCGAGGGCGGGATGGGGCTGGACGGCGTGTGGGCCGACGACCTGCACCACCAGCTGCGCGCCATGGTGGCGGGCGACCGCGAGGGGTACTTCGCGTCGTTCTCGGGCTCGGCGGAGGACGTGGCGGCCACGCTGCGCAGGGGCTGGTTCTACGAGGGCCAGCGCTCGCCGCACACCGGCGAGGAGCGCGGCACCCCGGCGGAGGGCGTCCCCCTGCCGGCGTTCGTGGTGTGCATCCAGAACCACGACCAGGTGGGGAACCGCGCCATGGGCGACCGCCTCAACCACGCCGTGAGCCCGGCCGCCTACCGCGCCGTCTCGGCGCTGCTGCTCGCCGCCCCCGCCACCCCGCTGCTCTGGATGGGCCAGGAATGGGCGGCCTCCACCCCGTTCCAGTACTTCACCGACCACCCGGAGGAGCTGGGGAAGCTGGTGACGGAGGGGCGGCGCGAGGAGTTCAAGCACTTCTCCGCCTTCGCCGACCCGGAGATGCGCGAGCGCATCCCCGACCCCCAGGACCCGGAGACCTTCCGCCGCTCCACGCTGCGGTGGGAGGAGCGCGAGCACCCACCGCACGCCGGCGTGCTCGCCCTGTACCGCGAGCTGCTGGCGCTGCGCCGCGCGGAGCCCGCCCTGCGCAACCGCGCGCGCGAATCGGTGGACGCCGCCGCCGTGGGCGAGCGCGCCGTGGCGCTCCGGCGCGAGGCGCCGGACGGCGGCGCGCTGCTGCTGGTGGCCGGCTTCGAGGAGGGCCCGCTGCGCGTGGACCTGGGCGCCCTGGACGCCACCCGCGCCCCGGACGGCGGGCGCTGGGAGCCGGTGCTCGCCACGGAGGAGGCGCGCTTCGGCGGGGAGCGCGAGGGCGAGGTGGTGAGCGTGTCCGCGGACGGCGTGCTGGAGATGGAGGGCCCGGGCGCCGCGCTCCTCCGCTCGTCGATGTAGGCTCGTTGCGGCTTGGCAGGTGATCAGCCCGGTGCTTCAGCGCCGGAGGGAAATGCGAAGGGGAGCGGACGGCGGCTGCTCCCTTTCGTTTTCATGAACTGCAAGCCATCCGGTGTCGGCGCGATGGTCATGGTGTCAGCATACCGGAGCCGAACTACGCATCTGTCGTCAGAGGTGCTGTCGGTTTATGATTGAACCTCTCCTGCAGCCCCCCCCCCGCACGCGCCGCAACCTGACCTCCCGGCCACTCCCGCTCGGGCATCAGTTCATCAGGTCCGGTGTCATACACTGTTCACGATTTCCCAGCGCAGTAAGCAAAGATGACGACCTGGAATGGCTGGAGCGGTATGCGTTCTAGCTGTATGCTGAAACGGGCGGCGGCACTCTGCTCGCTGCTCGCCGCGCACCTGCTCGCGTCCCCCGCGGGCGCCCAGCTCCGGGGTGCCGTCGTGGACTCGGTGGGCAAGCCCGTCGTGGGGGTCACGGTGGAGGTCTGGAGCCCCTACCACCGGCTCGCCGCGGTCGCTTCCGACGGCGCGGGCACCTTCCGCTTCACGGTGGAGGAGACGCAGGGTGTCGGCGGAATCTTTGCCCGGCGGGCCGGCTGGAAGACGGCTTATCAGGGCATTCCATGGGGTGACACGCTGGTCGTCGTGCGGATGGAGCCGGCACCGTCCGTGCTGCCGGGACTCACCGTCCGCGCCGCCCCGGTGCCCTGCGCGAGGCGCGATTCTCCCGGCGCCCGCGAGCTGTGGGCGGCGCTGCGCGACCGCTACCGCGGCGGGACCGACACCACCACCGTGATCATGCACTTCGATCGGGCGGTGTCGATCGGGCCCCGCGACTCCGCGGCCGTGGTGGACCCGGCCCGGGCCGCACGGGGGTGGATCAGGAACAGCGCCGTCGATCGGCGGGTCAACCGGCACCTGATCAACGCGGGAGGATACGCCCTTTCCATCCATGAAAGCATGGACGAGGCGTATGCCGGGTGGAAGTACCCCCCGCTCGAGTCGCAGTACCCCACGCACTTCGTCGAGGACGATTTCGGGGAGCAGCACGTGTTTGCCCTGGCCTCCCTGGCAGCGGGAATGACCGTGCTGCGCTTCTGTCCACGGGAGCGCTCGAAGCGCAGGCCGCAGATCGAGGGCTCGCTGACCCTGGCCGCGGATGGAACGCTTCTCCGGGCGGCCTGGAGCTACCTGACGCCCGGTCCGCGGCAGGACGCCGGCGCCGAGGTGGAGTTCGCGGCCTCGCAGCGGGTGGCGCCACTGCTGCTCCTTCCCGCGACCAGTACGTACTGGCGGCGAACGACGGGCGGGAAGTTCTACCGGCAGCGGGACACGTACACGGCCTGGCGGGTCGCCCCGGAGGACGTGGTCCTGGACATGACGGAGCGCCCGCGGCCCTAACCTGGCGGACGGCGGCGGAACGGCGGGTGGGCGGCGGCCTCGCACGGCTGGGTCGCCGCCTCTCGCTGCAGGGGAAGCCCGACACCGAATGGCCGAAATCCGATCAGCGGTGTATCAAGCCCCTGAGCGGTGTTTCGCCGCCCATTCAGACCGGCGGCGCAGTCCGTTCCGCCGGCTATGTGTCCGTGGAGCGCGCGACCCGCGCCCCACCCGGACCGGAGGCAGTGCATGGCAGCCAACGCAAACGATCGTGAGAAGCTGGACCGCGTCGCGCACGAGATGGGGGGTGCGATCCGGCGGCAGGTGCGCAGGAAGTGGGACACGGTCCGCACCGCGGAGCGCAACGAGGGCGGCCGGCACGTGTGGCGGTTCCAGTCGGGTCCGGAGGGGGGCGACCTGTTCCTCCACGTGACGCACGAGGCCATGCAGGGGGCCGAGGCCCCGCAGCTGCTGGAGCAGCTGCGCGCGGGGCACTGGCTGTCGCGGCTGAGCCGGGGCCCGGAGAAGGCGCTGGTGCTGGGCAGGGACGGCCGGCTGGTGCCGCTTCAGGCCTGACGCGGCAGGGCTCCACCGGAGCGGCCGGGCGGGGACGGGAGCGGAAAACCCGCGCCGCGCCTGGGGAAACTTTTCCCGAACTCCGGTGTATGCCGCCGTGACGATGGAGCGCCCGCGGGCGCTCCTTCCCCGGAACGGCCACCCGCGGCGCCGCCCAGGCGCGCCGCGGTCGGCCCGTTCCTTCGCCGTTCCGGGAAGTGTCGCCGCGGCACGGGCTTGGCTCCGCGCCGCCGCCGTCGACGAGGCCCGCGCCCTCGGCCCACCGACCATCCCGCGGGCGGGCACCCTGCCACACCGGGCAGGCCCCGCGCCGCCACACAAAGGAGTACCGACATGAACGGAAACGGTTCGAATCGGATTCGCGAGGAGGACGTTTACGTGAACCGCGAAGCGCACCCGGACTGGCCGACGGGTGCGGAGCGGCTCCTGAAATCGGGAGACGAGGTATTCTGCGTGGGCGGGGTCGCGGAGGTGGTCAAGGTGCTGGGGCGCACGGGCGACGGAAGCCGGCTGCTGGAGCTGAAGCTCAAGAACGTGCAGGGCGCGAAGCCCTTCTTCGCCGCCGCGTCCAACGTGCTGGTCGCCCCGACGCCGCAGGTGGCGGCCTGAGGAACGGCAGTGCGGAAGTGCGTGAGTGCGGAAGTGCGAAAGTGAACGGCAGTACGAAGTACGCAGTACGTGAGAAGCGCCCCCGCCGGGAGATCCCGGCGGGGGCGCTGTCTTTTACGATTCACTGCAACGGCGACCCCGCTCCCCGCAAGGGGGAGGGGTGGCGCGCAGCGCCGGGGTGGGGGGCCTCCCCGCGGACGCCAGCACCAGCCCCGCGTGAGTCTTCCACCGTCTGCCGCCGACCCTGTCGAATGAAACGCTTGTCGTTCGGCTAAGAGGCGACGGCTTAATCAGATGCGACTCCGGAGGGCGTCCTGAACAGGGGGTT
>JBFMFL010000429.1:0-4809 GCA_040752145.1 Gemmatimonadota bacterium
GAGCGCCCGGCCCCTTGTTTATCCGCCGCCGCGGCAAGAGATTGTCGGTCCGCCTGAACGCGTCTTCCATCCCCCGGATGCACCCCCGCACCCGCATCGAAGAGCCCACCGCCCCCGGCGCGCGCGCCGCCCGGACGGAGCTCCCGCACCCCGAGACCGGCCGCATGGCCGAGCTCCACGCCCGCCTCGCGGCCGTCGCCCTGCGCGCGCCGCTGGGGGTCGCGTGCGTCGCGCCCGGCGGCGCGGAGCACGTGGGCGTGCACGGGGCGGACGCTCGGGGCGAGCCGCCGCGCTGGCGCGCCGTACACGAGGCGGTGGCGGCGGGCGGCGCGCCGGTGCGCGCGGAGGGCGCCGTGGGCGTGCCGCTGCGGGGTCCGGGCGGGGCCGGGGGCTCGCTGTGCGTGCTGGACCCCGCGCGCCGCGGCTGGAGCGACGCCGAGGTGGAAGCGCTCCGCGAGGTGGCCGCCGCCGCAGCGGAGCAGTGGGCCATGCTGGAGCGCGTGAGCGAGCGGGCCCGCGCCGCCGAGCGCGAGTCGCAGCGCCGCGCCGACCGGCTGCACGCCGTGGCCGCGGCGGCGGCGGGGGTGCCGGGCGCCCGCACCCTGCGGCAGCTGCACGAGGTGCTGCGCGACGCCACGGCCCGGGTGATCGACTACGACGCCTTCACCGTGGCCGTGTACGACGCAGGCGCGGGCGTGCTCCACTTCCTGGGGAGCCACGACCGCGACCTGTTCGATCCCGGGGCGCCCATCCCGCTCGCCGGCACCCCCAGCGAGCGCGTGGTCCGCGAGCGCCGCTCGCTGCTCACCCACCGCTCCGACGACCCCGCCTCGCGCGGCGCCGCCCCCTTCGGCAGCGCCCGCCTCTCCGAGTCCGTGGTCCGCACCCCCGTGCTGGACGGCGACGGGGTGCTGGGCGTGCTGTCCGTGCAGAGCTACACGCCCGACCTGTACACGGCCGAGGACGTGGAGGTGCTGGAGGCGGTGGCCGCCCTCGCCGCCACCGCCCTCCGCAACGTCCAGCACCTGGCCGAGCGCGAGGCGGCGCTCGCCGCGCTCCAGGATTCCGAGGAGCGGCAGCGGCTGGTGTACCGGCAGATCCCCGCCTTCGTGTGGACCACGGACCGCGGGCTCCGCTTCACCTCGCTCACGGGGGGCGCGGTGCCCCACCGGGCCGACCGCGTGGCGGCCGCCGTGGGGAGGACGCTGGCCGAGGTGTTCGGCACGAACGACCCCGCGTTCCCCTCGTTCGCGGCGCACCGGCGGGCGCTGGAGGGCGAGCCCGCCGCCTTCGTGGTGGACTGGGGCGGCCGCACCTACAAGGCGCAGGTGCACCCTCTGCACGAGGGGGGCGGGATCACCGGGGTGGTGGGGGTGGCGCTTGACGTCACCGACAGCCTCCGGGCCGAGGAGGCGCTGCGCGCCAGCGAGGAGAAGTACCGCGCGCTCTTCGAGCAGTCCATCGACGCCATCTTCGTCAGCACCCCGTCCGGCGAGCTGCTGGACATGAACCGCTCCTTCCTGGAGCTGTTCGGGTGGGAGCGGGAGGCGGTGCTGTGCGAGAACGTGGCGCGCGGCTACGCCGACCCCGCCGACCGGGAGCGCTTCCGCGAGGCGCTGGAGCGCGACGGCTCGGTGCGCGACTTCGAGCTGCGCCTGCTGCGCAGCGACGGCACCCCGCTGGACTGCCTGGTCTCCGCCGCGACGCGCCGCGACGGCGCCGGGAGGACGGAGTACCACGGGGTGATCCGCGACGTCACCGAGCCCCGGCGCGTCGGCCGGGCCCTGGCCGAGAGCGAGGAGCGGCACCGCGCCCTGTTCGAGCAGGTCCCCACCGGGGTCTTCTTCTACGACCTGGAGCTGCGGGTCACGGCCTTCAACGAGCGCTTCCTGGCCATGACCAACCTCCCCCGGGAGCGGCTGGTCGGCTTCCCCATCCGCGGGCTCCAGGACCCGCGCGTCCTCCCCACCTTCGAGCCGGTGCTCCGCGGCGAGGCCGCCTCCTACGAGGGCCCGTACCGCACCCCCACCGGCGTGGAGATGTGGATCCTGATCCGGGTGGCGCCGCTGCGCGACTCGGGCGGGCGGGTGATGGGCGGCGTGGGCGTGGTGGAGGACCACACCGCCCACCGCCGCGCCGAGCGGGAGCGCGTGCTGCTGCTGGAGCGCGAGCAGACCGCCCGCGCCGACGCCGAGATGGCCGCGCGCCGCGCCCGCTTCCTGGCCGAGGCCTCCGAGATGTTCACGGCCTCGCTGGACCCGGTGGCCACGCTGGAGAGCCTGTCCGCGCTGCTGGTGCCGCGGCTGGCCGACTCGTGCCTGGTGTACCTGCTGGACGCCGAGGGCGGCGTGCAGCGCCTGGGCGCCGTGCACGCCGACCCGGCGCGCCAGGCGGCGATCCGCGAGCGGGCCCGGCGCTGGGCCCCGGCGCTGGAGTGCGTCCTCCCCCCCGTGGCCCACGCCCTCCGCACCGGCGAGGCGCGCTGGGTCCCCGCCGGGGAGCCGCTGCGGGACGGCGACGGCGCGCGCTGCGAGGAGCGCCGCGGCGACCTGGACCCCGCCGCGCTGCTGGTGACCCCGCTGCGGGCCCGCGGCCGCATCCTGGGCGCCCTCAGCCTGGGGTGGGAGTCCGCGCGCGCCCCCGACCCGGAAGACCGCGCGCTGGTGGAGGAGGTGGCGCGCCGCGCCGCGCTGGCCGTGGACAACGCCCAGCTCCACGGCGAGGTGCAGAAGGCGCTGCAGACGCGCAAGCGGGTGATGCAGGCGGTGTCGCACGACCTGCGCAACCCGCTCACCAGCATCATGCTCAACTCCACCTCCATCCTGAGCGCGCAGCTGGCGCCGGAGCTGAGCGCCCCGGTGCGCGACGCCCTGGGCACCATCTCGCTCGCCGCCGAGCAGATGGAGCGGCTGATCCAGGACCTGCTGGACGTCACCCGCATGGAGGCCGGGCACTTCGCCATCGTGCGCACCCCGCAGCACATCCCGCTGCTGGTGGGGAGCGGGCTGGTGGTGCTCCTCCCCATCGCCGAGCGGCGCGGTGTGCGGCTGGTCTCCGCCGTCTCCGGCGACACCCCCATCGTCCCCGCCGACGGCGGCCGCATCCTCCAGGTGCTCTCCAACCTGGTGGAGAACGCCATCAAGTTCACCCCGGAGGGCGGCGAGGTGTGGGTGGGGGTGGACGCCCTCCCCGACGGCGTGCGCGTGTCCGTGGCGGACACCGGCCCGGGGATCGCCGAGGACCAGCGCCGGCACCTGTTCACCCCCTTCTGGCAGGGGGTCCCCAGCGGCCGGCGGAGCGCCGGGCTGGGGCTTACCATCGCCAAGGGGATCGTGGAGGCCCACGGCGGGCGCATCGGCGTGGACGACCGGCCGGGCGGCGGCAGCGTCTTCCACTTCACCCTCCCCCTCGCCGCCGACCCGGCCCTGGAGGCGGAGACCGCCGCGGCCCCGGTTCCCGCGGCGCGCGGCCCGCAGGCGCCCCCGGGGAGGAGCGCCCCGGCCGCGGCCGCGCCGTCCGGCGCCCGCACGGTGCTGGTGGTGGACGACAACGAGGCGCCCCGGCGCGCGCTGGGCTACGTGCTGGAGCGGGCCGGCTTCGCGGTGGTGGAGGCCGCCGACGGCGAGGAGGGGGTGCGCGAGGCGCGGCGCTGCGCCCCCGGGCTGGTGCTGATGGACCTGAGCATGCCGGTGATGGACGGCTGGGCGGCCACCCGCCAGATCCGGCGCGAGCGCCAGGAGGCGGGCGACCCGGTGCCGGTGGTGGCCGTCACCGCCCAGATCCTGTCGCCGCTGGAGCAGTCCGAGGCGGAGCTGCTGTTCGACGAGGTGCTCGCCAAGCCGGTGACCGCCGCGCGCCTGCTGGAGACGGTGGAGCGGCTGCTGGCGGGGCGGCACGCGGAGCCGGGCTGAGCCCTCCGCCGCCGGCGGGCAGGCCCCGGGGCGACCCGTGCAGGGGACGGTGCGGTGGCCTGCGGGGTGGACGATCCGGCCGGCGCGGCGGCGGCGCGCACGCCGCGGAGCGCGGCGCAACGCTCGGGAAAGCGCCTCCCGGGCGGAGGCAAGCTGCTGGCGGTCCATGGCTTGCGTAGCGACGCCGCGGCGGAGGGGGCGCGGCCCCCCCGCGACGGAGCAGGTTCGCGATGATCCAGCAAGGAGGATGGAATGAGAAAGTATGCGTTCGTGGCCGCCGCGCTGGCGGCCGTGGCCTTTGCGGCGCCGGCCCGCGCCCAGACGGGGCTCCCCATCGCCATCGAGGGGCGGGCGGGGCTCGCCTTCCCCACGGGCGACTTCGGCGAGTCGCTGGGCACCGGGTACGGCCTGGCGGCCAACGCCAGCTTCGCGGTGGCCCCCACCATTGCCGTGTACGGCGGGTACAGCTACACGCAGTTCGACTTCGACAGCGACATCGTCGACACGGACGAGACCTACGACGTGCAGGGCTTCGAGGGCGGCGCGCGCCTGGCGCTCCCCATGACCGGCTTCACCCCGTACCTCAAGGGCGGGGTGGTCTACTTCAAGGGCGGAGTCGACGAAGCGCAGAGCGACAACGAGCTGGGCTTCACCGTGGGCGCCGGGCTCAACTACGCGCTGGGGCCGGTGGTGGCGTTCACCCCCGAGGTGACCTACGTCACCGTCCCGGCCGAGGTCGGGAACGACGCCAGCTTCCTCCGCACCGACGTGGGGCTGCGCTTCCGGCTGTAGCCGGCGGCGTCGGCAGGGCAGACTTCGAGGCGGGGGGGGGGGGGGGGGGGGCCCCCCCCCCCCACGGGGCCCCCCCCCCCCCCCCCCCCCCCCCCCCCCCCCCCCC
>JBFMFL010000043.1:0-34116 GCA_040752145.1 Gemmatimonadota bacterium
GGGGGAGCACGACGGAGCCGAACCCCGGGAAGCCCTCCCCCGGCACGGGGGAGGGTGGCGGCTCTCGGGCCGCCGGGTGGGGGCCCCAGCGGACGCCAGCGCAATGCACGCGTGAGTCTTCCACCGGCTCCGCCGACCCTGACGGCATGAAACTAACCCGGCAGCCTTCGGAGCTTTGTTCGGATTTTTTACGGGTTAGTTTCTATTCAGGGATGCGAGCGCGAAGCGGCGAAACCCAACAGCAGTACCGTTGGGGTTCGCCTCCGTTACGCACGGTAGTATCGTGCGTTACGGAGCCGCAGCCCGACCCCGGCGCAGCCGGGGGCACGCCCGAATCAGGCCGTGCAGTTCACCCGACGCGCGCAAAGAACGCCTTGAGGTAACGGGTCTCGGGGATGGCCGGATGGATGGGGTGATCGGGACCCTGGGTGCCTTCCTCGAGGACCTGGAGCTCGCGCCCCAGCCTGCGCCCGGCGCGCAGGACGGTGTCCTGGAGCGCCTCGCGCGGCATGTGGAACGAGCACGACGCGGAGACCAGGATCCCGTCCGGGGCGAGCACCTCCATCCCCAGCTGCCCCAGCCGCCGGTACGCTTCCTCGCCCGCCTTCTGGTCCTTTTTGCGCTTGATGAAGGCAGGCGGGTCCAGCACCACCACGTCGAACCGCTCGCCCGCGGCCGCCAGCGCGCGCAGCACCTCGAAGGCGTCCCCGCGGCGCACGCCCACCCGCTCCCCCGCCCCGTTCAGCGCGGCGTTCTCCCGCACCTGCTCCAGGGCGAACTCGGAGCTGTCCACGCACAGCACCTCCGTGGCCCCCGCCGCGGCGGCCTGCACCCCCCAGCCGCCCACGTAGCTGAACACGTCCAGCACCCGCCGGCCGCGGACGTACGCCTGCATCCGGGCGCGGTTCATCCGGTGGTCGTAGAACCACCCGGTCTTCTGCCCGGCCGAGAGCGGCGCGCGGAAGCGGGTGCCGTTCTCCTCCAGCTCCACGCTCTCGGGCACCGTGCCGTGGGGCACCTCCACGTACGCGTCCAGCCCCTCCAGGGCGCGCCCCGGCACGTCGTTGCGGAGCAGGACGCCGTCCGGGCGGACGGTCTCCACCAGCGCGGCCACCACCTCGTCGCGCAGCCGCTCCATCCCCGCGGTGGTGAGCTGCGCCACCAGCACGCCGCCGAAGCGGTCCACCACCAGCCCGGGGAGCCCGTCGCCCTCCCCGAAGGCGAGCCGGTAGAAGGGCCCGGGGAAGAGCCGCTCGCGCAGCGCCAGCGCCCGCGCCAGCCGCTCGCGCAGCAGCGCGCCGTCCAGCGGGACGCGCGGGTCGCGGCTCACCAGCCGCGCGGCGATCAGGGAGCGCGGGTTGACGTAGGCGGCGCCGAGCGGGGCGCCGCGGTGGTCCTCCACGGCCACCGGGTCGCCGGGCTGGAAGGCGGTGAGCGGCGTGCGGGCGACGTCCACCTCGTTGCTGAACACCCACAGGTGCCCGGCGCGGAGGCGGCGGTCCTCGTTCTTCTTGAGGCGGAGCGGCGGGAGCATGCGGTCTCGGGTCCGTACGGGTTGGGCCGCGCGCGGGATCCGCGGCGGCGGCGCACAAGATAGCCGGCGCCCGGCCCGCGGGGTACGTGCGCCGCACGGAACTTGCGGCCCGGGTCCCCGCGCGGCCCGCGGGCCGGGCGTGGCGCGGCGCCGCGGTGCGCGCGCGCAAGATTCCGTCCGCGCCGCGGCGCCGGGCCGTCTTCATCCCATTCCACCGGGGCCGCCGGGGCGCGGCCGGGGGAGCATTCGACATGCCGCAGAGCGCGCGTGCGCTGCAGGTTTTCCGCGAGGTCGCCCTCGCCACCTCCGCCAGCCTGGACACGGACGAGATCCTGGAGATCGTCCGCGAGCGGGCCCGCGGGCTGTTCGGGGCGGACCTGGCCGTGGTGGTGCTGGCGGAGCGCGGCTGGAGCGACCTGTTCCGCGCCGGCGGCGGGCGCACACCCCCCGCGCCGCTGCAGGAGCTGGTGCGCGGCACCCTGCGCACGGGGGAGTCGCAGGTGCTGCGCGAGACGGCGCGAGACGACGCGCAGCTGCACCTGGCGGAGTGGCACGCCGGCGCGGACGGCTTCCGCGCGGCGGTGGCGGCGCCGCTCCGCTTCGACGACCAGCTCCGCGGCGTGCTGCTGCTGGCCTGGCGCGGCGCGGACCCGGTGGCGGACGAGACGGTGCAGCTCGCGGAGACGCTGGGGATCCACGCGGCGGTGGCGCTGCACAACGCCCGCCTGTACGAGGAATTGAAGCGCTCCACCCAGGCGCGGGACCGCTTCTTCTCGGCGATGAGCCACGACCTGCGCACCCCCATCGCGGCGATCGTGGGCTACAGCGAGCTGCTGGCCGACGGGATCGTGGGCGAGCTGTCCACCCGGCAGCACGAGATGGTGGAGCGGATCTCCCAGGTGGCGGCGCACCTGACCGAGCTGGTCAACGACATCCTGGACCTGGCCAAGCTGGACGCCGGCCGGGTGGAGCTGCACCCGGAACCCGTGGTGCTGGGCGAGCTGGTGCGCGACGCGGTGGTGGCGGTGGAGCCGCAGGCGAGCGCCAAGCGGTTGCCGCTGCGGCTGGACCTGGACTCGGCGGGGGGCGAGACGGTGGTGGTGGACCCCGTGCGCGTGCGGCAGATCCTGGTGAACCTGCTCTCCAACGCGGTCAAGTTCACCGACGCGGGCGAGGTGCGGGTGGACGCCGGCCTGAACCCGGAGCGCACCTGGATCACGGTGCGCGACACGGGGCCGGGGCTGCCCCCCGGGGGCGAGGAGGCGGTGTTCGAGGAGTTCCTCCAGCTGGCGTCGGGGCGCGGCGGCAAGCAGGAGCCGGGGAGTGGGCTGGGGCTCGCCGTCTCACGCCGCCTGGCGCGGGCCATGGGCGGGGATCTCGCCGTGGAGAGCCGCCCGGGCCAGGGGTCCGCGTTCACGCTCTACCTGCCGCTGGAGCACGGGTAACGAGCGGTTCCCACGCCAGCCCGCCCGTACCAAAAGGAGCGGGCTGAGAGGCCGGAAGCCCCTCCGCCCGCCGACTAACACTCCTGTGCAGAAAATCGTCAGACCCCGATCACCTGCCCCTTGCGGTACTTGGCCAGCACCTTGAGGAACGCCTGCGACGCCCGGGAGAACGCCCCTTTCTCGCGCAGGGTGGTGGGGCTGGTGCCCAGGAACTTCTGCGTCACCCGCCGCAGCCCGCTGTCCGACGAGTACCCGCAGGCGTGCGCCACGCTGAGCACGGTGCGGCCCGGGTCGTCCAGCAGCTCGGCGGCGAGCAGGATGCGCATCCAGGCGAGCAGCTTGCGCGGCGGCGGCAGCTCCGCCCGCTCGCACCAGCGCAGCAGCGTGCGGCGCGACAGGTACAGCGACTTGGCCAGGTCGCGCCCGTGCCCGCCCACCGCCACCACCTCGGCGGCGGCGTCCAGGATGGCGCGCGCGCGGCCCGGGGTGTCGGCGGGGAGCACCTGCTCCAGCAGCGCGCGCAGCGGCCGCCCCTGCGACTGGCGGAAGCGCTGGAGCAGGGCGAGCTGGGTGTCGTCGTGCTCCAGCGACACCACCTCCACCACCCCCCACTTGCCCAGCGTGCGCAGGTCGTCGAAGCGGTCCGGCGTCACGTCGAACGCGGCGAACACGGCGCACGAGGGGAACTCCACCAGCAGCGAGCGCAGCGCGGGCGAGGGCCCGCTGCGGCCGTTGGTGTCGGAGTAGGGGTCCACCACCACCAGGGCCGAAGGAGGGGACTCCCGCACCGCCTCGCGCAGCGACTCCCAGTCGGGGACCGCCTGGAACACGTAGTCGCGCTCCGAGATGCGGCGGATGCGCTCGCGGAACTCCTCGTCCCAGTGCAGGACGACCAGCGGTCGGGCTCCAATCTTCATGGCAGCGAGAGTGGCGGTTAGAGAGCGTCGTTGTCGGGGGTCCCTGAGGACGGCGCGGACCCCCGGGCGAGAAAGTTCATCCGGCTTCGCCGGCCTGGCTGAGCGAGCGCACCAGCTCCGCGGCGAGCGCGTCGGCCTCGCCGGCGGCGGCCTCGCGGCCGGGCGCGGGGCGGGCCTCGGTGGCGGTGCGGCCGCGGGCCGACTCCAGCACCGTCTCGGCCGAGAGGCGGGCCTTCGCCTCGCCGCGCTCGGTCGCCACCTCCAGCGCCCGGGCCGCGGCCGCCTCGGCGCGCTCCCAGTCGGCGAGGCTGGCCGCGCCGCGGGCGAGCTCCACCAGCGCCTCGGCGGCGCCCTCGCTGGCTTCCCCGCTTTCCACCGCGCCCCACGCCTGGGTCCAGGCGTCCTCGAAGCGGGCCCGGTCGCCGGCCGCGGCGGAGGCGCGGGCGATGTTGGCCATCACCACCGGGCGCTCGGCGGAGCCGGTGAGGTGCGGCAGCAGGGCCCGGAAGATGGGGAGCGCGCGGGCGTGGTAGCCCTGCTCCATCCAGAAGAAGCCCACGTCGTGCGCCAGCGCGGGGAGGCGCGGGTGGTCGGAGCCGTACTCGTCGTAGGCGCCGCGGGCGAAGCGCTCGGCCTCGTCCACCCGGCCGGTGAGGGTGGCCAGCACGAACAGGTCGTGGAAGGTCATCCCCGCCGCGGAGTGCAGCGCGTGCCGCCGGCCGGCGCGCAGGGCGCGGACGTAGAAGCGGCGCGCGGCGGGGTAGTTGCCCCGCTGCATGTACAGGTTGCCGAGCCCCAGGAAGGCCAGGGAGTACGCGTTCCAGTCGCCGCTCTGCCGGGCCAGCGCCACGGTGCGCCGGAACCAGCTCTCGGCGCGGGCGTGCTCCGCGCGGCGCCGGGCGAGCCGGGCGACGGTGTAGGCGGTGGCCGCGTCGAACGGGGCCGCGAAGGCGGCGGACTGCGCGAAGGCCAGCGCGGTGGCCGTACACCCCCGGTCGTCGGCCCACTGGGCCACCTGGAGGCTGGCCCGCGCGGTCAGCTCGCCGGTGAGCGCGTGCGGGTTGCCCAGCAGCTCGGACACTTCCAGCAGCGAGGTCTCCAGCGCGGGCTCGGCCGCCAGGGCGCGGACGGCCGCGCGGCGCCGCTGCTCGGCGCCCGGCGAGAACAGCTCGCCGCGCCGGTCCTCGGGCGCGGAGGCCCACAGCGACACGTCGCGCACCGACTGCCACAGGACGAGCCCCAGCCTGCCGCCGAGCTCCTCCAGGATCGCCGCGCCCTCGAACGCCTCGTCGCCGTGCGTGATCGCGGGCGGAACCCTCCAGCGCCGGCGGGTGCGCCTGACCGGGGGGCTCAGGCGTGGCTTTCGCATGTGCGGGTTCCGGGAGATCATCTCGGGAGAGCGCCGTTTGCGTCCAAAATGGTGTGAAGTACCACTATATCCCCGCGCCGCCTGGGGCGCCATAGCCTTGTCGGGGAGCGTGCCGCATGCATTCCGCCACCATGCGCTCACAATGCGCCCCGCATCCTTGCACGAAGCCGGGGGCCCTGTACCTTGCCGCCGTCCCGCGCACCCGCCACCGACCGGAGCCCGATGCACCCTACTTCCCGCTGGCGCGCCGTGCTCCCGGTCCTCGGCCCGCTGGGCGCCTTCTTCCTGTGGAACGTCGCCACCTGGGGCGTGATCTTCGCCCTGGTGACGGCGGGGCAGACGTGGGTGGGGCTGGCGGCCGCGGCGCTGCTCTTCGCCGCCTTCCTGCGGGGTTATCTGCTCCGCGCCGGCCGCCCCGGCGAGAGGCGCCGCTGGGCGACGCTCCGCCTGCGCCCGCTGGACCGGGACGCGGCGCTGGGCACGCTCATGGCGGTGCCGGTGCTGTTCGCCCTGGCCTGGTCGCTGGGGGAGGTGTGGACGCGGCTGGTGCCGGTGCCCCCGGAAACGTTCCGCCCCTTCGAGGCGCTGACCCGGACGGCCGAGGGGCGGCTTGCGGTGGTGCTGGTCGCCATGGTGGCGGCGCCCATCGTGGAGGAGTTCGTGTTCCGCGGGCTGGTGCAGCGCCCCCTGGAGCGGCGCTGGGGACCGGCGCCGGCCATCGCCTTCACCGCTCTGCTCTTCGCGCTGGTCCACGCCCTCCCCTGGGTGCTCCCCATCCACCTCCTGCTGGGGCTGGCCTTCGGCTTCGTGGTGTACGCCACGCGCTCGGTGTGGGCGGGGGTGCTGCTGCACGCGGCCAACAACTCGCTGGCCGCGCTGGGGATCGGCGCGGAGGCGCCGGAGCTCCCCCCCACCGTGTGGCGCACCGGCTTCACCGCCGACTTCTGGACGGCGCTCGCCATGCTGGTGCTCGCCGCGCTGGCGGCCCGCGCCCTCGGCCTCCGCATGCTGCGCGCCGGCCACGGCCGGCGCGCGGCGTCGCGCCCCGGCTGAGCCGCCGCCCTCGCGCCGTTCGCAGTTGCAGGCTGTGACGCTTCACGCTTCGCGTGAACCGGCAAACCCTGTTCCCTGTTCCCTGGCCGTTCCACCCTTGCGGCGTCCGCGCGGGG
The DNA here is from genome assembly GCA_040752145.1 of Gemmatimonadota bacterium. GTDB lineage: Bacteria > Gemmatimonadota > Gemmatimonadetes > Longimicrobiales > Longimicrobiaceae > JAFAYN01. The sequence goes on from JBFMFL010000043.1 coordinate 6,435, forward strand.
CATGGAATCTTGCTGAACAGTCGTCCGTTCCGTGCCAGAGCCGCGGCCCCGCCGCGCGTTTCCCGCTGCCGAGGAGGAGTCGCCGATGTCCGAGAACACGCTGGACACCCTGCTTCAGGAAGACCGGACCTTTCCCCCGCCCCCGGAGTTCGCCGGGCGGGCGCACGTGTCCGACCGGGAGGTGTACCGGCGCGCGGAGGCGGACCCGGAAGCGTACTGGGCGGGGTGGGCGGAGGAGCTCCACTGGTTCCGGAAGTGGGACCGGGTGCTGGAGTGGAATCCCCCGCACGCCAGGTGGTTCACCGGCGGCACGCTGAACGCGGCGTACAACTGCCTGGACCGGCACTTGGACGGCCCCCGCCGCACCAAGGCGGCGCTCCTCTGGGAGGGGGAGCCGGGCGACCGCCGGAGCTACACCTACGAGGAGCTGCACCGCGAGGTGGGCCGCGCCGCCAACGCCCTCAAGGAGCTGGGGGTGCGCCGCGGCGACCGGGTGGCCGTCTACCTCCCCATGATCCCCGAGGCGGCCATCGCCATGCTGGCCTGCGCCCGCATCGGCGCGGCGCACTCGGTGGTGTTCGGGGGGTTCTCGGCGGAGTCGCTGCGCGACCGCATCCGCGACGCGCAGTGCAGGGTGCTGATCACCGCGGACGGCGGCTACCGGCGCGGCGGGGTGGTGCCGCTGAAGCGGAGCGCGGACGAGGCGCTGGAGCGCGAGGGCGGCTGCCCCAGCATCGAGCGGGTGCTGGTGGTGCGGCGCCACGGGGCGGAGGGGGAGACGCTGGGCGGCTCGGAGATGACGGAGGGGCGCGACGTGTGGTGGCACGACGTGGTGGACGCGGCCAGCCCGGAGTGCCCGGCGGAGGAGATGGACGCCGAGGACGTGCTGTACATCCTCTACACCTCCGGGACCACGGGCAAGCCCAAGGGGATCGTCCACACCACGGGCGGCTACCTGACGCAGGTGTACGCCACCACGAAGTGGGTGTTCGACCTGCGCGACGACGACGTGTACTGGTGCACGGCGGACGTGGGGTGGGTGACGGGGCACTCGTACATCGTCTACGGGCCGCTGGCGAACGGCGCCACCGCGCTGATGTACGAGGGGGCGCCGGACGCGCCGGACCGCGGCAGGTTCTGGAAGCTGGTGCAGGACTACGGGGTGACCATCTTCTACACGGCGCCCACGGCGATCCGCGCCTTCATGAAGTGGGGGACGGAGTGGCCGGAGGCGTACGACCTGTCCACGCTGCGCCTGCTGGGGAGCGTGGGGGAGCCCATCAACCCCGAAGCGTGGATGTGGTACCACCGGCACATCGGGCGGGAGCGCTGCCCGGTGGTGGACACCTGGTGGCAGACGGAGACGGGGGCGATCATGATCACCCCGCTCCCCGGCGTCACCGAGACCGTCCCCGGCTCGGCGACCACGCCCTTCCCGGGGATCCAGGCGGACATCCTCACCCTGGAGGGCCGCTGCATCGACGTGGGCGGCGGCTTCCTGGCCATCCGCCGCCCCTGGCCCTCCATGCTGCGCGGCATCTGGGGCGACCCGGAGCGCTTCGTGGACACCTACTGGTCCAAGTGGCAGGGGCGCACGGTGGGGGCCGAGGGCGAGGCCGGGCAGCCGGGGGAGAGCGTGTACTTCCCGGGCGACGGGGCCAAGCGCGACGGGCGCGGCTACTTCTGGGTGATCGGCCGCATCGACGACGTGCTCAACGTGGCCGGGCACCGCATCGGCACCATGGAGGTGGAGTCGGCGCTGGTGGACCACCCCGCCGTGGCCGAGGCGGCGGTGGTGGGCAAGGCGCACGAGCTCAAGGGGCAGGCGGTGGCGGCGTTCGTGACGCTCAGGGAGGGCTTCGAGGCCACGCCGGAGCTGAAGCGGGAGATCGGCGAGCACGTGGTGAAGAAGATCGGCGCGATCGCGCGGCCGGACGACATCCTGTTCGCGGGCGACCTGCCCAAGACGCGCTCCGGCAAGATCATGCGGCGGCTGCTCAAGGACATCGCGGAGGGGCGGGCGCTGGGCGACACCACCACGCTGGCCGATCCCAACGTGGTCTCGCGGCTCAAGGGCGAGTACGAGTCGCGGGAGTCTTGATCGAAGGGATCGAACGGCAGGGTTCGGGCGTGCCCCCGCTGACGCGGGGTCGGGCTGCGGCTCCGTAGGCGAGCAAACAACGCTCGCCAACGGAGTCGAGCCCCGCCGAACTGCCGGCGGGTCTCGCCCCTTCGGGCCGACATCCCTCACGCGGGCGCCGCGCTGGCGTCCGCAAGAGCGCAGGGCCCCGCCTCACGGCGGGGCCCTGCCTGTTCTCGTCCGCGCCGCCGGGCTACCGGCCGGCGCCGAGCTTCGTGGGCAGGCTGCGGGTGTACACGTAGTCGCCCAGCGCGGACTGGTCGCCGTTGGCGGCGTTGGCCGCCGCGTCGAACCTCACCTCGGGGCACCCCTGCGCCGGCGCGGTCCACTCCACCGTCCAGGCGGCGCGGCCGGGCTCCGCCGGCTCCGCGCCGTCCGCCGTCTGGTGGGCGTAGCGCACGCCGCTCCGCGCGTCGGCGGCGACTGCGACACGCGCGGCGTCGCCCGGGGACAACTCGCCGGCCTGCCGGCCGTCCCCGCAGCGCGCGGCCAGCTGGAACCCGCCCGACGCCATTTCGGGGCGCGCCAGCGCCACCACCAGGCGGTAGCGCTTCCCCGCCTCGAACGCGTCGGGCACCCCCTCCAGCGCGAGCGTGCCGCCCGGCGCGTTCGGCGCCCTGCCCGCGTGGCACTTCGCGCAGGTGGGCTCCCCGAAGCCGCCGGTGTGCGCGACCGGCGGGTGGTCTGGAAAGGCCTGGACCTCGCCCCCCCGCCGCGCGACCGGCGCCAGGCCGACGACACCCGCGCAGACCAGGCAGGCGAGCAGCACGCGGCGGGCGCCCATGCTACGGGAGCTTCGCACGGCCCAGCATGTTGGTGTCCGTGCCGAACCAGATCTCCCGCGTGGGGGCGTGGAACACCATGTGGCGGACCGCGCCGCCCCCGCTGGCGATCGCGGCGGAGCCGAAGAAGCGCTCCGTCCGCGGGTCGAAGCCCACCAGCCGGTTGGGCCGGGCGCCGGTCTCCACGAACCAGACGCGGTCCCGGTCGTCCACGGCCATGGCGTACGGGCGGCTCCCCGTGCCTCCGGGCATGGGCCACTCCTTCACCCGGCGGGTGGCCGGGTCCAGCCGGCCCAGCATCCCGCCCGCGTAGTCCACGTACCACACCGCCCCATCGCGGGTGAGCCCGATGCGCCGGGTGCGGGCCTCCGCGCGGGGAAGGGAGATCTCCTCCAGCTTCATCGTGGCGGGGTCCACCGTGGCGATCTTGTTGCTCCCGAACTCGTTGAACCAGGGTCGCCCGCGAGCGTCCACCACGATGCCGTACGGCCGCGCGTCCTCGGTGGGCACCCGCACCAGCTCCACCTTGCCGGTGGCCGGGGCGAGCCGGCCCACGAAGTTGCCGCCCTGCACCGTGAACCACAGGTCGCCGCGGGCGTCGAACACCAGCGTGTGCGGGTCGCGCGCCGCCGGATCGGGCATGGGGAAGCGGGTGATCTCGCCCGTGCGCGGGTCCAGCCTGCCGATGTGCGCGTTCAGGTTGCCGGCGTACCACACGCTCCCCTGCCGGTCCACCACCAGGTTGTGCGGCCCGGTGCCGTCCTCCAGCTCGAAGCGCTCGAAGTCCGCCGTCCTGGGGTCGAACACCGCGGCGTAGTGCGAGCGCTGCCCCACGAACCAGACCCGCCCGTCCGGCGCCACGTACGGGTCGCGCGGGCGGCTCTGTGCCCAGGGGACGGTCCACTCGGTGATCTGCGCGGTGTCCGCCGCGGGCGGGGCGGGCGGGGCGGGCGCGGCGGGGGCGAGGAGAGTGACGGCGGCGATTGCGGCGGCAGGGCCCATCGTGGCCTCCAGGGTGTGGACGGGTGGAGCGGGCGGGACGCGGTACAGGAGTAGGACACGGAATCCCGCCCTTTCGTTTGCCGGGCCGCGGCTCGGCGCCTACGGCCGCCCGATCCGCAGCTTCGCCACCCGGCCCCGCGGCCCCACCGCCCACACTGCGTCCGGCCCCGCCGCCGCGACCGCGTTGAACTCCACGGTGTCGATGGGCATCCAGCTCTCCCCGCCGTCCACGGAGTAGTCCGAGCCGGAGATCCCCACCGCCACCAGCAGCAGGGGGTCCGTGCCGGGGACCACGGCCACGCCGGAGCGGTACCCGCGCGGCGGCGCCCCGCGGACGGGGCGCCAGGTGCGTCCGCCGTCCTCCGTCCGCGCCACGTTGCCGGCGCTCTCCCCGGGCCTGGTGTAGTCGCCGCCCACGGCGACGCCGTCGCGGTCGCTCCAGAACGCCACCGAGAACACCCCCGCCCCCGCCGAGCCGGCCGCCAGCGGCGTGGGCGCCGCCGCCCAGGTGCGCCCCCGGTCCGCCGAGCGGAAGACCCGCGCCTGCGCCCCGCCCCCCGTGCCGAACCACACCCGGTCGCCGCGCACCGCGATGCCGGTGCCGCTCGCAGCGAACCCCGCCTCCCCGGGGAGGGCCGGCGGCAGGGCGGCCGGCGGCACCGGGGTCCAGCGGTCGCCGTCCTCCGTCGCCAGCACCAGGAAGCGCCCGTCCACCGGGTCGCTGTAGGCGATGGCCGACGCGCCGCCGCGGAACGCCATGCCGTCCAGGAACCCCTGCGGCCCGGGGACCGTGTAGCGCAGCGTCCAGCTCCGCCCCCCGTCCGCCGTCCGGTAGATGCGCGACTGCGGCCCCTCGCCCGCGCTCATCAGCCAGGCGTCGCGGGCGCCGACGGCGTGCACGTCGCGGAAGTCGAGGCCCGTGGCGTCGGGGACGGTCTCCGCGCGCCAGGTGGCGCCCCCGTTGCTGGTGACCGCGAAGGTGCCGCCCGTGCCGCTCACCCAGACCGTCCGTGGATCCACGACTGCGAGCCCGCGGAAGCTCGCGGTGGTGGGGACGTCCTGCGCCACCCACTCCAGCCCGCCGACGGGCGCGGCGGGCTGCTGCACGGGCGCAGCACACGCGGCGAGGGCGACGCACAGCGCGGAGGCGGCCGGGAGGGGTCGCAGCAGGGGAGACACGGTCACGGCTGTTCCGGGGATCGAGGATGGCAGGGGGAGAGCGGGGCGCGGGGACCGCCCCGGCGGAGGCCGGAGCAGGCGGCGGGCTACGCCGCCTCCTGCTCCTTGAGCGCCTGCCGGGCGGCCCGGTACCCCTCCTCCAGGAAGTACTGCGTGCGGTCGAAGTCCCAGCCGCCCAGGTGCCACACCCGCGGGCGGACGTACACCAGCGGCGGACCGTCGTACCCGTCCAGGCAGCGCGAGCGCTGGTCGCGCAGGTTCAGGTTCAGCACCCGGTCGTGGATGGCGATCATCCCGCGGTCGAAGAACCCCTCCGCCGGCGGGAGGAACTCCGAGCCCACGTCCACCCCGATGATGCGCTCGGCGCCCCACGCCTCCGCCTTGCGGACCGGGAACACGTCGAGCACCCCGCCGTCCACCAGGAAGTCGCCGTCGTCCGTCCTGCACGGCGGGAAGTAGATGGGGAGCGCGCACGAGGCGTACACCGCGCTCGCCAGCGGGACGTCCTGCCGGCAGTCCGTGCCGAACCACACCTCCTCCCCCGACACCAGCGACACCGTGTTCAGGCGGAAGGGGTGCTCCAGCTCCGCGAAGCTCTTCACCGGGAGGATTTCCTCGATGTACCTGCGGAAGTGGTCGCCCAGGAACACCGCGTCCTCCCGCACCCCCCCGAAGAACACCGCCCGCCGGTTGATGGCGACGATGTCGTCCTTGGTGAGCTTGCGCGCGATCTCGGCCAGCTCGCGCCAGCCGTAGCCGCCGGCGATCGCGGCGCCGATCAGCGAGCCGATGCTGGTCCCCATGATGGCGTCCGGGCGGACCCCCGCCTCCTCCAGCGCCTTCCACACGCCGATGTGCGCGATCCCCTTCATCCCCCCGCCGCCCAGGACCAGGACGGTGCGCGGGGAGGACGAGGGCTGGGCCAGCGGGATCTCGTTGCTCTCGGTCACGGCGGCCTCGGCGCGGGGGTGGACGCACGGGGAGGGAGGCTTGCGGCCGGGCGCGGGCGCCCGGTCCCAAGGTACCCCCCCGGCCTCGCAAATTGCAACCCGCGGGCCAGCCCCCCGGAGCCGCACGCTTCTTGCCGCCCCGGCGTCCACTCCGTGCGCGGGCCGGAACCTTGACATTGCCCGGGCCGCCGTCTACGTTGCTGAGTTGATAAGAAGAATCATTCTCCAGAGCTTCCCGGCGGCCTTCGGGGGCCGGGGGAGCGGGCCGGGCGACCCAAGCGTAACGTCCGGTGTAGCAAACAGATAACACGTTCCCACGCCGCCGGCGGAGGGAGTACCGGTTTCACGGGAGACAAGGAAGAATGGCCGAGCCGCTGCTGAAGATCGTCGACCTGCACGCGGAGATCGCGGAGGACGGGACCGAGATCCTGAAGGGCCTGGACCTGGAGCTGAACGCCGGGGAGATCCACGCCATCATGGGGCCCAACGGCTCCGGCAAGAGCACGCTCTCCAAGGTGATCTCCGGCCACCCGGCCTACGAGGTCACCGACGGCGAGATCCTGTTCCGCGGCGAGAGCGTGCTGGACATGGAGCCGGACGAGCGCGCCCGCTCCGGGATCTTTCTGGCCTTCCAGTACCCGGTGGAGATCCCGGGCGTCTCGGTCGCCAACTTCATGCGGACGGCGATCAACGCCCGGCGCGGGGAAGAGGTGGACATCTTCGACTTCCAGGACGAGCTGGAGGGGAAGATGGAGATGCTGGAGATGGACCCGGCCTTCGCCCTCCGCTCGGTGAACGAGGGGTTCTCCGGCGGCGAGAAGAAGCGCAACGAGATCCTCCAGCTGGCCATGCTGGAGCCGGAGCTGGCCGTGATGGACGAGACCGACTCCGGGCTGGACATCGACGCGCTCAAGGTGGTCACCGCCGGCATCAACCGGATCAAGCAGGAGAAGCCGGGGATGGCGGTGCTGCTGATCACGCACTACCAGCGGATGCTCAACTACATCACGCCCGACCGGGTTCACGTGATGGTGGACGGGCGCATCATCCGCTCGGGCGGTCCGGAGCTGGCGCTGGAGCTGGAGGAGCGCGGGTACGACTGGGTCCGCGGCGAGACCGCCGGAGTCGGCAGCTGAGGGACGGAAGGACACCGGGCGCGGCCCCCCGCGCCCACTCTCCTCGGACGGGAGTCTAGGACATGCCGCAGAACGAAGCAGTCGCCCAGATCGGGCTCGACGAATACAAGTTCGGGTTCAGCGACCCGGAGAACTACCTGTACAAGTCCCGCAAGGGGCTCGACGAGGAGATCGTCCGCGAGATCTCGCGCCAGAAGGGCGAGCCGGAGTGGATGCTGAAGACGCGCCTCAAGGCGTTCAAGCACGCCATGAAGCGGCCCTGGCCCACCTGGGGCGGCGACCTGTCGGGGCTGAACTTCGACGAGATCTACTTCTACATCCGGCCAAGCGAGAAGGTGGGGCGGACGTGGGACGAGGTGCCCGAGGACATCAAGAACACCTTCGAGCGCCTGGGCATCCCGGAGCAGGAGCGGAAGTTCCTGGCCGGCGCCGGCGCGCAGTACGAGTCGGAGGTGGTGTACCACTCGCTCCGCGAGGAGTGGGAAAAGGCCGGCGTCATCTTCAAGGGGATGGACGACGGGCTGCGCGAGCACGAGGACCTCGTCCGCCAGTACTTCGGCTCGGTGGTGCCCTACCAGGACAACTTCTTCGCCGCGGTGAACACGGCGACGTGGTCCGGCGGGTCGTTCGTCTACATCCCCAAGGGGGTGAAGCTGGACATGCCGCTCCAGGCGTACTTCCGCATCAACGCGGAGAGCATGGGGCAGTTCGAGCGCACGCTGATCATCGTGGAGGAGGGGGCCGAGGTCCAGTACATCGAGGGGTGCACCGCCCCCACGTACTCCCAGGACTCGTTCCACTCCGGCGTCATCGAGATCATCGTCAAGGACGGGGCGCGCTGCCGGTACACGACCATCCAGAACTGGTCGCACAACGTGTACAACCTGGTGACGCAGCGCGCCAAGGTGGGCGCCCACGCCACCATGGAGTGGGTGGACGGCAACCTGGGCTCCAAGCTCACCATGAAGTACCCGTCCTGCTACCTGATGGGCGAGGGCGCGCGCGGCGAGATCCTGAGCATCGCCTACGCGGGTCCCGGCCAGCACCAGGACGCGGGCGGGAAGGTGATCCACCTGGCGCCCAACACCTCGTCGCGCATCGTCTCCAAGTCCATCTCGCGGGGCTCGGGGCGCAGCTCGTACCGCGGGCTGCTCAAGGTGGAGAAGGGCGCGCACCACGTGAAGAGCAACGTGGAGTGCGACGCGCTCCTGCTGGACCAGGAGGCGCGCACGGACACCTACCCGTACATCGAGATCGAGGAGGAGCACGCCTCCATCGGCCACGAGGCCACGGTCTCCAAGATCGGCGACGAGCAGCTCTTCTACCTGATGAGCCGCGGCCTCTCGGAGGACGAGGCGGCCACCATGGTGGTGCGCGGCTTCATCGAGCCCATCGCCAAGGAGCTGCCGCTGGAGTACGCGGTGGAGCTGAACCGCCTGATCGAGCTGGAGATGGAAGGCTCGGTAGGATAGGGAACAGGGGACAGGTTACAGGGGACAGCCTGCAAAAGCGCGGGCGTTCCAGGCACCGTTGTCGTTGCCGGCTGTAACCTGTCCCCTGTCACCTGTAACCTCTCTTTTCAGAGATCATTCACGTGGCAGATACAGGGATTGCGAGCGAGCCGGCCGGCGTCTTCACCCGCGACGAGGTGAAGATCATCTCGGCGCGCAAGGACGAGCCGGAGTGGCTGCAGGAGTCGCGGCTGGCGGCGTTCGCGGCGTTCGCCGAGGCGCCCATGCCGAGCGTCCGCAGCGAGGACTGGCGGTACACCGACATCGGCGCGGTGCTGAAGCTGGAGGGGCTGGGGCTGGCCGAGGAGGTGCGCCCGGCGGCGTCGGTGGAGGAGCTGCCGGAGGCGCTGCTGGCCCTGGTCGCGGAGGGCCGCACGGTGGCGGGGCGGCTGGTGCAGCGCGACGGCTCGGTGGCGCTGCGGGAGCTGCCGGAGGACCTGCGGGCGCAGGGGGTGGTGTTCACCTCGCTGGAGGCCGCGGTCCGCGAGCACCCGGAGCTGGTGCGCCGCTACCTGGGGACGGCGGTGACCCCGGAGGACGGCAAGTTCGCGGCGATGAACGCGGCGTTCTGGACGGGCGGGCTGTTCCTGTACGTGCCCAGGAACGTGCGCGTGGAGGCCCCCTTCCGCAGCTACCGCTGGATCTCGGAGGCGGGGTGCTCGGTGTTCCCGCGCCTGCTGGTGGTGGCGGAGGCGGGGGCGGAGCTGTCGCTGGTGGACGAGGCGCTGTCGCCCGACTTCGACCGGCAGACGCTGGCGCTCTCGGGCGTGGAGGTGTTCGCGGAGGAGGGGGCGCGGGTCAACTACGTGGCCGTGCAGAGCTGGGGCGCGGGCGTGGTCAACCTGTCCACCGACCGGGTGGTGGCCGGGCGCGACGCGCGGGTGACCACGCTGGCGCTGGCGCTGGGCGGCGACCTGTCGCGCAGCGACATCCGCTGCCGGCTGACCAAGCCCGGGTCGCACGTGGACCTGCTGGGGCTGTACATCGCGGACGGGGCGCAGCACTTCGACCACGAGACGCTGCAGGACCACGTTTCGCCGCACGCCTCCAGCAACCTGCTCTTCAAGGGCGCGCTGCGGGACCGCAGCCGCTCGGTGTTCCGCGGGCTGATCCGGGTGCACCCGGGCGCGCAGCGCACCGACGCGTACCAGACCAACCGCAACCTGCTGCTGAGCAGCGAGGCGCGGGCGGACTCGCTCCCCAACCTGGAGATCCAGGCGGACGACGTGCGCTGCTCGCACGCGGCCACCGTGGGGCAGCTGGACGAGGAGGAGATCTTCTACCTGCTGAGCCGCGGCATCCCCCAGCGCGAGGCGGTGCGGCTGGTGGTGTTCGGCTTCTTCGGCGAGGTGCTGGTGCAGCTCCCGCTGGACGAGGTCCGCGAGGAGCTGGTGCGCGCCGTGGAGCGCAAGCTGGCCGCCCGGAGCGCCTGACCGTGGCGTTCGTGAAGGTCGCCTCCCTCGCGGAAGTTCCGGAGGGCGAGCTGGTGGGGGTGGAGGCGGAGGGAGTGCTGGTCTGCCTGGCCAACGTGGACGGCGAGGTGTACGCCTTCGCGGACAGGTGCTCCCACCGCGACTTCCCGCTCTCCAACGGGGAGCTGGACACGGACGAGTGCACGGTCGCCTGCGAGTGGCACGGCGCCCGGTTCGACATCCGCACCGGCGCCGCGCTCTGCCTCCCGGCCACGCGCCCGGTCCCGGTGTATCCGTGCCGGGTCGAGGACGACGCGGTCTACGTCGACGTGTCGGCGTAGCCCCGGGCCCCGGCCCACCCGAGCATCCAGGCGCGGAGCCGCCGGACCGCCCCCGAGGGGCGGGCGGGGCTCCGCGCCTTTTTTTCCATACGGGACCATGAACGCAACCGCCGAGCCCGCCCTGGCCGTCCCCCCCGCCACCACGTTCGACGTGGAGCGCGTGCGGGCCGAGTTCCCCATCCTGGACCAGGAGGTGAACGGCCACCCGCTGGTGTACCTGGACAACGCCGCCTCCACGCAGAAGCCCCGCGCGGTGATCGACGCCGTCGCGGGCCACTACCTGCGCGACAACGCCAACGTACACCGCGGGCTGCACGAGCTCTCCAACCGCTCCACGGAGGCGTACGAGGACGCGCGCCTTCGGGTGGCCCGCTTCTTCGGCGTGGCGGACGCGGCGGAGCTGGTCTGGACGCGCGGCACCACCGAGGCGCTGAACCTGGTGGCCTGGGCCTGGGGAAGCGCCAACCTGCGCGCGGGCGACGAGATCCTGCTCAGCGTGCTGGAGCACCACTCCAACCTGGTGCCCTGGCAGCTGCTGGCGGGGCGCACCGGCGCGCGCCTGCGCTTCCTGGACATCGACGACCAGGGCCGCCTGGACCTGTCCGCGCTGGACGACCTGCTCACCGAGCGGACCCGGCTGGTGTCCGTCGGCCACGTCTCCAACGCGCTGGGGACGGTGAACCCGGTGCGGGAGATCGCCGGGCGCGCCCACGCCGTGGGTGCGGTGGTGGTGGTGGACGGCGCGCAGAGCGCCCCGCACCTGCCGGTGGACGTCCCCTCCCTGGGCGCCGACTTCTACGCCTTCTCCGGCCACAAGATGTGCGGCCCCACGGGGATGGGCGGGTTGTGGGGACGCCGCGAGGTCCTGGAGGCGATGCCGCCCTTTTTGGGCGGCGGCGACATGATCGACGTGGTGGAGCTGGAGGGGTCCACCTGGGCGCCGCTCCCCAACAAGTTCGAGGCGGGGACGCCGCACGTGGCCGGCGCGGTGGGGATGGGCGCGGCGGTGGACTTCCTGGCCGGCGTGGGCCGGGAGGCGATCCTGGCGCACGAGCGCGCCCTGCTGGCCTACGCGCTGGAGCGCATGGCGGAGGTGCCCGACCTGCGCGTCTACGGCCCGCGCGACCCGGCCGAGCGCTCCGGGGTGGTGTCGTTCACCCTGGCCGACGTTCACCCGCACGACCTGGCGACCATCCTGGACGCCCGGGGCGTGGCGATCCGCGCCGGCCACCACTGCGCCCAGCCGCTGATGCGCCGCCTGGGGGTGTCGTCCACCGCGCGCGCCTCGTTCTACCTGTACAACACGACGGCCGACGTGGACCGGCTGGTGGACGCGCTGCACCACGCGCGGGCGCTGTTCGGGTACTGATAGGGAACAGGGAACAGGGAACAGGGAACAGCCGGCAACGGCGGGCCCTCACCCGGCTCGCTTGAGGCTCGCCACCCTCTCCCAATTCTGGGAGAGGGGGCAGCTGCTGGATACCGAGGTAAGGCAAGCAGTTCTCCCCTCCCTCGCTTGCGGGGGAGGGGTGGCGCGCAGCGCCGGGGTGGGGGGCCCCGGCGGACGCCAGCCCGACCCCGGCGACAGCCGGGGGCACGCCCAAACCACGCAGTTCAAAGAACATGGCCGAAAGAAGCGGCGCGGCGCTCGGCGCCCTCTACCAGGAGCTGATCCTGGACCACTACCGCCACCCGCGGCACCGCGGCGAGCTGGACGCCCCGGACGTGGAGGTGCGGATGAACAACCCCACCTGCGGCGACGAGATCGTGCTCCAGCTGCGCGTGCGCGACGGCGCGGTGGAGGAGATCCGCTTCGCCGGGCAGGGGTGCTCCATCTCGCAGGCGTCCGCGTCGATGATGGCCCAGCAGCTGGCCGGAAGGCCCCTCGCCGAAGCGGGCGCTCTTGCGGCCAGGTTCCGGGAGATGCTGCACGGCGGCGAGGACGCGGCCAAGGACCGTGCCCTGGGGGATTTGCGCGCGCTCGCCGGGGTCGCCAAGTTCCCGGTGCGCGTGCGTTGCGCGATGCTCGCCTGGAACGCGCTGGAGGAGGCGGAGCGGCGCCTCCCCTCCTCCGCGGAGACGGGCCGAGCAGGTAGTCCGGAGCCCCCGGGCCGCGCAGACCAGACGAAATAGACCGAGGACGGACAGAGTGATGCAACACCACGGGGGCGCAGGCGGCGCGCCTCATCAGCGGGTCGCCATCTTCATCGACGGCTGGAACTTCCGCTACGCGACGTACGAGTCGTTCGGGCTTCGCGTGGACTACACCAAGCTGCTTCGCCACTTCGCCGAGAACGCCATCCTGGTGCGGGCCTACTTCTACACCGGGGAGTGGGAGGACTCGGCCATCTCGCGCTACGTGCGGCTCAGCAACTCGCCGGACCCGCAGACCAAGCAGCGGGAGATGGAGCAGCAGCGCGACGGGGAGCGGGCCTTCTGGCGCTTCCTGAACCGCAACGGCTATCGCGTGGTCCGCAAGCCCGTGCGGGTGATGTCGCCGGACGAGGAGGACCCGGACCGGCCGCCGCGGATGAAGGCGGACCTGGACCTGGAGCTGGCCATCGACATGCTGACGCTGGCCGACCGGGTGGACCGCATCATCCTGGTGTCGGGCGACGGCGACTTCGTGCCGCTGGTGGACGCGGTGGCCAAGCGCGGGGTGCGGGTGGCGGTGGTCTCCACCCAGGCGGAGGAGGCCTTCCGCAACGCCCGCTACCGCGCCAGCGACGAGCTGCTGGACGCGGCGGACGAGTTCATCCCCATCGAGGCGATCCGCAAGTTCATCGAGCGCGAGGCCCGCTCGTACTCGGGGATCCGGCGCGAGCCCCGCGAGGGCGACGAGGGAGGCTCCGGCTACCGCCGCGAGGGGCGCGACCAAGGCGACCAGCAGCCCTCCTTCCGGCGCGACCCGCGCGACTACGGCGACCCGACCTTCCGCCGGGAGCGCGACTGGGGCGACCGCCAGCAGCCCTTCCGCCGGGAAAGCCCGCCGACCCCGCGCGACCTGGGGCTCCCGGTGGAGGACCCCGCCGAGGAGGCGCGGGACTCCGGCGAGAGCTGAAGGCGGGGCGGACACTTGTATTGAGCGGGGCTCAGCGAAACATTGGAGCCCCGCTCTCCTTTTCGGCTCGCCTCGCGCGCCCGGGAGCGCGGTCGCACTCAAGCGGAGGACACGGCAGATGAACGGAAACGGGCGCAGGGTCGCCATCGTGGAGGGGTGCCGCACCCCGTTCGCCAAGTCGGGGACGGCGTTCAGGGACCTGTCGGCGGTGGAGCTGGGCAAGGTGGCGGTGCGCGAGCTGATCGCCCGGGCGGACCTGGACCCGGCCGAGGTGGACCACGTGGTCTACGGCACGGTGGTGCAGTCGGTGCAGGAGCCCAACATCGCGCGGGAGGTGACGCTGGGCGCGGGGATCCCGGCCTCGGTGCCTTCGTTCACCGTGGGGCGGGCGTGCGCGTCGTCCAACCAGGCGATCACCTCGGGCGCGGAGCACATCCTGGTGGGGCACGCCGACGTGGTGGTGGCCGGGGGCGCGGAGTCGCTCACGGACGTCCCCATCCTGTTCTCGCCGGAGATGAGGAACGCGCTGGTGCGCGCCTCCAAGGCCCGCTCGCTCCCGGAGCGGGTGCAGGCCTTCCGGGCGATCCGCCCCAAGCACCTGGCCCCCGTCACCCCGGCGATCGCCGAGCCCACCACCGGGCTCACCATGGGCGAGTCGGCGGAGAAGATGGCGCAGGAGAACGGGATCACCCGCGAGGAGCAGGACCGCTGGGCGCTGCGCTCGCACCAGCTGGCCGCCGCCGCCACGGCGGACGGGCGGCTCACCGCGGAGATCGCTCCGGTGTACGTGCCGCCGAAGTTCGACGAGGTGGCGACCTCCGACAACGGGATCCGCGCGGACACCTCGCTGGAGAAGCTCGCCACGCTGAAGCCGGTGTTCGACCGCAAGTACGGCACGGTGACGGCGGGGAACGCGTCGCCGCTCACGGACGGCGCCTCGGCGGTGCTGCTGATGAGCGAGGAGAAGGCCAAGGCGCTGGGGTACGAGCCGCTGGGCTACATCCGCTCGTACTCGTACGCCTCGCTGGACCCGGGCGACCAGCTCCTCCAGGGGCCGGTGTACGCCGCCCCGGTGGCGCTGGAGCGGGCCGGGCTCTCCATGAAGGACATCGACCTGCTGGAGATCCACGAGGCGTTCGCGGCGCAGGTGCTCAGCAACCTGCAGTGGTGGGACTCGGACCGGATCGCGCGCGAGCGGCTGGGCCGCGACAAGGCCATCGGGGTGCCGCCGGAGGACCGCATCAACGTGATGGGCGGCTCCATCGCCATCGGCCACCCCTTCGGCGCCACCGGCGGGCGCGTCACGGTGACGCTGCTCAACGAGCTCAAGCGCCGCGGCGGGCAGTTCGGGATGATCTCGGTGTGCGCGGCGGGGGCGATGGGGTTCGTGATGATCGTGGAGAGGGAATAGGGGACAGGTTACAGGGGACAGGGGACAGCCTGCAACTGCGAAAGGCGCCCCCGCCGGGAGATCCCGGCGGGGGCGCCTGCTTGGTGGGAACCGGGCCCGTCCGTCAGTCCACGGCCTCCACGCAGCCGTCGAAGATGCGGATGGTGGTGCCGTCGAACCGGGTGAGCTGGAAGAAGGCGTCGTCCTCGTTGAAGAGGAGGCTCATCTCCTGGAGCAGCCCGATGGCCACCGCCTCGCCCAGCGGCAGCGAGAAGGTGTAGTCGCTCCTCCAGTGCACCCCGGCGGCGTTGCGGAACAGCGCGATGTTGCCGGCCAGCTTGTTGATCTCGCCGCCCACCGTCATCTGCGCGGCGTCGGCCCCGGTGTAGGCCAGCAGCGCCAGCCCGTCCCCGCGCGGGTACACGGGGCTCTCGATGCTCTTGGTCTCGTCGAAGAACGCCTTGAGGATGGTGGCGCACGCCCCGGAGATGGTGGCGTGGCCCGCGCCGTACGCCGGGTGCGTGGGCGCGCCCTCCGAGTACGCCTGCGGCAGCAGGTAGGAATTCGGGAACTTCTCCCCCGCCTGGCCGAAGTACGGGGCCAGCGCCCCCGCGGTGAGCGAGCTGGTGATGGACGGGTCCAGCGGGTAGCTGCGCGCGCCGGTGACCTGGTTGTGCACGCGGCCGCCGTACTCCTCCGGGCGCAGGCGGCGGTGCACCCCCCACTTCTGCCACCACACCGCGCGGCAGGCGCGCCCGGCCACCTCGACGAGCGCCTGGAGGATGTGCTCGGGGCCGAAGGTGCAGAAGCCCACCTGGGTGCGGGAGTCGCGCGTGGAGCCGGGCGGGTCGTAGGGGTTGCCCTCGTTCAGCCGGAACTCCATGTCCACCTGCGGCCGGGTGGTGAGGCCGGCGCCGCTCAGCTGGGAGCCGGAGGGCTCGGAGAGCAGGATGAACGCGGCGTTGTAGAACGCGTTCACCACCTGGTCGAAGTGCACGTAGTTGGCCCCGTCGCGCAGCGAGCGGATGAAGATGAACGAGGGGTCGAAGAAGTCCTGCCCGCGGGTGTCCGCCCCGTTCTGCGCCGCCAGCCAGGCGCTGAACTGCGTCAGGTGGTCCACCCCCTGCCGGACCCTGAGCACGCGCTGGTCGATGCGCTGCGCGCCGTAGGTGACGTACCCCTCGTCGGCGTCGCGCCCCTGGCCGTCGGGCTTGCGCGGGTCGGCGTTGCCCTTGAGCAGGAACTGGGAGACGTACGGCCCCACCTGCTCGCCGGGGTAGATGCCGCGGAAGACGTTCTGCGTGGTCACCGGCGAGGGGCCGCCGTAGCGGGGGAACTCGGAGTTCAGCGAGCTCACCGCCGCCGCGATGACGGGGTCGGTGCCGTAGCTGGCGAACGGCACATCGCGGGCGACGGCCATCCAGTACAGCTCCCCCATCTCGTGCGCGGTGACGTCGCTGGCGAAGCGCGGCGCGGGCGGCATGGTGACGGCCTGCGGGTCGGGCCCGCTCAGCTCGAACGCCAGCCCCGCCTGCGGGTTGACCAGCTTGAGCGCCCCGCCCAGCACGATCTCCTCGAAGTCGCCCGGGTCGCGGCTCTCCAGGGCGCGCAGCAGCGAGCCGTAGGAGATGGGCTCCGGGTCGCCCAGCGCGTCGTGGCGCAGCCCCTTGGAGTAGCTGCCGACGAACGGCTCCTCGTCCGGGTGGTTGACCTCGTCGTTGTTGTTGAAGTGCTCCGGGTGCACGCGGGCGGCGGCGACCGCGGCGGCGTTCTCGCGGACCTCGCGCGCGGAGAGACGGCGCTCCTCCACCCTGCGCGACAGGGCCGTGCCGGGGGTGTTCAGCGAATCGAACACGGCCATGCCCGGCACGGCGATCCCGCCGGCGAGCCCGGCCCCGACCACCACCACGACCGCGGTCACCGCGAACGGGGCGCCCTCGACGTACAGCGCCGTCCAGCTCTTCCGGTCGGGGGAAACCTCCCAGAACACCTGCCCGAGCGACGAGCGGTGCCGGATCCGCCAGAAGCGGTGGGCCACCGGGTCGTAGGGGGCGCTGCTCAGCGAGGTCCACAGGCCGCCCACCCGCTTCTGGGCCCGGATCCTTCCGTCGGACACGGCGATCTCGCAGCGGTTGTCGAGGTCGAGCTGCGCCTCGAAGGTCGTGTGTCCGTCCCCGGAGTACAGTACCTGCACGACCTCCACCGAGAAGTAGGAGTCGGTCAGGTCGTACACGCCGACCGAGCTGATCCCGGTCCAGTCGTCCGTCCCGTTCGCCACCGGGCGCATCTCGATGCGGCCGTTGACCTCGCGGACCGGCCCCCACGCGTTCCAGTTGCCGCTGAAGGTGCCGTCGTTGAAGTCGTCCCTGAAGGTGCTCGCGCTGGGCATGGTGTGCTCCCTTGCTCTGCCGTGGGTGCCCGCTCCCGCCGCCCCGCGGAAGTGCGGGCCGGAAGGCGACTGCTGGAGGCCCGGGCGGGCGGCGCGCGGCGGAGCGGTCGCTCCGGGGGCGGCACGGTGCCCGGGGGGTGGCGCGGGACGCTTCGGCGGACGCGGGCGGGAGTGGCCGCCACGGGTGCAGGACGCCGAAAGGCCCCGCCCCGGCGCTGTGCCGGTGGGAGCCTTTCGCGGCTGGTTCTCTGGGGTGTGGAACGGCCCGTCCGGGACGACGAAGGGCCCCCTCCTCCCGCGCTGTGCGGGTGAAGGGGGCCCTCGCGGCGGCCCCGTCAGGTCGTGCTACGAGTATAAGGCGTTACATACGTTGCGTCAACCCTACGCTTTGCACACGCGGCCACTTACCGCCCGGCCGCGGCCTCCCAGCCGGCCCAGCGGACGGCGTCGGCCAGCTCGTCGGCGTCGATGGAGTGGCCCATGGGGTAGTCGTGGGCCTCCAGGTCGGCGCCGGCGGCGCGGAGCGCGGCGCGCCCCTCCACGGCCAGCCCGATGGGGATCTGCGGGTCGTCCGTGCCGTGGCCCCAGAAGATGCGCGTCCCCTTCACCGTCTCCGGCGTGGCCGCCACCGTGGGGTGGTCGGCCAGGAAGCCGCTGAAGTTGAGCACCGCCGGCACCGTGCCGGGGCTCCGCAGCGCGTGCGCCAGGCTCATGGTGCCGCCCTGGCTGAAGCCGCCCAGCACCAGCGGCCCCGGCTTCACCGGCAGGCGCTCCGGCAGCTCGTGGAGGAAGTCGCCCAGCGCCCGCTGGCTCTCCTCGAAGCTCCCCGGCTCCGGTCGGTTGCGGCCCAGGAAGCGGTACCAGGCCCACCCCGGCCCGTAGCCCCAGGGGATCCCCGAGAAGGGCGCCCGCGGGGAGACCACCACCAGCCCCGGGGGGAGGTGGGGGACCAGCCCCATCAGGTCGCGCTCGTCGCTGCCGCGGCCGTGCAGCAGCACCAGCAGGGGGGCGCCGTCGCGGGCGTCCCGCGGGACGTGGCTCTCGTAGTGAAGCATGGCGTTCCTCCTCAGCTCAGCGGCGCGAGTCCGGACTCGATCTCCCCGCGCTCCGTCTCCAGCCAGGCCGGGAGCCGCAGCCGCGTCCCCAGCTCCTCCCGCTCCTCGTCCACCAGGAAGCCGGGTCCGTCCGTGGCGATCTCCAGCAGCAGCCCGTCCGGCGCGCGGAAGTAGATGCTGCGGAAGTACGTCCGCTCCATCACCGGCGAGACCTGTGCCCCCAGCGACAGCAGGTGCTCCCGCCAGGCGAGCTGCTCCTCGTCGTCCTTCGCCCGGAAGGCCACGTGGTGCGTCTGCCCCACCCCGCCGCGGGCCGGCTTGCCGCGCGGGATGCCGAACAGCGTCATGGAGCTGTGCGGCTCCACCCGCTCGCCGTCGTAGCGCGCCCAGAACCAGTGCGGCATGCTGGGCGCGTCCTGGTTGAAGGTGCGCTTCACGATGCGCAGCCCCAGCGCCTCCGTGTAGAAGTCGTGCGCCCGCTCCACGTCGTCGGTGATGCCGCTGACGTGGTGGATGCCGCTGAGCGCCATGTCCGGCGTGATCTGCGGCACCGGCTCCGGCCAGGTGCGCAGGCGGATGGCCTCCTCGTCGCGGTGCCCGGCGAGCCGCTGCTCCGCGGGGCGGATGATCCGCTCCCCCAGCTCCCCGGCCGGCTCGTCCAGCGCGTAGCCCGGCCCCCGGGTGGCGATCTCCAGGATCTGCCCGTCCGGGTCGGTGAAGTACAGGCTGCTGAACCAGGTCCGGTCGAACGGGCCGTTCACGTGTACGCCGCGGTCGGTCAGGCGGCGCTTCCACTTGAGCAGCGCCTCCTCCGTCTCCACCCCCAGCGCCAGGTGGTGCACCCCGCCCACGCCGGGCGCCCCGTGCGGCGCGTGGCCCCACTCGAAGAAGGTGAGGATGGTCCCCGGCGAGCCCACGGCGTCGCCGAAGTACAGGTGGTACGCGCCCGGATCGTCGAAGTTGACGGTCTTCTTCACCAGCCCCAGCCCCAGCGTCCCCCGGTAGAACTCCAGCGTCCGCGCCGCATCGGCCGACACCATCGTCACGTGGTGGAACCCCTGCGTCTTCAGCTCGCTCATGGTCGTCCTCCCTCCTCTTCAGCTTCCTCGGAACTGCATTGAACTGCCTGAACTGCTCGAACTGCGGGTTCGGGCGTGCCCCCGCTGGCGCGGGGTCGGGCTGCGCGCGCACTAGAGCAGCAAACAACGCTGCTCAAGTGCGGCGAGCCCCCGCAAACTGCCGCGGGGTCTCGCCCCTCCGGGCGCGCATCCCTCACGCGGCTCCGGTGCGAAGGCAGGGTGCCGTTCACTTTCGCACTCCCGCACTTCGCACTTTCGCACTGCCGTTCCCCGTTACCCCGCCTTCACCGCCTGCACCTCGAACGACAGGCGGACGTCGTTGCCCACCAGGATGCCGCCGGTCTCCAGGACCTGGTTGTAGGTCAGGCCGAAGTCGCGGCGGTCGATCTTCGCGGTGGCGCTGAAGCTCACGCGCTCGCCGCCCCACGGGTCGCGGCCGCGGCCCTCGTAGGTGGCGTCCAGCGTCACCTCACGCGTCGTGCCGCGGATGGTGAGGTCGCCCGTCACCCGGAAGGTGTCGCCGGGCTCGGCGGCGGCGCCCTCCACGCGGGTGCTGCGGAAGGTGATCGCGGGGTGGGTCTCCACGTCCAGGAAGTCGGCGGAGCGCAGGTGCGCGTCGCGCTGCTCCTGCCGCGTGTCGATGCTCGCCACCCCGATCTCCGCGGCCGCCGAGGAGCGCTCCGGGTGGGCCTCGTCGATCACGATGGTCCCCGACACCTCGCCGAAGCGCCCCTTGACGCTGGTGATCATCATGTGCTTGGCCGAGAACTCCACCAGCGTGTGCGCCGGGTCGATGCTCCAGGTGGTGGTCCCCGCCGCGGTCGCGGTGCTCTCCGTGGTCGCCATCTTGGTCTCTCCTTCTGCGGTCCGGGCCCCGTTCGTGGCACCCGCCGGCCGGGGGCCGTGCTCCGGCGGATGTTTACTGCCGTGAATCTCGGAACTGAGATTTATCTGCAAAACGAAGGTCACCCTTCGTCCGGCGCGAGCGGCTTGGTGTCGGCCGCGTGGCGCCCCAGCGTGCGCAGCAGCCGCGCCGCGGTCTCCTTTTCCGCCTCGTCCAGCCCGGCGAGCGCGTGCTCCAGCGCCCGTGCGTGCTCCGGGAAGATCTCCGCGATCAGCGTCTCCCCCTTGGGAGTGAGCGCCGCGTAGCGCGCCCGGCGGTCCTCCGGGCACTCCCGCCGCTCCACCAGCCCCTTGCGCTCCAGCCGGTCCACCAGGTAGGTGATGCCGCCGCTGGACACCAGGATGCGCCGCTGCACCTCGCCCAGCAGCATGGGCCCGCGGTGGAAGAGCGCCTCCATGATCCCGAACTCGGTGAGCGTGAGCCCGTGCCGCGCCACCTGCGCCGCGGCGTGCGCCTCGATGGCCACCTGCGCCCGCGAGAGCACCACCCAGAGCTTGAGCGCGAGCGCCTGTTCGGTTTCCGTCGTCTGAACGCTCATCGGCATCTCCCCATGCGAAAAAATCTTAGAACTAAGATAACATGACGAATCGGGATGTCAAGGGCGCCCTCACCCGGCTCGCTTGAGGCTCGCCACCCTCTCCCAATCCTGGGAGAGGGGGCAACTGCGGACGCCAGCACCAGCCCCGCGTGAGGGATTTCGGCCCGAAGGGGCGAGACCCGGCGGCAGTTTGCCGGGGCTCGACTCCGTTGCAGACGGTTGTTTCGTCTGCTACGGAGCCGCAGCCCGACCCCGGCGCCAGCCGGGGGCACGCCCGAACCCTAATCTGTCAAAATCAAGCGGCGTCGAACGCAGGCGCCGCGGCCATGCTCCCGGTGAGCAAACGCGGTCCGGACTCGGTGATGGCGACGGTGTTCTCGTACTGGGCGGCCAGGTTGCCGCGCCCCATGGTGGCCGTCCAGCCGTCCTTGAGGAACGATGCGTTCCCCGCCCGCAGCGAAGCCATGGGCTCCAGCGCGAAGGTCATCCCGGGACGCAGCTGCGGCCCGCGGCCGGCCTTACCGTAGTTGGGCACCTGCGGGTCCTCGTGGAACGCGGTGCCGATGCCGTGCCCCACGAACTCGCGGACCACCCAGAGCCCCTGCCCCTCCACGTGGCGCTGCACCGCCGCCGACACGTCGCCCAGGCGGGCGCCGGGCTGCGCCTCGGCCAGCCCCTTCCAGAACGCCTCCTCGGTGGTCCTCACCAGGTGCTCGGCCTCGTCGCTGATGCGCCCCACGCCGAAGGTGCGCGCCATGTCGGCGTAGAAGCCGCGGTGGATGAGGGCGAAGTCGGCGGTGACGATGTCTCCCTCCTTGAAGGGGATGTCGTCGGGGATGCCGTGCACCACCACCTCGTTGCGCGACAGGCAGATGGTGGCCGGGTACCCCTGGTAGCCGAGCTGCGCGGGCTTGGCGCCGCGCGACACGATGCCGTCGTGGGCGATGCGGTCCAGGTCCTTTGCCGTGACGCCGGCGCGGACCGCCCGCTCCATCTCGCCCATGACCTCGGTGAGGAGCCGGCCGGCCTCGGCCATGATCTCGATCTCGGCCGGTGTTCGTAAGCAGATCAACGTACAGCCCTGGCTGAAAGGTCCGGGGGCCGCAGCGCCGCCCCGCGTGCTCCCGATGAATAACGGGAGGCGGGCCCGGCGCGCAAGTCGGGGGCCGCGGCGGTGATAGGGCGCCCGGAGGACGAAAAAAAGGGCGGGGGCCCGCCGCGTGGACGGGCCCCCGCCCCGGAGCCGCGGACGGCTCGGGCGCGGCTCAGCCCTGCGGCGCGGGCTCTGCCTCGGCCTCGGCGGCGGCGGGCGCCGGCTCGTCGTCGCGGGCGTAGTCCGGGATCTCGAAGGCGAGGTCGCCCGTGCAGAAGGCTTCCCACTCCGGCGAGACCTGGTCGAAGACGACGTTCTCGTCCTTGAAGATCCCGTCGGTGACCACCAGGTTCTCCTGGAGGTACAGGATGTCGTCGTCCTTGAGCTCGGTGCGCTCGACCTCGACCTCCTTGCCGTTCACCTCCTGCTTGTCCTTGCGGAGGTTCGCCACGTTCTCCTTCCACCCCGGAAACTTGCGGAAGTCAGCGGCATAGTAGGCCTTGCAGTACCTTCCCATCTCAGCCATCCGACGGTCTCCTTGCCAACGGTGAGGAATGGCGCCCGCCTCGCCCGGGCGATGGGGCATCGCATCGTATACGACAGCTTACGTACAATTCCGGGAAATTGCAAGGGGGTGGAAACGGCAGGTTACAGGGGACGGGTTGCAGGGGACAGCCGGCAGCCTCGGACGGAACGAAGCGTCGTTGCCGTTGCAGGCTGTTCCCTGTCCCCTGTAACCTGTCCCCTCTCCTTTCCGTACTCTATCCCTGCCGCCCGCGCCCGGGCGGCGAGGAGTTTGCGAAGGCCTTCCGCGGGCGCCGCTCGCATCGCACACCGCCGGGACACATGGAGAACTACCAGCTCGCAGTGCCGCAGCTCGCCGACGAGGAGGCCAAGCGGGTCCAGCTGGAGCGCATGAAGCTCCGGGCCACGGGCCTCCTGGTGGTGGCCGCCTTCATCTACGTGGTGGCGCGGGTGCTGGAGGAGCGGTACCCGTGGATGGGGTACGTGCGCGCCACCGCGGAGGCCGGGATGATCGGCGGGATCGCGGACTGGTTCGCGGTCACGGCGCTGTTCCGCCACCCCATGGGGATCCCCATCCCCCACACCGCCATCGTCTCCGCCCGCAAGGACAAGATCGGCATGAGCCTGGGGCGGTTCGTGCAGAACAACTTCCTGTCGCGCGACGTCATCGTCCACAAGCTGCGCTCGGTGGGGGCGGCCCGGAAGATGGCGGAGTGGCTGGCCCGGCCGGAGAACGCGCACACCCTGTCGCAGCACACCTCGGCGGCCATCACCGGGCTCATCCAGGTGCTGCGCGACGAGGACGTGCAGGAGTTGATCGACCAGAGCATCACCACACGGGTGCGCAGGACGCAGGTGGCGCCGCTGATGGGGCAGGTGCTGGGGGTGGTGACGGCGGAGAACCGGCACCAGGAGCTGCTGGTGGCGGCGCTCCGCATGGTCGCCCGCGTGGTGGACGAGAACCGCGACGTGCTCCGCAGCCGCATCGGCGAGGAGACGCCCTGGTGGTTCCCCACGGCGGTGGACGACAAGATCTACCAGAAGGTGGTGGCCGGGATCGAGCACACGCTGCAGGAGGTGAGCGTGGACCCCCACCACCCGCTCCGCGCGCGCTTCAACGAGGCGATGGACGAGTTCGTGGAGAAGCTGAAGAGCTCGCCGGAGATGATCGCCCGCGGGGAGGCGCTCAAGGAGGAGGTGCTGCAGCACCCGGCGGTGCGCAGCTACTCGGCCTCGCTGTGGGGGGAGATGAAGGAGTCGCTGCTGCGCCACAACGCGGACCCGGAGTCGCGCTTCCGGCAGCGGGTGGAGCGGGCGGTCACGGCCTTCGGCGAGTCGCTGCAGCGCGACGAGGAGCTGCTGGACAAGGTGGAGGGGTGGATCGAGGGCGCGGTGCTGTACGTGGTGGAGCAGTACCGGCACGAGGTGGCGGACCTGATCTCCACCACCGTGGCGGCGTGGCCGGCGGAGGACACCTCGCGCAAGATCGAGCTGCAGATCGGCAAGGACCTGCAGTTCATCCGCATCAACGGCACGCTGGTGGGCGGGCTGGCGGGGCTGATCATCTACACGCTGTCGCAGCTGTTCGGGGGGTAGCGGCTCAGCGGGTCACCACCACGTCCGTGGGGAACCCGGCGGCCCGGAGATCCGCCCGGGTGTAGATCCTCTGGTTGCCGGCGCCGTCGTACAGCATGACCCGGTCCACGTACTGGGTGCCGGACGCCACCGTGCCCGGGACCGACACCGAGCACTTCATCGTCCCGTTCTGCGGCGATCCGCCCGCGAGGGCCTGGCTCACGCACACCCTGCCGACCACGCCGGGGTCCAGCAGCAGCACGTCCAGCTTGGCGAAGCCGCTCCCCGCGTCCGTGGCGGTGGCGGTGAACTCCACCGTCTGTGCTCCGCCCGCCAGGTTCACCGTGGCGGGGGCGATGGCGAAACCGGTGAGCACGGGCGGCGTGGCGTCGGCCGCGGGGCCCGAAACCGCGACCGCGGTGGGGAGGCCCGCCGCCTGGAGCATCGCCCGCGAGTAGGTCCTGCGGTTGAGGACCACGTCCTCCACCCGGATCTCCCCCACGTACCACTCCCCGGGCGCCGCGCCCAGGGGGACCGTGACGGTACACTTCCACGTCCCGTCGGTCCGGCTTCCGGACGCGGGCGAGTACGCGAAGCACGACTGCTGCTGCACCGCGTCCGGACCGAGGAGCCGCACGAACAGCTCCCTGGCCCCGGAGCCGGCGTCGGTCAGCCGGACGGTGAACTCCACCGGGGCCGGGCCCGCGCCCACGTCCACCGAGGTCGGCGTGATGGCGAGGCCCGCCACCACGGGGGCGTCCGCGTCGGGGGCGACGCTCGTGACCTGGAGGGCGGTGGGGAGGCCGGCGGCCTGCAGCTCGGCGCGCGTGTAGGTGCGCTGGTTCCCCGCGGCGTCGCTGACGCGGATGCTGTGCACGTACCAGGTCCCCGGCGCGGAGCCCTGCGGGACGGGCGCCGAGCACTTCCAGGTGCCCAGGGGCGAGGGGGCGCCGGGCCCCGGCCCGGCCGAGCAGAAGGGGCCGGGGCTGCCCGCCGGGGAGAAGACCTGCACGTTGGCGTACGCCACGCCGGAACCGGCGTCCGCGGCGGTGAAGCTGAACTCCACGGGCGCCGCGGCGGAGGACACGTCCACCGAGGCGGGGGTGAACGAAAACCCCCGCAGCTCCGGCGCGATCCCGTCGCCGGTGCTCACGACGGTCACGGCCGCGCTCCCGCTCTTCCCCTCGCTGGCCGCGGTGATCGTCGCGGTCCCCGGCGCCACCCCGGTGACCAGGCCCGAGCCGCTCACCGTCGCCACCGCCGCGCTGGAGCTGCTCCAGGCGACCGTCCGCCCGGTGAGCGGGTTCCCGCCGGCGTCCGCGAGCGCGGCCGTGAGCTGGACCGGCTTGCCGGCCTCCACGGTGGGCGCGGCGGGCGAGACCGTGACCGTCGCGACCGGGACGCCCGTGGCCGTGGCCGTGAAGTAGACCAGCGGTCCGCCGTCGCCCTCGCCGGCCCGCACCATCGCGTGGAGTCCCCCCGTGCCCGTTCCGAGCGTCCAGGCGGCGCGCGCCGTTCCGTCCGCGGCCGTGGCGGCGGACGCCGGGGCGAGGGTCCCGCCGTTCAGCGACTGGACGGACCACCGGACGGGGGCGCCCGCGACGGGGTTCAGGTACCCGTCCACGACCCTCACCACCAGCGGCTCCGGGAGCGACGTGCCCACCTGCGCCGTCTGTGCGTCCCCCGAGACCACACGGACCGAGAACGGCGCGCCCGTGGCGGCGGTCGCCCCGAACACCACGGCGACCCCGCCGACGCTGACCGTCAGGGTCTGCGCTCCCGCCGCGGAGCCGAGCGTCCAGAGCGCGGACGCGCCGCCGTCGTCTCCGGTGACCCGCGACGCGCTCGCGACGCTCCCCCCGGAGGAGGCCGTCCAGGCGACGGCCGCCCCCCGCACGGGATCGCCCCGCGCGTCGAGCCCGCGCACCCGCACGGCGAGCGGGAGCTGGGCCGCGACCGTCCCGCTCTGCCCGTCCCCCGCCAGCTTCTCCACGGCCGCGACCGGCGGGGCGCCCGCGGTCGCGAAGAAGTCCACCGCCAGGTTGCCCCCGCTGGCGGTGACCGACTGCGCCGCCAGCGCGCTGCCGAGCGTCCAGCTCGCGCTCGCGGTCCCGTCCGTCCCCGTGACGGCCGACGCGGGGGTCACGGACCCGCCACCGGAGAGCACCTTCCACGCGACCGGGACCCCGGCCAGCGGCGTCCCCCGGGCGTTGGTGAGGCGCGCCACCAGCGGCGACGGGAGCGGCGACCAGGCGGCGGCGGACTGCTGGTCTCCGCCCGCCCTGGCCAGGGTCGCGGCGACGTCGACCGCGACCGCGGTCACCGTCCCCGACGCGCCGAGCGCGCTGCCGGTGACGCTCTGCCGGCCGGACCCGCCGCCGAGCCGCCACTGCCCCCGCACGATCCCGTCCGCGCCGGTGGCCTGGGACCCGGGCACGAGTTGGCCGCCGCCCTGCACCTGCCAGCTCACCGTCGCCCCGGCCACCGGCCGGCCGTCGCCGTCCGTCAGCCGCAGCCCGATGGGCCGGGCGAGCTGCGCGCCGGCGGTCCCGTCCTGGTCGTCGCCCTCCGCCACGGTGAAGGTGAAGGTGGTGGGCGTCGCCGTCGCGCCGAAGGCGAGCGTGTCTCCGCCGACGCTCACCTTCGCCGTCTGCGGGCCCGGCGTCATCCCCAGGACCCAGCCGGCGCTCGCGGTCCCGTCGGGCCAGGTGGAGTGGTAGGTGTTGGCGTCGAACGACCCGCCGCCGCCGGTCACCGTCCAGCCGACCGCGACTCCCCCCCGGGGATTCCCGGCCGCGTCGGTCACGCGGATGGTGAGGCTCTGCGGGAGCCGCGTGCCGATGGGGGCGGTCTGGCCGTCCCCCCCCAGCTTCGCCAGCCCGCCGGCCCCGGGGGCAACGGCGGTGGCGGTGAAGGTGGACGAGAAGCCGCCGGAGGCGGCGGTGAGCGTCTGCGGCCCGGCGGCCGGGCCCAGGATCCACTCGGCGTTCGCCCGCCCGTCGGCGCCGGTCTTCTCGGCCCGGTAGCCGATACTTCCGCCTCCGCCGGTGACCGCCCAGCTCACCACGGCCCCCGGGAGCGGGTTCCCCGCCGTGTCGGTCACCCGCACGGTGGGGCCGATGGGGAGCTTCGCCCCCACCGTCCCGGTCTGCCCGTCGCCCAGCTCCTTCGCCATGCCGCCCATCACCCCGGTCCCGGCGCGCGCCTCGGCGGTGAACGCGACCGAGCCCACCCCCGCGACCGACGCGGCGACGGCGTTCGCCCCCGGCGCCGGCCCCAGCGTCCAGATCGTCACCGCCTCGCCGGCGGCGTCGGTGGTGTACGTGGCCGGCGAGACGGAGCCGCCGCCCGCCGTGACCGTCCACGCCACCGTGGCGCCCTGCACCGGCCGGCCCTCCGCGTCGGTGAGCCGCACCCACAGGGGGGTCGCCAGCGTCGTCCCCGCCGCCCCGGTCTGCCCGTCGCCGCGGACCCGCGCCAGGGTGGGGGCCGGCGTGGCGGGACGCGCGGTGCCGGTGGCGGCGAAGGCCGCGGAGCCCGCGCCGGCCACCGTGGCCGTGGCGGCGTTGGCCCCCGCGGCCGCGCCCAGCGTCCACGCCGCGCTCGCCCGCCCGGCCGCG
>JBFMFL010000430.1:0-4759 GCA_040752145.1 Gemmatimonadota bacterium
GGGAAGGGGGAGCACGGCAGATCCGTGTAGTTTCCCCTCCCTCGCTTGCGGGGGAGGGGCGGCGCGCAGCGCCGGGGTGGGGGGCCCCGGCGGACGCCAGCACCAGCCCCGCGTGAGGGATGCGAGCGCGAAGCGGCGAGACCCCACGGGGCTGTTTCCGTGGGGGCTCGCCTCCGTTGCGCACGGTCGTTTCGTGCGCTACGGAGCCGCAGCCCGACCCGGCGCCAGCCGGGGCACGCCCGAACCGGTAGTTCGAAGTCCATGCTGATGAAGAACGACGAGACAATAGAGAAGGCGCTGCGGCACGTGAAGCCGCAGGTGAAGGCGCTGGGGGCGTACACGCTGCGCCCCTACGAGCCGCGCGTGAAGCTCAACCAGAACGAGAGCCCCTACGACGTGCCGGAGGCGCTCAAGGCGCGCATCGCGGAGCGCCTGGCGGACCGCCCCTGGAACCGCTACCCGCCCTTCGTCGCCAGCAGCTTCATCGGCGCGGTGGCGGAGGCGACGGGGTGGCCGGAGGAGGGGATCCTGGTGGCCAACGGCTCCAACGAGCTGATCCAGTCCTTTTTCGCCGTGGTGGTGGAGCCGGGGAAGCGGGTGGTGATCCCGGAGCCCACCTTCACGCTGTACCGGCTGATGGCGGAGGTGAACGGCGGCACCGTGGTGTCCGTGCCGCTGACGGAGGAGATGCGCTTCGACGTGGACGCCATCGTGCGGGCGGCGCGCGAGTCGGACGCGGCGGCGGTGGTGCTCTGCACGCCCAACAACCCCACGGGCACCGCGCTCACCCGCGAGGAGATCGCGCGGATCCACGACGAGACGGACGCGCTGGTGCTGCTGGACCAGGCGTACGTGGAGTTCGGCGGCTACGACGCGATCCCGTTCCTGGAGGGCCGGCCGCGCGCCGTGGTGCTGCGCACCTTCAGCAAGGCCATGGCGATGGCGGGGCTGCGCGCCGGCTACCTGCTGGGCGACCCGGCGCTCGCGGCGGAGGTCCACAAGGCGAAGCTCCCGTACAACATCAACTTCTTCACCGAGGTGGCCGCGGCCGAGGTGCTGCGCGGGCGCGACCTGCTGGAGCCGCTGGTGGAATCCATGCGCGCGGAGCGCGACCGGCTGTACGAGGGGCTGCGCGCGATCCCCGGGCTGCGCGTGTTCCCCAGCGCGGCCAACTTCGTCCTGTTCCGGGTGGAGACGCCGGGGCTCACGCACACGCGCCTGTTCGAGCGGCTGCTGGACGAGCACGGGATCCTGGTGCGCGACGTCTCGAAGTACCCCATGCTGGCGGGGTGCCTGCGGGTGAACGCGGGGACGCCGGAGGAGACGGGGGAGTTCCTGGACGCGACGCGCGCCATCGTCACGGAGGGTTAGAGGATGCCACGCACGGGGGAGCGGGAGCGGAAGACGCGCGAGACGGAGATCTCGGTGCGCGTGGAGCTGGACGGCGCGGGCGAGGCCGACGTCGCCACGGGGATCGGCTTCTTCGACCACATGCTGGACGCGCTGGCCCGCCACGGGACGTTCGACCTGCGGGTGCACTGCCGCGGCGACCTGCACGTGGACGGGCACCACACGGTGGAGGACGTGGGGATCGCGCTGGGCGGCGCCTTTTTGGACGCGCTGGGCGACAAGCGCGGGATCGTGCGCTACGCCGATGCCACCGTGCCGCTGGACGAGGCGCTGGTGCGCGCGGTGGTGGACGTGTCCGGCCGCCCGTTCCTGCACTTCGACGTGCCGCTCCCGCCGGACCAGGCGCGCATCGGCGAGTTCGACGCGGCGCTCTCGGCGGAGTTCTGGCGCGCCTTCGCCATGGAGTCGCGGATCACGCTGCACCTGGACGGGATCCGCGGCGACAACGCGCACCACGTGGTGGAGGCCACCTTCAAGGCCGCCGCGCGCGCCCTGGACGCCGCCACCCGCATCGACCCGCGGCGCGGGGACACGGTCCCCTCCACCAAGGGCGCCCTGTGAGCGTGGGGAGCGTGACGGTGCTGGACTACGGCGCGGGGAACCTGCGCTCGGTGGTCAAGGCGTTCGAGCACGGCGGCGCCGACGTGCGCCTGACCTCGGACCCGGCGGAGGCGCGGCGGGCCGAGCGGCTGGTGCTCCCCGGGCAGGGCCACTTCGGGCAGTGCATGACCAACCTGGAGTCCGGCGGCCTGGCCGACGCGGTGCGCGGGCACGTGG
Source organism: Gemmatimonadota bacterium (assembly GCA_040752145.1). Lineage (GTDB taxonomy): Bacteria > Gemmatimonadota > Gemmatimonadetes > Longimicrobiales > Longimicrobiaceae > JAFAYN01. The sequence continues at coordinate 2,188 of JBFMFL010000430.1, forward strand.
CCTCCGGGCGCCCGTTCTTCGGGATCTGCGTGGGGATGGAGCTGCTCTTCGAGGGGAGCGAGGAGGCGCCCGGCGTGCCCGGCCTGGGGCTGCTGCGGGGAAGCGTGGACCGCCTGCGCACCGACCTCCACCTCCCGCACATGGGGTGGAACTCGGTGGAGTTCACGGAGCGCACCGCGGGCGACCCGGTGCTGGACGGCGTCGCCGGGGAGCGCCCGCGCTTCTTCTACCACGCCCACTCCTACGCCGTGCAGGCCCCCGACGAGGGCGACGTGCTGGGGTGGTGCGACTACGGCGTGCGCTTCGCCTCCATCGTGGGCCGCGACAACGTCTGGGGGATCCAGTTCCACCCGGAGAAGAGCCAGGAGGACGGGCTGCGGCTGCTGGCCAACTTCGCGCGGCTGTAGGCCCTCACCCGGCTCGCTTGAGGCTCGCCACCCTCTCCCAATTCTGGGAGAGGGGGCAACGGCTGGATATCAAGGTAGGGCAAGCAGTTCTCCCCTCCCCTGCTTGCGGGGGAGGGGCCGGGGGAGGGGGCCCCAGCGGACGCCAGCACCAGCCCGACCCCGGCGCAGCCGGGGGCACGCCCGAACCCGCGGTGTAAAGCCGTTGCAGTTCATCCGGAAGCGGAACAGAGCACAAATGGAACGTGTGAGCTTCTTCAAGGGCCACGGGCTGGGGAACGACTACATCGCCCTGCGCCTGGCCGGCCTCCCCTTCTCGCTGACGCCGCCCGCGGTGCGCCTGCTGTGCGACCGGCACACGGGCGTCGGCGCAGACGGCGTGCTGGCGCTGGTGCCGACGGACGCGGCGGAGTTCGGGGTGCGCATCTTCAACCCGGACGGCTCGGAGGCGGAGAAGAGCGGCAACGGGCTGCGCATCTTCGCGGCGTACCTGCTGGAGAACGGCGCCGTGCGCGAGGGGGCGCCGTTCACGGTGGAGACGCAGGGCGGCGTGGTCACCGTCCTGGTGCGGGGCGGGAGCGACGAGGGCGTGCTGGACGTGGAGGTGGAGATGGGGACGGCCGTGTTCCGCAGCGAGGCCGTGGGGATGACGGGCCCGGAGCGCGACACGGACGCGGAGGTGCTGGAGCTGCCGGCGGGCGACCGCATGGACGTGACGGCGGTCTCGCTGGGCAACCCGCACTGCGTGGTGTTCGAGGACGTGGTTGACGAGGAGGACCTGCGCCGCCGCGCCCCGCAGATCTCCACGCACGCGTCGTTCACGCGGGGCACCAACGTGCAGTTCGCGCGCGCCGTGGGCCCGGGCGCGGTGGAGGCGTGGGTGTGGGAGCGCGGGGCGGGGGAGACCACCGCGTCGGGGTCCAGCGCCTGCGCGGTGGCGGCGGCGGCGGTGCGGCGGGGGCTGGTGTCGGAGCGGGAGGTGGAGGTGAGGATGCCGGGCGGCACGCTGCACGTCACCGTGCGCGAGGACTGGGGGCTGCTGCTGCGCGGGCCGGTGGAGGGGGTGTACGCCGGCGCGCTCGCGCCGGGGATGGTGCAGCGGCTGCGGGGGCTGTCATGGCCCTAGCCAAGCGCATCATCCCCTGCCTGGACGTCCGGGACGGGCGGGTGGTGAAGGGGATCCGGTTCGAGGGGCTGCGCGACGCGGGCGACCCGGTGGAGCAGGCGGTGAGGTACGACCGCGAGCGCGCGGACGAGCTGTGCTTCCTGGACATCACCGCGTCGCACGAGGCCCGGCCGGCGCTGCTGGACGTGATCCGGCGCACGGCGGACTCGGTGTTCATCCCGCTCACCGTGGGCGGCGGCGTGCGCTCCGTGGACGACTTCCACGCGCTGCTGGGGGCGGGGGCGGACAAGGTCTCGGTGAACACCGCGGCGCTCCGCGACCCGGCATTGATCTCGCGCGCGGCTGACCACTTCGGCTCGCAGTGCGTGGTGGCGGCGGTGGATGCGCGCCGGGTCACGGCGCCCGGCGAGGCGCCGCGCTGGGAGGTGTTCACGCACGGGGGGCGCACTCCCACCGGCATCGACGCGGTGGAGTGGTCGGCGCGGCTGGTGGAGCTGGGGGCGGGGGAGGTGCTGCTGACCTCGATGGACAGCGACGGGACGCGCGCGGGGTACGACCTGGAGCTGCTGCGGGCGGTGTCGTCGGCCGTGGCGGTGCCGGTGATCGCGTCGGGCGGCGCGGGGACGCTGGAGCACCTGGACCAGGCGCTGGGGGCCGGGGCGCACGCGGTGCTGGCGGCGTCCATCTTCCACTTCGGGGAGCACACCATCGAGGAGGCGCGGCGCTTCCTGGCGGAGCGGGGGCACCCGGTGCGGAGCTGATCTCGGATCCGGCTGGAACGGCTTCCGGCAACTGCGGGTTTGGGCGTGCCCCCGGCTGGCGCCGGGGTCGGGCTGCGCGCTGCGTAGCACACGAAACTACCGTGTGCAACGCAGCCGAGCCCCCGCGGAAACTGCCCCGCGGGGTCTCGGCCCTCCGGGCGCGCATCCCTGAATAGAAACAACCCCCTGTTCAGGACGCCCTCCGGAGTCGCATCTGATTAAGCCGTCGCCTCTTAGCCGAACGACAAGCGTTTCATTCGACAGGGTCGGCGGCAGACGGT
>JBFMFL010000431.1:0-4742 GCA_040752145.1 Gemmatimonadota bacterium
TGTCCCCTGTTCCCTGTTCCCTGGCGTACGTCATCTACACCTCCGGCTCCACCGGCACCCCCAAGGGCGTGCTCGTGCAGCACGGGAGCCTGGCGGGGACGCTGCTCGCCGCGGCCGGCTCGTTCGGCTTCGGCCCCGGCGAGGTGTTCCCCGCGCTGGCCTCGCAGGGCTTCGACATCTGGCTCTTCGAGACGTTCGCCCCGCTGCTCGCCGGCGGCGCGGTCCGCATCGTCCCGCGCGAGACGGTGCTGGACGTAGACCGGCTGGTGGGCGAGCTGGCGGAGGCGGACGGGCTGCACGCCGTCCCCGCGCTGATGCGCGAGGCCGTGCGCGGGGTGCGCGCGGGGCCGGGGACGCTCCCGCGCGTGCGGCGCGTGTACGTGGGCGGCGACGCGGTCGCGCCCGAGCTGGTGGAGGAGGTGCGCGCCGCCTTCCCGGCGGCCGGCGTGCGGGTGCTGTACGGACCCACCGAGGCGGCCATCCTGTGCGCGTCCACGCTCGCCGCGCCCGGCGGGCCGCTCCCCGGCCGGATGCTCGGCCTCCCGCTCCCGGGCGCCGCGCTGTACGTCTGCGACGCCGCGGGCGAGCCGGTGCCGCCCGGCGTCCCGGGCGAGGTGCGGGTGGGCGGGGGCGGGGTGGCGCGCGGCTACGGCGGCCGGCCCGACCTGACCGCCGCGTCCTTCGTCCCGGACCCGTTCTCCGGCGCCGCGGGGGCGCGCCTGTACCGCACGGGCGACCGCGCCCGGCGGCTCCCCGACGGCCGGCTGGAGTTCCTGGGGCGCACCGACCGGCAGGTCAAGGTGCGCGGCTTCCGCGTCGAGCCGGGCGAGGTCGAGGCCGCGCTCCGCGCGCGGCCGGGGGTGCGGGACGCCGTCGTGCTGGCCCGCGAGGACGCGCCGGGCGACGCGCGCCTGGCGGCGTACGTCGTCGCGGAGCCGGGCGCGCCCCTCGATCCCGGGGAGCTGCGGAGCGCGCTCCGCGCCGTGCTCCCGGAGCACATGGTCCCGGGCGCGGTCGTGGCGCTGGACGCGCTCCCGCTCACCCCCACCGGCAAGATCGACGTGGCGGCGCTCCCCGCGCCCGGCGCCCCGGAGAGCACGTACGCCGCGCCCCGGAACGCCGTGGAGGAGGTGCTGGCGGGCGACTGGGCCGCGGTGCTGGGGGTGGAGGCGGTCGGCGTCCACGACGACTTCTTCGCGCTGGGCGGGCACTCGCTGCTCGCCGCGCAGCTGGTGGCGCGGATGCGGCTGCTGCGCGTGGAGATCCCGGTGCGCCGCGTGTTCGAGGCGCCCACCGTGGCCCGCATGGCGGAGCACGTCGCCGCCGTCGCGAAGCCGGGGGCCGCCGAGGCCGTGGCGAAGGTGCTGCTCAGGGTGCGGGGGATGTCGGCCGGGGAGAAGCGGGCCGCCCTGCGCGACCGCCAGGGCGGGAGGGGGGCGGAGTAGACGAACCGGGGTCCGGAGGACGACTGGCGCGTGACGCCGGCGCGCGGGCGTCGTCTGGAAGGACGAGCCGGGGGAAACAGGCCGCCGGCACGTCCGCAGACCGTTCACGCCGAGGATTCGAGATGCCCACGCACCGCCGCCCGCTCCGGGCCAGGCTCGTATTCGCCTTCGCCACCCTCGCCGCGCTCCCGCTCGCCGGGTGCGACAACCCGTTCGGCTCCGACCGGGACGGCTCCACCCCCCGCCTCACCCTCTCCGCGCCGTCCGCCGGCCAGGTGGTGGACGCCGACACGGCCGTCGTGGAGGGGGTCGCCAGGGACGACCGCAGCGTCGCGCGCGTGGCCTACCGCCTCAACGGCGGCGCCGAGCAGGCGGCGGAGGTCGCGCCCGGCCGGGAGGTCGCCTTCCGCTTCGTGGTGCGCGGCCTCCGGCTGGGCGCCAACGAGCTGGAGGTGCTGGCGTACGACGACGCCGACCGCGTCGCGTCGCGCAGGCTGGAGGTCTCCACGCGCGACGCCGCGGCGCCCACGGTGCAGGTACGCACCCCCGGCGACGAGGAGCTGGTCCCGCGCGACTCCGTGCGCATCGAGGGCACGGCCGCCGACGACCGGCAGGTAGTGTCGCTCGCCTACTCGCTGGACGGCGGCGCGGACCAGCCCGTGACCCTCGCCGCCGGCCGGCAGGCCGCGTTCGCGCTGACGCTGAAGGAGATCGCGGCCGGCCCGCACACGGTGGTGTTCAAGGCGAAGGACGAGGCCGGCAACACCGGCTCGCAGACGGTGCGCTTCACCACCGCCGCGGTGCGGGTGGTGATCCGGTCGCCGAAGCCCGACACGACCCTCGGGGCGTTCGCCGTCAGCGTCAGCGGCGAGATGCACTCGCCCGTGCTCCCGCACCACTTCTCCTACTCCGTCAACGGCGGCCCGGAGTCCAGGCCGCGCAACCCTCCCGCCGTCTACCCGGTGACGGGGGTGCCGGGCGTGTACAGCTTCTACGGGCTGGTGGACAGCCTGCCGCAGGGCGCCTCCATCATCCGCGTCTTCGCCAACGACGCGCAGGGCCGGGAGATCGGCGTCGCCTCCACGTCCGTGCTCGTGAGCGTGCCCGTGAAGCAGTACTCCCTCGCCTACCTGGGCGCGCTGCGCGGGAGCGACAGCCGCGGCGCGGCGCTCAACGAGAAGGGGCAGGCCGTGGGGAGCTGGACCGACGCCGCCGGGGCGCAGCACGCCTGGGCCTGGGACGGCGCGCGGATGATCGACCTGGAGGCGGAGACCGGGTGGACCGCGAGCGCGGCGGCGGGGATCAACGAGGGCGGCGAGGTGGTGGGCACCTTCCGGGAGGCGGCCGACGCCTGCACCCGCTCCTTCCACTTCCGCATCGGCGAGGCCCGGCCGCGGCGGCTGGTGGAGGAGTGCGACCACCGGGCGCGCGACGTCAACGACGCGGGCACGGTGCTGGTCTCCGCCCCGCAGGTGGACCCGCTCGCGGGGACCGAGGGGTACCTGCTCGACGGGCAGACCCGCCGCCGGCTGCTCCCCGAGGGGAGGCTCTTCACCCAGGTGCTCGTCCGCCTCAACAACCGCGAGCAGGTGCTGGGGGGGATCTACGAGCCGTTCTTCACCGTGCAGGCGGCCATCCTCGGCACCACCGCGAAGCCGGTCCCGGCCGGCGTGTGCAGCCCGGTGGACATCAACGACGCCGGCCAGGTGGCGGTGGCGATCGGGTGCAAGAGCCTCCAGCTCGGCGGCAACGGCATCGTCGCGGGCAGGCAGCTCGTCAACATCGGCGTCCCCAACCCGACCTCCGTGGTGAACCCGTCGGGGATGAACAACCACGGCGAGGCCGTCGGCATGTACCTGCACGCCGTCCGCAGCGACGCGGCGGGGAGCTTCGCGGGGGTGTACCGGCCCCTCTTCTGGGACGGCGCGCGGTCGCACCACGTGCAGGTGTCCGACGCCGAGTGGCGGGTGGACGGCGTCACGGACGTCAACGACACCGGGGTGATCCTGGCCCACGCCGTCAACACGCGCACCGGCCAGAAGGGGGCCGTGCTGCTGACCCCGCGCGGCTGATCCCGCCGGAGCCGCGACCGGCGGGTCCGGGTGTGCGGAGCCCCACGGAAGGCTGCTTCCGTGGGGCTCCCCCATTGCGGCGCGGCGGCGCGGCAGCAGATTGCGCGGGATGGACAACCTGACGCACACGCTGGTGGGCGCCGCGCTGGGCGAGGCCGGGCTCAAGCGCCGCACCGCCCTCGCCACGCCCACGCTGCTGGTCGGCGCCAACCTGCCGGACGTGGACGCCGCCGCCTACCTGTGGGGCGGCCTGGCCGCGCTGGAGTGGCGCCGCGGCTGGACGCACAGCGTGCTCGCCTGGGCGGTGCTCCCGCTGCTCCTGGCCGGCGCCGTGCTGGGCCTCGCGCGCCTGGCCGAGCGGCGCGGCTGGCGCCCCGAGCGCCCCGTCCGCCCCCGCCAGATCCTCCTCCTTGCCGCCCTGGCCGTCTGGTCGCACCCGTTCTTCGACTGGCTGAACACCTACGGCGTGCGCCTGCTGATGCCCTTTTCGCGGCGCTGGCTCTACGGTGACACCCTCTTCATCGTGGACCCCTGGCTGCTGCTCCTGCTGGGCACGGGCGTGGCGCTCGCCCGCCGCCGCGAGCGGCGGGGGAGCCCCGCCCCCGCGCGCCCCGCCCGCCTGGCGCTGGGCGCGGCGGCCGCGTACGTGGCGCTCAACTTCGCCGGGACGCAGGCCGCGCGGCGCGCCGTGGAGTCCGCCGAGCCCGGCGCCCGCCGCGTGCTCGCCGGCCCGGCGATCCTGAACCCGCTGCGCCGAGAGCTGGTGGTGGAGGGCGGCGACGCCTACCGCCTGGGGAGCTACTCCCTGCTCCCCGGCCGCGGCTGGGCGCTGGACGGCCCCACCATCTCCACGCAGGCGGCCGGCCCCGCCGCCCGCCTGGCCCGCGCCACCCCGGAGGGCGCCGCCTTCCTCCGCTGGGCGCGCTTCCCCTACTTCCGCGCCGAGGGCGACACCCTGCGCATCCTGGACGCGCGCTACTTCGGCCCGCGGGGGAGCTGGGCGAGCGTGGCGGTGACGGCAGGGAACAGGGAATAGGGAACAGCCTGCAACGGCGACCCCCTCCCCCGGCCCCTCCCCGCAAGGGGGAGGGGAGAACGACAGGGCGGGGAGGCGGGCTCCCGTGCGAGGGCTACCCCTCACCCCCCGGCCCCCTCTCCCACAAGGGGAGAGGGGGAGCACGACAGTGCCGACGCCCGGACAGCCCTCCCCCAGAATTGGGGGAGG
>JBFMFL010000432.1:0-4729 GCA_040752145.1 Gemmatimonadota bacterium
CCCGGCTCGCTTGAGGCTCGCCACCCTCCCCCGTGCCGGGGGAGGGGAATCTCCACGCTGCGATCCCCACCTTCGCCGTGTCGTGCTCCCCCTCTCCCCTTGTGGGAGAGGGGGCCGGGGGGTGAGGGGTCGCCCTCGCGCCGGAACTCGCCTCCCCGCGCTGTCGTTCTCCCCTCCCCCTTGCGGGGAGGGGCCGGGGGAGGGGGGCCGCCGTTGCAGGCTGTCCCCTGTGACCTGTCCCCTGTCCCCTGCCGTTCCATGACCCAGCGCACCGGGCCCCGGCTGCGCGCCGACGCGCGGCGCATCCTGGACGCGGGGATCGCTGCGGCGGATCCGCGCGCGGCGGTGCTGCGTGCGCTCTCGCGCGAGGGCGACGTGCTGCGCGTCGCCGGAGGAGACACGGTGGAGCTGGGCGCGGGCGGGCGGGTGTGGATCGTGGGGGCGGGGAAGGCGGCGGCGGGGATGGCGCGGGGGGCGCTGGAGGTGCTGGGCGGCCGGCTCGCGGGCGGGGTCGTGACCGTCCCGGCGGGCGCGCCGGCCCCGCGGCTCCCCGGGATCGACGTGTGGGCGGCGTCGCACCCGGTGCCGGACACGCACGGGCTGGCCGGGGCGGCGGCCGCGCTGGACGTCGCGCGCGCCGCGGGCGAGCACGACCTGGTGCTCTGCCTGCTCTCGGGGGGCGCGTCGGCGCTGTGGCCGGCGCCGCCCGCGGGGGTGTCGCTCAGCGACCTGCGCGAAACCACGGAGCGGCTGCTGCGCTCCGGTGCGCCCATCGCGGAGACCAACGCGGTCCGGAAGCACCTGTCGCGCATCGCCGGGGGGTGGCTGGCGCGCGCCGCGGCCCCGGCGCGGCTGGTCACCCTGGCCCTGTCGGACGTGGTGGGCTCCGCGCCGGACGCCATCGGCTCCGGGCCCACGGTGCCCGATCCCACCACCTTCCGCGACGCGCTGGAGGTGCTGCTGCGCCGCGGGGTGGAGGTGCCGCCGGCCGTGCGTGCCCACCTCCAGCGCGGCGACGCGGGGGAGGCGCCGGAGACGCCCAAGCCCGGCGACCCGGCGTTCGCGCGCGCCTCGTACCGGGTGGCCGCCGGCAACCGCGACGCGCTGGCCGCGGCGGCGGAGGAGGCGGAGCGGCTGGGCTACCGCACGGTCGTCGTCGGCGACGACATGCAGGGCGAGGCCCGCGAGGTGGCCGCCCAGGTGGCGGCGCTCGCCTGGGGCGCCCACGCCGAGGGGGAGTCGGCCCGCGCGCCGGCGGCCTTCCTCCTGGGCGGGGAGACCACGGTGACGGTGCGGGGGCGCGGCCGGGGCGGACGCAGCCAGGAGCTGGCTCTCGCCGCCGCGCTGGAGATCGAGGGCGAGCCGGGGCTGCTGGTGGCCGCGGTGGGCACCGACGGGCGCGACGGGCCCACGGACGCCGCGGGGGCCATGGTGGACGGCGAGACCGTGGCGCGCGGCCGGGCGGCCGGGCTGGAGGCGCGCGACGCGCTGGAGCGAAACGACGCGCACACCTTTCTGCGCGCCAGCGGCGACCTGGTGGTCACCGGGCCCACGGGGACCAACGTCAACGACCTCGTGCTGGTGCTGGTGGGGTAGGGGAGGGCAGTACGCGGGACGGCAGTGCGAAAGTGCGAAGTGCGAAGTGCGGGAGTGCGAAAGTGCGGAAAGGCGAGCGCCCCGCCGGGATTCCCGGTGGGGCGCCGTTTCGGTGTGGGGTCGGTCCGGCGGAAGACGCCGCCGGTACGTCACGAACAGCCTTCCACCCACTCCACCTCGGGGAGGCGGCCGGCGCGGAAGCGCGTCACCTTGGCGCCGTCGGTCTCGAAGACCAGGCGGACGGCGCTGTCGGCCGGGGTCTGGGGCGTGACGGTGAGATAGCGGCCGTCTGTGTACTTGTGCGGCGACTCCGTGACGCGGCCGGCGTACAGCTCGCGGACCCGCGCCTCCGCGTCGCCGACGCCGGCACCCTCCGCCGTGCGGGCCGTGGCGCCGTCCACGTCCACCCGCGCGACCTGCCCCTCGTTCACCATCACCATCACGCCGCCGGGGCCGCCGGCCGGGCGCAGGTAGCTGCACCCGCCGCGCGCGGCCGCCGTGTCGGGCGTGGCGCCGAGGGCCGTGGCCGCGGCGGCGAGCGGCATCCCCACCTGCACCGGGCCGGCGCCGCGCGGGCCCACGGTCCACGCCCGGGTGTCGGACGTGGGGGCGTCCGGGGCGGGCTGCGGCGCCTCCTGCGGGTCGGGCGCGGGGGTGGTGCTGCCGGGGGCGGCCTCCGGCGCGCCCTCGTCCGAGGGCATGCAGGCGGCGAGGGCGAGCAGGAGCAGGGCGGCGGGGGCGAGAGGACGACGGCGCATGGGGACGGCTCCGGGGCTGGCGGACGGACGGGCGGATCCCCGCGCCCCGACGCAATTCCCGTTCGCGCGGCGGACCGCTCCTACGGCAGGGTGTCCACCAGCAGCTGGACCACCGCGTCCGGGTTGTCGGTGTTGATCCAGTGGCCGCCCGGCACCCGGTGCAGGACCACGCGGCCGTTGGCCCGCCCCGCGGCCTCCACGCGGGCGGCGGCCTCCTCGTCGATGCTGTCGGACTCGGTCGCCTTGACCAGGTGCAGCTCCACGCCGGGGGGCGGATTCTCCACCACGTGCCACAGGTCGGTGCCGAAGAAGTCGCGCAGCATCTCCTCCACCCCGTCCAGGTCCAGCCGCCAGCGGTAGACGCCGTCCTGGGGCTCCAGGTTCATGGCGAACCACTGCGCCAGCCCCGTGGGGTACCCGGCGCGCTCGATCCCCTCCACGGCCTCCGCGCGCGAGGCGAACTCCGGCGGGAGCGCCCGCACCGTCTCGATCATCCGCCACGCGCTCCCGGAGGGCTCCCGCACCTCCAGGGTGGAGTCCATGATCCACGCCTGGCGCAGCTCGTCGCCGTGGTGCTCCACGTAGGTGAGCGCCACCTTGCCGCCGAAGGAGTGCCCCAGCACCGCGGCGGCGTGGAAGTCCAGGTGCTCCACCAGCGCGTCCACGTCCGCCGCGCTCTCGCGCACCGTGTGGGGCCCCGGGAACCCGCGCGACTGGCCGTGCAGGCGCAGGTCCACCAGCAGCGCGCCCCACTCCGGGCGGGCGTCCACCACGCGGCGCGCCACGGTGCCCCAGTTGCGCCCGCTGCCGTAGATGCCGTGCAGCACCAGGAGCCAGCGCTCGGGCGTGCGCCCCGCCGCGGCGACGCGGGTGTGGGCCAGGAGGGGGCGCTGCGCGCCGCCCGCGGGGGTGCTGCCTTGCATGCTCGGCTCCGGTGGGCAAGGGGGTTCGCGTCGCCCCGATTCTAACCCCCGCACCCGCGCCGCGCGACCCCGCACCCGGGGGGCTACTCCGCCCCCGGGTGCGTCCACACGTCCGGGGACGGGGCCCCGTCCGGGCCGACGATCTGCACCTGGCGCCGCGGATACACGGGGAGGATCCGCCCGCGGTGCTCGGGCCGGTTCAGCTCTTCCAGCACCCGCAGGCTCAGCTCGCTCTTCCAGCGCCGCTTCTCCCGCGCCCCCACCAGGTAGCGGATGGTGAGCACCGCGCCGGACTCCGCCATGGAAACGAACACCTCCGGCTCGGCGGAGACCGTCATCTCCAGCCGCGCCCGCAGCAGGATGGAGCGGTACAGGACCGCCGGGTCGTGCATGTAGTCGCCCAGCGTTTCGGACGCCACCCGCTGGAGCGTCTCCAGGGCGAGGCGCAGGTCGGACTCGTTGGCCACCGGCACCTCCAGCTCGTCCCAGACGAACGGGAAGTCGCGGGTGTAGTTGACCACGGTGCCCGTCAGCACCTCGTTGTTGGGAAAGGTGATCAGCCTCCCCGTCGGCTGCTCGGCGCGCACGAACCCCGGCGGCCGGTCCGCGCCCCCGTACTCCCACACGGTGGTGGTGAGGAGGTCGATGCGGTACACGTCCCCGAACACGTCCCCCACCGCGACGCGGTCCCCCACCCGGTAGTAGCCGCGCAGGGAGTTGAGGAGCCACCCGGTGAAGCTCTCGATGGGCGTCTGCAGGGCCCAGGAGAGGGCCAGGCCGATGAGCCCCAGCGATCCCAGCAGGGCGCGGATGTCGCCCGCGAGGACGCTGAACGCGATCCCCACCGCCAGCAGCCACACCCCGATCCCGAAGAGCGCCGTGAAGGCGTCCGCCCGCTCCCACCGCCCGAGCGTCCTGCGCAGCAGCGGGCGGGCGAGCCGCACCAGCAGCCCCGCCACCACGAACACCAGGAGGGCGATGCCCAGCTTGGGGAGGAAGGAGTACGCGGAGTACCAGAGGCCGCGGAGGGTGCGCGTGGCGTCCCGGGCGGCCTCGCGCGTGAGGGAGTCCGGCCGCACCTCCGCCGCGGTGTCGTCCTCGGCCGGCCGCTGCAGCTCTTCCAGCGGGATCTGCTGGACGACGGCGATGGTGTCCGGGAGCCCCGCCGAGTCGCCGGGCTGCTGGGCGCCCGTCGTTCCCCCCGAGTCCAGGAACAGGAGCATCAGGCTGGTGAGCGCCACCGCCAGGAACGACGCCTGGCGGTAGGCCCGCAGGTGCCCCCGCGCCCGCTGCACCGCGGAGCGGCCCGTCCGCGCGCGCAGCGAGCGGCGCACGGTCCCGGAGCTTCCGCGGCGCGCCGGGCGCCCGCGCCGGGCACGCCGCGGCCCGTGCAGCGGCCGTCGCGGTCTCGCCATGCGCGCTACTCGCCGCCCCGCTCCGCCCCCGCCGCCG
>JBFMFL010000433.1:0-4716 GCA_040752145.1 Gemmatimonadota bacterium
TCAGCACCACCGGCTCCGCTGGCGGACCTCGCATCTGTACCTCCTGCGGCCTCGCCCGGCCGCTTCCTATGTGCCCTCTACCCCTCCACCCATTCTGCCGGAAGAACTGCGCCGCGATGTACTAGTGCAGTTTCACGCGGCTTGCTTTGCAAGCGGACCGAGCAGTGAGCATCCGTAGTCGTCGCAGATGCGCTGCTTGAGCTCACTCGCGCTGAGCTTTCGGTCGGGATCGCGGACCTGGCGTTTGCCGTGGACCCACTTCGGCTCGATCAGGTTCAGCGATGGGCTCCGGCACGGCAGGCGGCAAACCAGGCGTGGTGCAAGATGTGGGCGTCGGACATCGACCTTCGGCCGTGGTCGCCTCGTCCCGGAGTACCAGAAGCCCGACCCGGAGACCACGCTGCGGCTCGGCCTGGGTGGCAGACGGCGGGCTGCGGGCAGGTAGACGTGGCAGAACCGTAGCAACGACCGCAGCAGCCCGGCGGAGAAAAACCGAAGGCCCGGCCCCGGAAATCGAGGCCAGACCCGGGATGTGGAGAGATTGCCCCCGGAGGATTCGAACCTCCACTAACGGTTCCAAAGGACGAATCTTGCAACCCGCCTCGCACCCCCGTTAGTAGCAATCTCAACGCTTTTCAATCCGCTGGTCGTACTTCGAGGCCCCCGAAAGGGGGCTTCGTCGTACTCAAACCGTAGCAGAAACCGTAGCGACCGCTGACGGAAGAGGGAACCGGTGGTGCTCCGGCTTGAACCGCCCTGGATTTTCCACAATCCCGGCCAATCACCCCGGCCCCCAGGCAGCGACCACGGGACTGCCTGACTCGCACTCCGCAGCCGCCGGTCCGCCAGCTGTCCCGGCCGGTCCCACGCGCTGGTGGTGCGCGCGGCCGTGCAGGGCACCAAGCACGGCCTCCCCCCCCTCGCGCCAGTCCGCCGTCCTCCCCTCCCCCACAAGAAAACGGCGGCCGGCGGATCGTCCGCCGTCCCCTCGTATCACCATGCACCCCGGCCCGATCGCCCGTCGATGAATCCCGCCTGCGAGCAGCTCCAGCTCTACGGAGGGGCGCCTCTGCCGCCCTACGGCGAGGTTGCTCCCGTCCTGTACGGGGAAGCCGCCGCCTCCCTCTCAGCGGTTCATGCCCCGGCGGCGCCGCCGCTCGCGGTGGAGCCGACCCGGCGTAGATCCAGCCGGGCCGGGTGCGGGGCCACCCATCGACTCGCCACACGGGTCCTCGACCAGGGGCCAAAGAGCCTGCCGACGCAGGACCTGCTCACCCTCCTCCTGGGGGGCGGCGCCGTGGAGGCCGCGACTCGCGCGCTGGCGGAGAAGTTCTCCTTGGACGGATCCGGCCCGTGGCTCCGGCCGATCGCGGCGGCCCTGCCCGGGGAGGTTGCGGCCGTCCCCGGAATCGGACCCGCCCGTGCCGCCCGCCTCTTCGCCGCGCTGGACCTGGCCCGCCGGATCGACGAGGAGTGCCGCCCCGAGCGCGGCCGGATCCGCACCGCGAGGGACGTCTACCAGCGCTTCCGCCTCCAGCTGCGCGACCTGCGGCAGGAGGAGTTCCACACCCTCCTGCTCAACTCCCAGAACGAGGTGATGCGCGACCTGATGGCGACCCGGGGCACGGTGGACGCCTCGCTGGTGCATCCGAGGGAGGTCTTCCGAGCCGCGATCGTGGAAAGCGCCGCGTCGCTGATCCTGGTGCACAACCACCCCAGCGGCGACCCCACCCCCTCGGAGGAGGATCGTGCGGTCACCGAGGAGCTGCGCGCCGCCGGCTACCAGGTGGGGATCGAGGTGCTCGACCACGTCATCATCGGCGATGGCCGCTACATGTCGTTCGTCGAAGCCGGCCTCTGGTGAGCCAGGCCGCGGGGCGCCACGCCAGGCCGCGCCTCCGCGGCACCCGCTGCACCAGCCTCACCCCGAACGAATCCGGCTCCGGGGAGGGAGGCCGCCCCGGAGCCGACGTGCTGGGGCGCGCCAGCATCCGCCGGCGCCCCTCCCCTGCCGAGGAGCCCGCCGTGAGCATCAGCCAGAGAATCACCATCGGGGGCACCCTCCCCCAGTCCGCGACCTCCACCCTCTTCAACCGCCTCACCCCCATCGCCGTGCCCCCACTCACCGTCACCGCCGACCACGGCGGCGCGGCGGTCGCCGCGGAGGCGGTCACGTGAGCACCACGCCTCCGGACTCGTCCACCGCGGCCAAGGCGAGGCTCTACCGGATCCTCGCGGAGGATGCGAGACGGTGGTGGTACCACGAGGAGCTGCGCAGACACGGCGCGGTCGCCGAGGCGCGCAAGCGGGAGCGCGCGTCGATCCGGCACAGCCTGGACACCCTGCGCGAGGCGCTCGCCGGCGGCGGCTATCTCGCCATCGGCCGTGGGGGCTGGACGCTTCACGTCTCCGACAACCGACGCGTGGAGCACTACGGCGGCATCACCGCGCCGACCCCCCGGGCCTGCCTCCTCCTGGGGATCCCGATCCTCGACAGCACCACCGTCCCCGACGACCGGCTCGTGGACCTGATCCGCCTCCCCATGGTCGGCATCCAGCGCACCAGCGCGCGCCCCTGGGGTTCGCTGTCGTTCGCCCCGTTCGGGTACGTGGCCGCCCGGCAGGTCGCCCTGGGCGCCACGCTGTACGTCCCCGACGGGTGGACAGACCCCGAGTTCCTCGCGGAGCGGTCCGCCGCGGCGGAGACGGCAGCGTGACCCGAGATCGGAAGGCGCGGCTGGTGGACTACTACCTCCGGCGGCTCGGCCAGGCGCTCCGCGAGCGGGATCAGGAGGCGATGCGTGTCTTTGCGCGACGGCTGCGGCAGCTTCTCGGCGTCCGGGCAGCGCAGTCGACGAGCCTCGCTGGTCTCCCGCCACCGAGCGCCGCCTGCGTGTCCAGCTGCCCCCGTGACGAAGGCCGGCCGGCAGCGCGCCGCTCCGGCGCGCCCAGTCCGCTCTGTTCGCCTGGCTCGCCGCCCGCTCTCCCCCCTCCGACCAGCTGCCGCTCTGGCCCGCTGCCTGACCGCCCCTCGCCCACCCCAGGAGCAAAAGACGGTGGGCACCCGACCGGCACCCGCGTCGTCCCGCGCCCGGTCCCGACCGCATTCATCACCCCGGAGCACTCATGTCCGATTCACCCGCCGCCGCCCAGCCGCGCCTGGGCCTCCCGTGCACCGTCCTGCGCCCCGCCGAGGGCGGCTCCGAAGCCAGGCCCGGCATCACCGCGACGGCGCACCGCGCCGTCCTGACCGCGCCCGAGGGCGAGGTCCTGCCCAACCCCGACCGCGCGTCCACGCCGCTGGGGTCCGCCGCCCCGGTCGCGGATCCGTCCGACCCCGGCTACGCGCCCGAGCTGCAGCTCCGCGAACGGAGGGGCTTCCTGATCGCGTGCCCGCCCGACGCGGGCCCCCAGGGCGAGCCGTACGCCTTCGGGGGAAACTGGCTCTGGTCGACCGACGGCCAGTTCCCGGAGCCCGCGCCGATCGCCGTCCACGACCGCGACCTGCGGCTCGAGGAGATCGACCCCGCGGTCCCCCGGCACCCCACCACCAACCTCCCGCTGGAACGCCCGTGAGCGGGATCCGCCATCCTTCGCAGATCCTCTCCAGCGGCGAGGTCTCCGGTCCGGCCGAGGGACTGGAGCTCGTGCTCCGGCAGTTCCGCCTGGAGCGGCACAACGAGGAGCACCTCGCCGCGACCCGCGAGGGCTACGAGCCCTTCGACTTCGGGCCGATGGAGGCGGCCGCGGAGCGCTGCGTCCGCGAGTACGCCGAGCGGATCGGTCCCGTCGAGCGCGCTCTGTTCGAGGAGTGGGCCGGCTCCGAAGACCCCCACGTGAGGGAGCTCGGCGAGGCGCTGCTCGCCGCCGACTACGGGCGGCTGGCGATCTGACCGGGACGCCCCCACCGCCCCGTCCCGGCCGCGGCCTCCTCCCCTTCCCCCACCATCAGAAAACGGAGGCGCACGATTCCCCGGGGACGGGTCCCCGCCCCTCCCCGCCCCACAGCCTCAACCGAGGAGCCCACATGGACACTGACCCGAACCGCCTCGTGATCCAACACATCCCGCCCCCTCGGCAGGGTCAGTGGCAGCCAGGCCGGCGACGCCTCGAACTTCGGGCTGCTCTGCTTCGTGATGTGCCCGGCGGACGGCGCGGACACCACCCTGGGCGGGATCACCTCCACGACGACCCGGGTCATTCTCACGGACCCCCTCCACGTGCGGAGGCGGCGGGGCCTTCCGTGCGACGAGCCGCTCGGCATGATGGCCCCGTCGCTCGACCCCACCAGCCCTCGCTTCGCCCCGGAGCTGCAGCTGCGGCTGCGGAAGGGCGCGCTGGTCGCCTGCCCGCCCGACGCGCATGCGGACGGGAGCCCCTACGCCTTCGGCGGCAACTTCGTGTTCACGTCGGCCGATCGCCTCCCCGAACATCGGCCGATCCCGGTCCACGACCGCGACATGCGCCGGGAGCGCGACGAGTCCTGGCGGGACCCGGCGACGCCGATTGGGCGGCCCTGGGGACTGAGGCTCGAGAAGCAGGAGCTACGCGACAGCGCGGTCGGCGCCCGGCTCGCCGCCGAGGACTGGCTAGGGTGTGTCTGACGAAAAATCAGAGCCAGAGCATGATTGAAGCGACGAGCACACCGGCCAAGTAGTTGTAGCCGCGCTTGTCGTAGCGAGTTGCCACGGCGCGGAAGTCCTTGAGTCGGTTGAT
>JBFMFL010000434.1:0-4669 GCA_040752145.1 Gemmatimonadota bacterium
GGGGGGGGGTGGGTGGGGGGGGGGGGGGGGGTGGGGGGGGGGGTGGGGGGGGGGGGCCCCCGGACACCCCCCGCCGCTTTTCGGGCCGGCACTGTCCCGGGCTTCCCCACCTGCCGATACTCCCGCTACAATTCGGCTCCCACCCGCAGCAAGAACTCCCACCCGGAAACACCGCCATGCCCGCATCCGTCCTGGCCGGCGCCGTCCTCAACGACAGGGCCCCGCGCGAGATCCTCCCGTACGACAAGAACTGCGCCGCGATGACCTTTTCCCGGGTGCTGGGGATCGGCGTCTACGCCACCATCAACCACTTCGTCACCAAGGGGTGGATCGCCAAGGGGACCGACCTGGAGAACGACGAGAAGATCCTGGCGATCCTCGGCCACCTGGGGCTGGAGCAGCAGTTCAAGGACGAGAAGTGGAGCACCGCCAAGCCCAAGCTGTCCGCGCTCAAGGACGGGCGGTACTACGGCATGAACTACGGCACGCGGGGCTCCACGGCGGGCGACGCCAGCGGCCACGCCTTCGCCATCGTCAAGAAGGGGGGATGGGGCGTCTTCGGGAACAACTCGGAGCGGTCGGACCGGACGTACCTTTCCACCATCCACCCGGACCACAAGATCTCGGTCTACGGGCCGATCACGTGAACTGCTCCTGAACGGCTACTGCAGGGTTCGGGCGTGCCCCCGGCTGCGCCGGGGTCGGGCTCCGTGGTGTGGACGGCGCCCGCCGCGCGGGGGGGGCTCGCGGCTCCACCGGTGCGGAGGTACTCCGCGAAGTCGTCGGGCAGCTCGCTCCTGCGGATCCCGGAGATCGCCTTCTCCAGGTCGTACTCCACGCGCACGAACTCCACCTGCGGCGTCTCGCCGCTCATGTCCAGCAGCACGTACCCGGCGCGCCAGTCGCCGTCCTTAGGGCGGCCCACCGAGCCGGTGTTGACGAAGTGGATCCCCTCCACCGTGCGCTGCCAGGGCTTGTGGGTGTGCCCGAAGCAGATCACGTCCCCCGCCCGCGCGCCCGCCTGCTCGGCCATCTTCCGACAGAAGGCGTCGTCGCGGTCCTCCGTCCAGTACAGCGTGTTCAGCGTCGGCGTCCCGTGCACCAGCACCACCTTGGGGCCCGGGAGGTGCCCGCCCCGCGGCCGCACGTCGATGCGGAAGGGGAGCGAGCCCAGGTAGCGCCTGGTCTCGGGGGAGACGTGGCGGCGAGTCCAGTCGTAGCTCAGGTGCGACAGCTCCTCCTGGCGCGGGTCCTCGTACCTGCACCCGCAGTGCTTGTAGTCGGCGGCCACCGTGGAGTCGTAGTTGCCGGCGATCCCGTCGATGCGGAAGCCGCGCAGCAGTGCGACGGTCTCGTCGGGCCAGGGCGCGTACCCCACCAGGTCTCCCAGGTGGTAGGTCGCCGCCAGGTCCTGCCGGCCGGCGATGTGGTCCAGCACCGCCTGCAGGGCGGGCAGGTTGGCGTGGATGTCGGAGATCAGGGCGTATCGCATCAGGTGTCCGGGGTCACGGGCTTCGGGTCGATGCCGGCTTCGAGAGGATCAGCGATCTCCTGCACGCGCATCTGCAGCGCGCGGCGCTCCAGCGTCTCGAACGGGAGAGCGGGGGCAGACAGGTCTCCCCTTTCCGGTCGCGGACGGTGATGACGAGGTCCCACCGGTCGCTGCGGACGTCGGGGGAGCTCAGCGGCTGGCCGGGCGCCGCGTGGGCACACGGATCTCCGTGGGACACACGTCTCCGGGGCCGGCGACGCCACCCTCCTCCACGGACTCGCCGAAGTACCGCCGCTGCAGCCGGAACGCGACGTTCACCAGCCCGATCAGCACGGGCACCTCCACCAGCGGACCGATCACCGCCGCGAAGGCCGCCCCGGAATTGATCCCGAAGACCGCGATGGCCACCGCGATGGCCAGCTCGAAGTTGTTGCTGGCCGCGGTGAACGAGAGCGTCGCGGTCTTGCGGTAGTCCGCCCCGACGCGGCGCCCCATCCAGAAGCTGGCCAGGAACATCACCACGAAGTAGATCAGCAGCGGCACGGCGATGCGGACCACGTCCAGCGGCCGCGCCACGATCTGCTCGCCCTGGATGGCGAACATCACCACGATGGTGAAGAGGAGCGCGGCGAGCGTCATCGGGCTGATGCGCGGGATGAAGCTCCGCTCGTACCACTCGCGCCCTTTCGCCTTCAGCAGCGCCCAGCGGGTGAGCATCCCCGCCACGAAGGGGATCCCCAGGTAGATCGCCACGCTCTCGAAGATCTGCCCCATGGACACGTCCACCACGCTCCCCTCGAGCCCGAACCACGTGGGGAGGACCGTGACGAAGACCCAGGCGTAGACGCCGTAGAAGAGGACCTGGAACACCGAGTTGAAGGCCACCAGCCCCGCGGCGTACTCGGTGTCCCCCCTGGCCAGCTCGTTCCAGACGATGACCATGGCGATGCAGCGCGCCAGCCCGATCATGATCAGGCCGACCATGTATTCCGGGTAGTCACGCAGGAACAGGATCGCCAGCGCGAACATCAGCACCGGCCCCACCACCCAGTTCTGCACCAGGGAGAGGCCCAGGATCCGCCAGTTTCGGAAGACGTCGCCCAGCTCCTCGTACCTCACCTTGGCCAGGGGCGGGTACATCATCAGGATCAGGCCGATGGCGATGGGGACGTTGGTGGTCCCGGCCGAAAAGCGGTCGACGAACCCCTCGACCGCCGGGAGGGCCGATCCGATCCCGACGCCCACCGCCATGGCCGCGAAGATCCACAGGGTGAGCCAGCGGTCCAGGAACGACAGTCGCCTCGTAGCAGCGTCAGGCATGGAGAGACTCCAGGTGATGTGAGGGCAGGGGCGGCCCCGGCGCGCCGAGCCGGGACCGCCCCGGCGGATCTACGCGCAGCAGCCCGGGGCGCAGCAGGCCGACGGCTCGGCCCCGGTCTCCGCGGCGAGCGGCTTGCGCCCCCGCACGAAGGCGCCCATGAAGCGCCCGTCCACCTCCGGCGCGATGGCGTCCGCGTCCATCCCCGCGCCCTCCAGGAACGCCCGCGCGTCCTCCGCACGGTAGACGCGCGTGGGCTCGATCTCCACCTCCTCGAAGCCCACGTCCTGGAGCAGCCGTCGGAACTCGCCCTCCTCCAGCGCGCCCGCCACGCACCCCACCCACAGCTCCATGCTGCGGCGCATCTCCGCCGGCACCTCGCCGCGCACCACCACGTCGGACACGGCGAAGCGGCCGCCCGGCTTCAGCACCCGGAACGCCTCGCGCAGCACCCGCGGCTTGTCGGCCGAGAGGTTGATGACGCAGTTGGAGATGACCACGTCCACCGCCGCGTCCGGGAGGGGGATCTCCTCGATGTGCCCCTTGAGGAACTCCACGTTCTCCACCCCCGCCTCCGCCTGGTTGCGGCGCGCCAGCTCCAGCATCTCGTCCGTCATGTCCAGCCCGTACGCCCTGCCCGTGGGCCCCACGCGCCGGGCGGAGAGGAGCACGTCGATCCCGCCGCCCGAGCCCAGGTCCAGCACCGTCTCGCCCTCGCGCAGCTCCGCCAGCGCCGTGGGGTTGCCGCACCCCAACGAGGCCAGCACCGCCTGCTCCGGCAGCCCGGACGTCTGCGCGTCGTCGTACAGGTTGGAGGTGATGGGGTCGCACGAGCCGTCGAAGGCCGCGCCCCCGCAGCACGAGTTCCCGCCGCCCGCCACCACCCGCAGCGCCGCCTGCCCGTACTTCTCCCGCACCGTTTCCCGGATGTCCGTCGTGCTCATGGTCGTGTCTCCCGTGTGAGGGCTCCAGATTCTACCACGCGATGGGTACAGCGCGCACGGCCTCTTCCACCTCCCCGGCCGTCCGGTCCTGCTCGTCCGATCCCAACTGCTTGTCACTTGCAACTATCCGGGCACGGAGAAACCCCGCGCCCGCCCCTCCTCCCGCTCAGCGCACGGTGCAGCAGGCGCCGCCGGTGGTGTCCACCCGGGCCGCCGCGGCGCGGGCCAGCTGCCCGATCAGCTTGGCCATGGACTGCCGCACCTCGGGGGAGAACTCCGCCAGCAGCTCCCGCTCCCCCGCCAGGATGTCCCCCTGGATCCGCGCGTACAGGCCGCGCCCCGCCTCCGTGGCGACCAGCCGCAGCGCCCGCCGGTCCTCGGGGCTCTCGTGGCGCTCCGCGTACCCCTTCTTCTCCAGCGCGTCCACCACCCGGCTGGCCGTGCTCTTGTCCAGGTACAGCCGCGCGGCCAGCTCGTTGAGCCCCAGCGGCCCCTCCAGGACGACGGCCTCCAGCGCGTAGCACTGCGACACCGACACGTCATAGCAGCAGATCCGGTCCCGGTCCCTGAACTGGTAGACCCGCACCAGCTCCGTGAGCGCCCGGTTCAGCTCCACCGTGTCCGCCTCCAGCCGCTCGTCGCTCCCCAGCACGGGAAGGGGCCTGGCGGTGGACGTGGATCGCGTGCTCGCGGCGGCGGTCTCTGTCGGCATGGCCCTGCTCCGTTCCGTTGTCACCTGCAACCGTCTCTGCACGAAAGAATAGTTGCAACCCGCAACCGATGTCAAGGGTCTCGTGCGGCGGCCCCCCACCCCCGGCCCCTCCCCCGCAAGCGAGGGAGGGGAGAACTGCTTACCAGACATGTAGTTGCCCCCTCTCCCAGAATTGGGAGAGGGTGGCGAGCCTCAAGCGAGCC
>JBFMFL010000435.1:0-4654 GCA_040752145.1 Gemmatimonadota bacterium
GGAGCACAGGCATGTGCTCCCCCGCTCCGCAGTTGCTCCGACGTGCAGCCGATCGCACGGAGGCACTACGTGCAATCGGGATTAGTGGTTAGAATGAAAGCTTCCGAACGGAGTGGCCCCCATTTCGGCCGAAATCTCCGCCGGCCCCTTCGCGCGGCTCCCGCTTCCGATCACCAGAACGGCACGATTCGATGGGTCTCCTTGCGATGACGCTCGCCTGCTGCCTGGCGGCGAGCCCGGTCACGAACGCCCCCGCGCCGGGCGTGGACACCGTGGCCGTGTACGCGCAGATCGTCGAAGCGATCCGGGCGGAGCTGCCGCGTGGAGCCCCCGAGATCTACCTGGCCGACGAGCAGTTCAGCCCATCCCACGGGAAGCATCCGGCGGGGCTGCTCGGGGAGTTGGCGTCGCGCGGAGTCGTGGACGGAGTGTTCGACTACGAGCGGCGCACCCGGACGTCTCCGTGCCTGGACTGCACACGGATCATGCTGGGCCCGATCATGGAGTACGAGCGCGTCCTTTACGCGGATCCGAACGACCTCTCCGAAGAGGTAGAGCCGTCGAAGGGGATCCCGGTGAAGCACTGGGTGGACATGCAGCTCGTGAGGACGTGCAGCCCCGAGGGTTTGCGGGGCGGGTCCTGTACGGAAGAGAATGTGCCGCCAGGACGTTGCGACAGGTCCTGTACGAAGGGCCAGGGTGCCGGGGCGAGTCCTTGCGGGGGAGGAGAGATGCATTCCCGCCGCTACTACTTCACCCGGGAGCCGAGCGGCGCCCTCCGCATAGCAGCCTGCGGGGTGACGGGGGTGCCCGATTACCTGGACGAGGGCTGATCCCGAACGCACATCAGGGGGAGCACACCACGCGTGCTCCCCGATCTCCGTCGCCCCTCCAGCGATCCCGCCTCCGACCAGAAGAACGATTCGATGAGTTTCATCGCGATGATGCTCGCCTGCTGCACGGCGGCGAGCCCGGTAACCAATACTCCCGCGCAGCGTGTGGACACCGTGGCCGTGTACGCGCAGATCATCGGGGCGATCCGGGCCGAGCTGAAACCGGGAGCCCACAAGATCTACCTGGCCGAGGAGCGCTTCCAGCCTCCCCGCTACACCGGCGATCCACACCGGCCGGAGCTTCTCCGGGAGCTGGTCTCGCGCGGAATCGTGGACAGCCTGTACCTGTACGAGCAGCGCCGCCCCGGGTATCCGTGCGGCGACTGCACACGGATCGTGCTGAGCTCGATCGCGGAGTTCGAGCGCGTGCTGTACGCGGACCCCGGCGACTTTTCAGAGGAGGTCGAGCCGTCGAAGGGGGTCCCGGTGAAGCACTGGGTGGACGTCAACCTGGCAAGGGTGTGCATCCCGCAGAGCCTGCGCGATGGGTCCTGTAACGAGGACCCCGCGGGGGCGGGACCCTGCCGGGCCGGCGAGGAGCATTCGCGCCGATACTTCTTCACCCTGGAGCCGGACGGCGCCCTCCGCATCGTCGGCTGCGCCGTGACGCGCGTGATCTGACGGGGCGGACGACGGCAGCGCCCGGACGTACATCGGGGGAGCACACCAAGTGTGCTCCCCCGATGCGTATTCCGTCCACCGAGCCGACGAGCGGCTACCGGACCGCGGCCAGCTCCTGCTCCAGCCCCTCCCAGTCCTCCATCAGCCGCTCCACCTTTTCCTGCAGGCGCTGGCGCTCGCCCTTGAGCGCCTTCACCCGGTCGGGCGGGGTGGTCTCGAAGAAGCGCTTGCCGGAGAACATCCCGTCGATCTCGGCGATGCGCGCCTCGGCCGTCTCGATCTCGCCGGTGATCTCGTCGCGGCGCTTCTCCATGCGGCCGCGGCCGCCGGCGGGCGCCTTGACCGCCACGCGGGGCGCGGGCTCGGCGGGCCGCCCGCCGTTCCCCGCCTCCTTCCTGCCGCCGCGGTCCTCCCGGCGCGCCTTGAGCACCACGGTGTCGGCGTCCAGGTGGTCGTCGCCGCAGGCGTGCACGTACTCCTCGTAGGTGCCCAGGTAGTCGCGGATCCCCTCGCGGCCGATCTCCAGCACCCGCGTGGCCAGCTGGCTCACGAACCAGCGGTCGTGCGACACCAGGATCAGCGTCCCTTCGTACGTCTGGAGCGCGTTGACCAGCGCCTCGATGCTCTCCAGGTCCAGGTGGTTGGTGGGCTCGTCCAGCACCAGTACGTTGGGCTGCTCCAGCGCCAGCCGGCTGAACACCAGCCGCGCGGCCTCGCCCCCGGAGAGCGCCGAGAGGCGCTTCTCGCCGTCGTCGCCCGAGAACAGCATCATCCCCAGGTGCCCGCGCACGAAGCCGCGGTCCTTTCCGGGGCAGAAGTCCCACAGCCACTGCTCGGCCGTGCGGTCGTCGTCGCCCAGCTGCTCGTGGTGGTCCTGCGCGAAGTAGCCGGGGTGCGTCTCGTACCCCCACTGCACCTCGCCCGCCTCGGCCTTGACGTCGCCCATGACGATCTTGAGCAGCGTGGACTTGCCGATGCCGTTGGGGCCCATGATCACCAGCCGGTCGCCGCGGTTGACCTGCAGGTCCACCCCCGGGAGCACCTCGCGCTCGCCGTACGACTTGCGGATCCCCTTGATGCGCAGCACCTCCTTGCCGCTCTCGCGCCGCGGCGCGAAGCGGAACTTGGGGTAGCGCCGCGAGCTGCCGGGGAGCTCCTCCAGGTCCTCCTGCTTGCGCTCGATCATGCGCAGCTTGCTCTGCGCCTGGCGGGCCTTGCTGGCCTTGGCCTTGAACTTGTCCACGAACTTCTGGTGGTGGGCGATCTCCTTCTGCCGCCCCTCGATCTCCTTCTCCCGCCGCTCCCGGTCCTCCACCTTCTGCACCAGGAACTCGCTGTAGTTGCCCCGGTACAGCGTGACCGTCTGGTAGTCCACGTCCAGGATCCCGGTGGCCACGTTGTCCAGGAAGCGGTGGTCGTGCGAGATCACCGCCACCGGCCCCTCGAAGTCGTGGAGGAACTTCTCCAGCCAGCGGATGGAAAGGATGTCCAGGTGGTTGGTGGGCTCGTCCAGCAGCAGCACGTCCGGCGCCCCGGCGAGCACCTGCGCCAGCAGCACGCGCAGCTTGAAGCCGCCCGAGAGCGTGGAGAGCGGCTTGTGGTGCTGCTCCGCGGGGATCCCCAGCCCCTCCAGGATGGTGGCGGCGCGCGCCTCGGCGGTGTAGCCGTCGTGGCGCTGCACCGTCTCCTCCAGCTCGGAGAAGCGGTCCGCGTCGAAGTGCTCGTGCGCCCGGGCGAGGAGCTTCTCCTTCTCGACCATGGCCTGCCACAGCTCCGCGTTCCCCATCAGCGCCACGCTCAGCACCTCCTGCTCCTCGTAGAGGAACTGGTCCTGGCGCAGCACGCCCAGCCGCAGCGAGCGGGGGATGGAGACCGTGCCGCCGCTGGCGGGGGAGTCGCCGCACAGGATGGTGAGCAGCGTGGTCTTGCCGGACCCGTTGGCGCCCACGATGCCGTAGCGCTCGCCCGGGTTCAGCTGGAAGGATGCATCGGCGAACAGGACGCGGTCGCCGAACTCCTTGGAGAGGTTGGATACGGAGATCATCCCACAAATATAACAGAGATCCCCACTTTTCTCATCCCCCGCCCCGGCCGCCTAACTCGCGGCCGCCTCCGCGCTCCCCGGGGAGTGCGCGCTTCACGCGGCGCACCCCGGCTCGGCGCGCTGGTAGTCGCAGGTGCAGCCGCCCGCGGCGCAGGAGGCGGTGGCGGGCATCGCCGCGCGCGCGCAGCGCCAGCAGGGGGCCAGGGGCCCGTCCGCGGCGCGGATCCCCAGCAGCCGGGCCGCGGCGGCGGCGCCGCCCGGGACGGCGTCGCTCACCGCCGGCCGTCCCTCCGCGTCGAAGGACAGCCCGGCGACGGTGGCGAAGCCGGCCTTGCGGATGCCGGACCCGGAGGCGTGGTTCTCGGGGGCGTAGGCGATCCAGAACCGCTCCGCCCCGGCCGACTCGGCGCGCACGACGGCGTCCAGCAGCCGCGGGTAGATCCCCCTGCCGCGGTGCGACTTGAGGGTGACGAAGTTCCACAGGTAGCGCTCCCCCTCCGGGAGGGTGAACGTGGATCCCAGCTCCCCGATCCCGGCGGTGCGGGTGGCGATCCAGCCGAACGCGGCGGGCTCGCCGTCCAGCAGGGCCAGGTAGGCGCGGTGCCCGGCGGCGAAGCGCAGGGCCATCTCCGTCTCGGTCCTCCATTGCAGGCCGGCCATCACGCCGGCGTCGGTCTCGCGGCGGACGGCGAGGCCGGGGAGGGGGGCGAGCGCGGGCGCGGGATCGTCGCGGTGGCGAGCGGCGAGTGACATGGTGGTGGTCTCGTAGCGGACGAAGTGTAGGATAGGGAGCCGGCCCGATGCGGCCGGCCCCGTCGGATCGGGAGACGGTCAGCGGGCGGGCGCGGGGACCGGGGCGGGCGCCCCCGCCCGGCCCCGCGCGATCAGCCCGGCCAGCAGCAGGTCGAACCCGATGCAGGCGACCACCCACCCCTCGGGCGTGTACGCCTCCATCGTCCCCCAGGTGTGGAGCGCCACGTCCCACACCGGGTGCAGCGCCCAGCCGAGCGCCACCGTCCCCGGCGAGCGCCGGACCAGGCCCAGGAGCGCCACGCCCCCGAAGGCCGCGGTCCCCGCCAGCTCCAGCAGCACCCCG
>JBFMFL010000436.1:0-4632 GCA_040752145.1 Gemmatimonadota bacterium
AGCACCAGCGAGGAGGAGCGGTTGGTGGACTCGCCGAACTTGAGGTACAGCAGCTTGCGCTGGTCGATCTGCGGCTTCGCCGGGCGCCCGCCCGGGTAGCGGGGGAACCACAGGTCGGCGCGGAAGTAGATGGAGTCGCCGAAGCCCACGCCGCTGGGGTGCCCGCCGGCCGGGTTGGGCCGGTAGTACATGCCGCCGTTGACGTCCACCGAGCCGCCGCCGGCCGGGTCGCGCTCGTACACCACCTTGGCCACGCTGCCGCGCCCGGAGCCGGTGGGGTCGGCGATGATGCTCACGGGCTTGGGCGTGTAGCCGCCCCACTGCCCGAAGGCCCCGATCGTCCCGTCGTTGAAGTTGTGCGCGTACACCACCGAGCTCGCCACCGGGGCCGGCGCGCTCACCGTCACGGCCGCCGTCCCGCTCTTCCCCTCGCTGGTGGCGGTGATCGTCGCCGCGCCGCCCGACATGCCGGTCACCAGCCCCGTGGCGGACACCGTCGCCACCGCCGGGTTGGAGCTCGCCCAGGTCACCGCGCGCCCGGTCAGGATCCGCCCCGCGCCGTCGCGGGCCACGGCCGACAGGTCCACCGTCCCGCCCGTCGCGATGGAGGCCGAGCCCGGCGACACCGTCACCGTGGCGACCGCGGGCGCCGACACCGTCACGGTCGCGACGGCGCTCTTGCCGCCCGCGCTGGCGGTGACGTAGCTGACGCCCGCCGCGACCCCGCTCACCAGCCCGGAGCCGTTCACCGTGGCCGCCGCCGCGTTGGACGAGGTCCAGGTGAACGCCGCCCCGGCGATGGCGTTGCCGTTGGCGTCCTTTGCCGTGGCCGCCACCTGCTGCGTCGCCCCCTCCTGCACCACGGGCGCGGAGGGCGACACCGCCACCGAGGCCACCACCTGGCGGACCACCACCGTCGCGGTGTCGGCCAGCGACCCCGCCGCCGCCACGATCCGCGCCGTCCCCGCCGCGACCGCGGTCACGCGGCCCGCGGCGTCGGTCGTGGCGACGCCCGCGTTCAGGCTGGTCCAGCTCACCGACGTCCCGGACATCGCCGCGCCGGACGCGCTGTACACCGTGGCCCGCAGCTGCGTCGCCGCGCCCAGGGCGCCGAGCGTGTCGGAGCCGGGGGTCACGGCGATCCGGGCCGGCGTGGTCGCCGGGTCCGCCGACACGGTCACCGTGGCCGTCCCCGTCTTCCCCTCCACCGTGGCGGTGATCGTCGCGCTCCCCACGGCGGCGCCGGTCACCATCCCGGAGGCCGAGACCGTGGCGACCGCCGGGCTGGAGCTGCTCCACGTCACCGCGCGGCCGGTGAGCACGTTCCCCGCCGCGTCGCGGGCCGAGGCGGTGACCAGGACGCTGCCGCCCACCACCAGCGCCGCCGAGCCCGGCGCGACGCTCACCGAGGCGACGGGCGCCTGCACCGGCGCGGCCGCGTCGACCGTGACGGTCGCCGTGGCCGTCTTCCCCCCGGCGCTGGCCGTCACGTAGCTGACGCCGGCCGCCACCGCCCGCACCACGCCCGCCGCGTCCACCGTGGCCGCGGCCGGGTTGGACGAGGTCCAGGCGAACGCGGCGGTCGGGACGGCGTTGCCGTTGGCGTCGCTCGCCGCGGCCGACATCTGCTGCGTCCCGCCCTCCTGCACCACCGGCGCGCCCGGCGTCACCGCGATCGAGGCCACCAGCTGGCGCACCGTCACCGTCGCCGTGTCGACCAGCGTGCCCGACGTCGCCACGATGCGCGCCGCGCCGACGGCACGGGCGGTCACCCGGCCAGAGGCGTCCACGCTGGCCACTCCCGCGTCCAGGCTGCTCCACGCCAGCGGGGCGCCCGCCATGGCGCTCCCCGCCGCGCTGTACACCGTGGCGCCCAGCTGCGCCGTGGCGCCCAGGGCGTCCAGCGTGGCCGTCTCCGGCGTCACCGCCACCCGCGAGGCCACCGTGCCCGGGTCGGCCGTCACCGTGACCGTGGCGACCGCGCTCCTGCCGGCCGCGGCGGCGGTGACGTAGCTCACCCCCGCCGCCACGCCGCGCAGCGTGCCGGAGCCGTCCACCGTGGCCGCCGCCGAGTTGGAGGAGGTCCAGGCGAACGCCACCCCGGGGACGTCGTTGCCGTTGGCGTCGCGGGCCGCGGCGGTGAGCTGCTGCGACTGGCCCGCCTGCACCGTCGGCGCGGAGGGCGACACCGCCACCGAGGCGACCACCTGGCGCACCGTGATCGCGGCGGTGTCCGCCAGCGCGCCCGCCGTCGCCACGATGCGCGCGGTGCCGACCGCGCGGGCGGTCACCCGCCCCGCGCCGTCGACGGTCGCCACGCCCGCGTCCAGGCTGCTCCAGCTGGTCGCCACCCCCGCCATTGCGCCGCCCGCGGCGCTGTACACCGTCGCCCCCAGCTGCGCCGACGCACCGAGGGCGTCAAGCGTCCCCGCCTCGGGCTCGATGGCGACCCGCGCCGGCACGGTGCCGGGGTTCGCCGTCACCGTCACCGTGGCCGTGCCGCTCCGGCTCCCCGCCGTCGCGGTGACGTAGCTGACGCCGGGCGCCACCGCGCTCACCACGCCGGCGCCGCTCACCGTCGCCGCCGCCGGGTTGGACGACATCCAGGCGAACGCCACCCCGGGGATGTCGTTGCCGTTGGAGTCCTTTGCCGCGGCCACCATCTGCTGCGCCTGACCCGCCTGCACCGTCGGCGCGCCCGGCGTCACGGCGACGGAGGCGACCAGCTGCCGCACCGTCACCGTCACCGTGTCCGCGCGCCCGCCGAACTCCGCCGCCACGCGCGCCGTGCCGGTGGCCCGCGCCGTCACCAGGCCCACGCCGTCCACGGTCGCCACCGCCGGGCTCAGGCTGGTCCACTTCACCGCCGCCGGGTCCAGGGCGCGCCCCGACGAGTCCTGGCCGTCGGCCTGGAGGCGCAGCGTGTCGCCCACGGCGTTCAGCACCGGGTCCTTGGGGCGCAGGCGCAGGGAGGCGGGGCCCTGCTTGACGTGCACGCGGACGGTGTCCGTCTTCCCGCCCGACCCGCCGGTGATCCGCGCCACCCCCATCCCCAGCGAGGTGACCTGCCCCTCCGCGTCCACCACGGCGATCGCGGGGTCCAGGCTCGCCCAGACGACGCTGGCGGCGGGGACCGGCTGGCCGCTGGGATCAAGCACCGTCGCAGCGAGCGCGATGGTCGCCCCCACCGCGTTCAGCGTGTCCTCCTCCGGGGAGATCCGCAGCACCGCGACGCGGCTGCTCACCCGCACCAGGGCCGTCGCGCTCGCCTGCCCGGCGGAGGCCGTCACCGTGGCCTCGCCCGCCCGGAGCGCCGACACCGCCCCGTCGCGGTCCACGCTCACCACCTCGGGCGCGGAGCTGGACCAGGAGACGCCCTGCCCGGGAAGGGGGGAGCCGCTCGCGCTCACCAGCTGCGCGGTGAGGCGGGCCGTGTCCCCGGCGACGAGCTGGAGCTCGGAGCGCTCCAGGCGGACGGTGGGCGGGTTGGCGCCCAGGTGGTCGACGGCGGGCGAGGTGATCCCCGCGTCGCAGGACGGCAGGAAGGCCGTCAGCGAGAGCGCGAGGACGGACGCGGCGAGCTTCTTGGCGAGGTGCATTTGAACGGCTGGCGGATGGGGGGGATCCTGCTCTCCGGTTCCCATCCGGGCGCGGGGCGAGGCGAAGTACGGACGGCCGCCAGCCACGAGTCCCGGGGAGGGGAATCGCAACGCTGGCGGCCCGGCGGACATGGCAGGCGGGCGCCTGCTTTAGTCCCGTGGCTCTGCGTCACCGCCTTTCGACGGTTTTGCTATGAGCAGCGAAGGTTTTATATGGGGAGATTCGGCCGGGAGGAGTTCTCCCGGACCGGCATGCAGTGGCAACGGGTGTTCCACGTCCGCCAGAAGCCACGCCCGGAGCGATCCATCCCCATGGCGTGCAGAGGCTTACGCCAGCCACGCACACGGACGGGCACATGCACCCGGCGGCGATTCCCGATTGCACGATCCCGGAATGCTTGCGAGTTGCAAAGGCCCCGCGGACGAGGCTCGGGACGCGGCGGGCACGGGCGGACCGCGACCGGATGCCGCAGCCGCACGGAACGGAAAGGGGCAGCCGCTGCGCGCGGCTGCCCCCGTGGCTCATCGTCGGGAGTGCGAAGGGACCGGACCCGTGCGGACCGGTCCCTCCTCTCCATCGGGCGTCCGGCCGGCGGTCAGGGCCTCCGGGTCCAGAACTCCACGTTGTCCCAGATGCGGTAGTCCTTCATGGGCAGCGTCTCGTCGGCCGCCCACTGCTCCTGGTTGCCGATCCCCCACTCGTAGATGAAGTCGGTGGCGGTGCTCGCGCTGGGATCGAAGATCACCACGTTCTTCCGCTCCTTGACCAGCCGCCCGTCCAGCCACACCCGCACCGTGCCGTCGGCCACGCCGCGGTGGTTGACGATCAGCTGCACCTCGATCCTGTGCCAGGTCTCCCAGCCGATCCCGCCCAGCCCGTAGTTGACCTCCGCCGTGCCCGCCGTCCGCTCGGAGACCAGGGCCAGGTCCAGGCCGCTGCCGTCCGT
This sequence comes from Gemmatimonadota bacterium, assembly GCA_040752145.1. Taxonomy (GTDB): domain Bacteria; phylum Gemmatimonadota; class Gemmatimonadetes; order Longimicrobiales; family Longimicrobiaceae; genus JAFAYN01. The sequence continues at coordinate 4,547 of JBFMFL010000436.1, forward strand.
CCGGCCCCAGCTGTTCAGCACCAGCGAGGAGGAGCGGTTGGTGGACTCGCCGAACTTGAGGTACAGCAGCTTGCGCTGGTCGATCT
>JBFMFL010000437.1:0-4627 GCA_040752145.1 Gemmatimonadota bacterium
GCGGCAGGCCGCGCGCGGAACCGCGCGCGCCGCCGCCGGTACAGGGGCACGGCTGCGGCAAGGCGTTTCGGCTCAAGCAGTTCCAATCAGCAACGGCCACTCCAGCGACGCCGCTGGACCGGAAAAAGGATAGAGAGATGGCGGTCGATACCCAGCTTCGCGCGAGCGAGATCAAGAACGTCCTCCTCGGCGAGATCGAGCGGTACGAGGACGTGCTGCAGGCCGAGGAAGTCGGTGAGGTGCTCGAGGTCAAGGACGGGATCGCCCGCATCTACGGCCTGGGCGGGACCATGGCGAGCGAGATGCTCGAGATCACCGCGCGCGAGAGCGGGCAGGTGATCGCGGCGCTGGCGCTCAACCTGGAAGAGGACAACATCGGCGCGGTCGTCATGGGCGACTGGACCGCCATCCAGGAGGGCGACCAGGCGCGCCGCACCGGCCGCGTGCTGGACATCCCGGTGGGCCCCGAGTTCCTGGGCCGCGTGGTCAACCCGCTGGGCGAGCCGGTGGACGGCAAGGGCCCCATCCACGGCGCGGCCCGCCGCCAGGTGGACATCGTGGCGCCCGGCATCGTGCTCCGCCAGCCGGTCAAGGAGCCCATGCAGACGGGGATCAAGGCGATCGACGCGCTGATCCCCATCGGCCGCGGCCAGCGCGAGCTGATCATCGGCGACCGCGGCACCGGCAAGACGGCCATCGCCATCGACGCCATCATCAACCAGAAGGGCCAGGGCGTCGTCTGCGTGTACGTCGCCATCGGCCAGAAGAACTCCACCATCGCGGGCGTGATGCAGCGGCTGGTGGACGCGGGCGCGATGGACTACACCATCATCGTGGCGGCCTCCGCCTCCGACCCGGCCCCGCTGCAGTACATCGCGCCGTACGCCGGCACCGCGCTCGCCGAGTACTTCATGTACACCAAGGACGAGAACGGCAAGGGCAAGGCGACGCTCTGCGTGTACGACGACCTTTCCAAGCAGGCCGTGGCGTACCGCCAGATGTCGCTGGTGCTGCGCCGTCCCCCGGGCCGCGAGGCGTACCCCGGCGACGTGTTCTACCTGCACTCGCGCCTGCTGGAGCGCGCGGCCAAGCTGTCCGACGAGATGGGCGGCGGCTCGCTCACCGCGCTGCCGATCATCGAGACGCAGGCCGGCGACGTGTCGGCATACATCCCGACCAACGTGATCTCCATCACGGACGGGCAGATCTTCCTGGAGTCCAACCTGTTCTACTCGGGCGTGCGGCCCGCCGTGAACGTGGGCATCTCGGTGTCGCGCGTGGGCGGCTCGGCGCAGATCAAGGCCATGAAGAAGGTGGCCGGCAAGCTCAAGGGCGAGCTGGCGCAGTACCGCGAGCTGGAGGCCTTCGCCGCCTTCGGCTCCGAGCTGGACCCGGTCACCCAGCGCCAGCTGGCCCGCGGCGCCCGCTCCGTCGAGGTGCTGAAGCAGGGGCAGTACTCGCCCATGGCCGTGGAGCACCAGGTCGCGATCATCTACGCGCTGACCAACGGCTACCTGGACGACGTGGACGTGGCGCAGGTCCGCGCCTGGGAGCGCGACTTCCACGTCTACCTGCGCACCACGCACCCGGAGATCCTGGACGGGATCCGCACGGCGCGCGACCTGACCGCCGACAACGAGAAGGCGCTGGTGGCGGCCATCCGGCGCTACGCCGAGCTGTTCGCGGACCCGCACTCGCCGGTGGGCACCGAGAACTACGCCGACTCGGCGATCCTGCAGGAGACCGACGCCGACCGGCGCATGGGCGAGGACCAGCTCCGCATGGCGGCGCGTCCGGAGGCCAACGCCGCCTCCGCCCGGCAGAGCTACTGAGCGCGGCCGACTCACACGCTAGAGGCGAGGAGCCATGGCCAAAGGAAGAGAGCTCAAGGGGCGGATCCGCTCGGTCCAGAACACGCGCAAGATCACGCGGACGATGGAGATGGTCGCCACGTCCAAGCTCAAGCGCGCGCAGGACCGCGTGGCCGCCGCCCGGCCGTACGCGGAGCAGCTCGGCGACGTCATCCAGCGCCTGCTGACCCCGGAGCTGGCGACGCGCTACCCGCTGCTCCGGCAGCCTGAGCAGGTGCGCCGCGCCGCGGTGCTCCTGCTCACCTCCAACCGCGGCCTGGCCGGCGGCTTCAACGCCAACCTGATCCGCGAGGCCCGCGGCCTGGTGCGCGACCTGCGCGGCCGGGGCGTGGAGACCGAGATGCACATCGCCGGCAAGAAGGGGATCTCCTTCTTCCGCTTCCAGGGGGAGAACCTGCGAGCGGCGGTCAACGACATCGGCGACCGCCCCTCGGCGGCGGACGCCGAGCGGCTGGTGAACGACCTGATGGCCGAGTTCACCGCGGGGACGCTGGACGCCGTGTACGTGGTGTACGCCAAGTTCAACTCGGCGCTCTCCACCCCGCCCACCACGCTGCAGCTGCTGCCGGTGCCCGCGCCGGCGGCCGGCGGGGCGGGCGGCGGCACGGACTACATCCTGGAGCCCTCGGCCGACGAGATCCTGGGCCGCATCCTCCCGCTGTACGTGAGGAACGGGGTGTACCGGGCGCTGGTGGAGACCTCCGCCGCGGAGCAGGGCGCGCGGCGCACCGCCATGAAGAACGCCACCGACAACGCGGGCGAGATCCTGGAGTCGCTGACGCGGACCTACAACCGCATCCGCCAGGCGGCGATCACGCAGGAGATCGCCGAGATCGTCGGTGGTGCCGCGGCGCTGGAATAAGACCGATACCCAGACCAAGGAGACAGATAAATGGCAGCCACTGCCCCTGAGCGGGCCACCGTTCCGACCGGCGTCGCCAAGGTGGGCCGCGTGGTCCAGGTGATCGGTCCCGTGATCGACGCCGAGTTCGAAGGCAACCTCCCGGACATCTACAACGCCCTCGTGGTGTCGCGTCCCGGCACCGACGGGACCTTCGCGAACATCGTGCTGGAGGTGCAGCAGCACATCGGGCGCAACCAGGTGCGCGCCGTGGCCATGGAGTCCACGGACGGCGTCGTCCGCGGCATGGAGATCGTGGACACCGGCGGCCCCATCACGGTGCCGGTCGGGCGCTTCGCGCTGGGCCGCATCCTCAACGTGCTGGGCGAGCCGGTGGACGAGGCGGGCGTAATCCCCACCACGGTGGAGCGCTGGCCCATCCACCGCCCGGCCCCCCGCTTCGTCGACCTGGAGGCCAAGGCCGAGATCCTGGAGACGGGCATCAAGGTCATCGACCTGCTCACCCCGTACGTGAAGGGCGGCAAGATCGGCCTCTTCGGCGGCGCCGGCGTGGGCAAGACGGTGGTCATCCAGGAGCTGATCAACAACATCGCCAAGGGGCACGGCGGCCGCTCGGTGTTCGCCGGCGTCGGCGAGCGCACCCGCGAGGGCACCGACCTCTGGCTGGAGTTCAAGGAGGCGAACCTCATCAAGGAGGAGAACCTCGAGGAGTCCAACGTCGCCCTGGTGTACGGCCAGATGAACGAGCCGCCGGGGGCCCGCCTCCGCGTGGCGCTCACCGGGCTGACCGTGGCGGAGTACTTCCGCGACGTGGAGAAGCAGGACGTGCTGTTCTTCGTGGACAACATCTTCCGCTTCACCCAGGCGGGCTCCGAGGTGTCGGCGCTGCTGGGCCGCATGCCCTCGGCGGTGGGCTACCAGCCCACGCTGGCCACCGAGATGGGCGCGCTCCAGGAGCGGATCACCTCCACGCACGAGGGCTCCATCACCTCGGTGCAGGCGATCTACGTGCCCGCGGACGACCTCACCGACCCGGCGCCGGCGACCGCGTTCGCGCACCTGGACGCCACCACGGTGCTCTCCCGCGCGATCTCCGAGCTGGGCATCTACCCGGCCGTGGACCCGCTGGACTCCACCAGCCGCATCCTGGACCCGCAGTACATCGGCGAGCGGCACTACCGCGTCGCCACCTCGGTGCAGCGCATCCTGCAGCGCTACAAGGAGCTCCAGGACATCATCGCCATCCTGGGGATGGACGAGCTCACCGAGGAGGACAAGGTGATCGTGGGCCGGGCGCGCCGCCTGCAGCGCTTCCTGTCGCAGCCCTTCCACGTGGCCGAGCAGTTCACCGGCACCCCCGGCGAGTACGTCAAGCTGGAGGACACGGTGGAGTCGTTCGAGCGCGTGGTCAGCGGCGAGTTCGACCACCTGCCCGAGCAGGCCTTCTACATGGTGGGCGGCATCGAGGGCGCCATCGAGAAGGCGCGCCGCCTGGAGCAGGGCGCCTGATGGCGGCCCCCGCTGCGGGCGCGGGCGCCGGGGCGGGGGCGCTGCGCGTCTCCGTCCTGTCCCCGGAGCAGACCGTCTACGAGGGCCAGGCCACGCAGGTGGTGGTCCCGGCCATGGACGGGCTGCTCGGGATCCTGCGGGGGCACGCGCCGCTCATGGCGCTCCTCGGCGACGGGATCCTGCGCATCGAGAACGGCCGCGAGAGCGCGCAGTTCCGCGTCTCCGGCGGCTTCCTCCAGGTGGTGGACGACGTGGTGACGGTGCTCAGCGAGCACGCCACCGCGGCTTGACCTCCGCCGCGGAGCCGATCTCCGACGGCCGCCCCCGCCGCTCGCCCGCGCGGCGGGGGCGGGCGCGGTTGTACACCCGGGGGGCGGGAATTGGG
>JBFMFL010000438.1:0-4546 GCA_040752145.1 Gemmatimonadota bacterium
CTCCCGGCCGCCCCGCTGCGCGTCGTTCTCCTGCCGCCCGGCTCAGGTCGGGCCGACGACGGCCTCGTTGGAGGGCGCCGAGCAGACCTTGCCGTTGCACGCCCGCACCTGGTACGCGTAGGCGGTGCCCACGGCGGCGGTGACGTCCACGAACTCCCTCGCGCCCGCGCCCACGGTCCCCACCTCCACCGGCGCCGACGAGACGCCGCCGCGCCGCTCGATGCGGAACGTGGTCTCGTTGGCGCTGTTGTCCGCCCAGGTGACGCGCACCCCGGCGGGGACGCGCGCCGCGGCGGCGGCGGAGGGGGCGGCGGGGCGGAAGGGCGAGTTCTCGCCCACCACCTCCAGGCTGGTGCCGGTGTTGGGGCGCAGCCACCAGCTGCCCTCCGAGGTCCCGGGCACCACGACCCCCGTGAGGTTGACCACCAGGCCGGGGATGAAGCGGTTGTTCGCGAAGGCGATGTTGCTGCCGACGGGGACGTCCACCGGGCCCGAGCCGTCGTCCAGGCGCAGGAAGGAGCGCCCCTCGGCGTTGACCGTGTCCACCAGCGTGGCGTTCCTCACCTGCACCTGCGTCGCGTCCAGGGTGCCGCCCCCGCCCGAGGCCGCCGCCGCGGTGGTGAGCACCGTGGGCGCGGGGAGGCTGATGATGGAGGTCAGCACGAACAGCGTCGCGTTGTCCAGGATCGGCTGGCCGCGGAAGCGGCCCGTGGTCCCCAGCACGCGCACGCTGTCGCCCGGCAGGTTGTTGGGGTCGATGCTGGAGGGCGACTGGAGCCGCGTGGTGCGGATGGCGCGCCCGCCGCTGGAGATGTGCGCCGTGTCGGCGTAGGCCGCCACCACCAGCCCCTCCACGAACACCCGGCGCCCCGCCGGGAGGGAGCGCGCCTGCTCCACCGTCATGCGGGGGAAGCTCACCGGCACCGTGGCCTGCACCGCGCTGTCCGGGACCACGGTGATGTCGCGCAGCAGCGTGGCCTGCAGGCTGTCGCCCAGGCGCGCCGGGTCGATGGTGACCTGGTAGCGCCCCACCGGCACGTCGCGGATGGTGTAGAGCCCGGCCGTGTCCGTGGTGGCCCGGGCGACCACCGCCCCCGAGCCGGGGGAAAGGAGCCGCACCTCCACGTTGCGGAAGGGCTGGTCCGTGGGCGCGTCGGGCACCCCGTTGCCGTTGATGTCGCGGTACACCCCCCCGGTCACCGAGCCGGTCGCGTCCACCTCCAGCACGCTGCCCGAGGATTCGCAGCCGGCCGCGAGCGCCGCGGCACCCAGGAGGAGCGCGGAAAGCGTGAGATTGCGCATGTCAGTAGCTCACCTGGAAGCCGATGCGGAGGGTGCGGCCGGTCGCGAAGCGGGCGATCGGGTCGCCGAAGTTGGGGTTGGCCACGAGCGGCACCGTCACCCGGCCGTCCGAGCTCTGCAGCGTGCCGGCCGGGTCCACCAGGTAGAGCGCGCTGTCCACCTCGCCCTCCTCCGACGAGAGCAGGTTGAGCCCGTCCACCACCAGGCTGGCCGAGCGGCGCCCGCCGCGCAGCAGGTCCAGGGAGATGCGCGCGTCCAGCGCGTGCACCCCCGGGGCGCGGCAGGAGTTGCGCACCGCGAAGCCGCCCCCGCCCAGGCAGTCCCACCCGTCGCGCGCCTCCGCGAAGCCCGCGACCGCCGGGTTCACGAAGGCCGGGTCGTTGCGGGCCGAGCCGTCGCCGTTGGCGTCCACCCCCGGTCGGAAGCCGGGGGTGAAGGGGTACCCCGAGCGGAAGCGGTACAGCCCGGCCAGGCGCGGGGCGATCCGCCCGCCCAGGCTCAGCTCCGCCCCCACCACCGCGCGGTGCGGCACGTCGAAGTCCGAGCGCCCCTCCGACCAGTCGTCGTCCCCGCCGCCCCCCGGGAAGGGCGGGAGCTGCGCGTCCGCCCAGCCGCTGCGCGCACCCACCCAGTTGTCCTGCGTGTCCGAGAAGGTGTAGCTCCCGAAGGCCGCCAGACCGGTCGCGGGGCGGTGCTCGAAGGCCACCGTGGCCGCGCGGTACTCCGACCAGCCGTCGGTGTTCAGCGCCCACACCCGGTCGAAGCCGCCGAAGCGGCGGTTGGAGCCCGGCTGCGCGTACAGCAGCGCCCCCTGCTGGGCCAGCGTCCCGAACACCGGCCGCCCGTCGGCGTCCGTGGCCGCCGGGGCGGAGGCCAGGTTGAGGTCGGTGCGGCGGGGGAGGAAGTCGGTGCGCCGGTACGAGGCCGACAGGTGGAGCGTGCCCGTCGCGCCCAGGGCGCGGCTCACCCCGAAGCTGCCGCGCGCGCTGCGCGGCGCCTGGTAGTCGGGGGCCAGCAGCGACAGCGTGGGCCCCGTCTCCGTCCCCACGCTCTGCGGGAAGCCGGGCCAGCCGGCCAGCGCCCCGGCCCCGCGCCGCACCCGCAGCCCGCCGTCGTTGGCGATCACCTCGCCGATCACCGCCGGGTCCGCCGCGTCGAAGTAGATCCCGGCCGAGCCCCGCACCACCCAGCGGTGCTGCTCGCCCTGGTCCCACGTGAAGCCGGCGCGCGGCCCCAGCATCACCTTGCCCTTGCCGACGTCCGCGTTGACCAGCCCGGTCAGCTCCGCCCACTCCTCGTTGAGCGACGCGTCGCCCTGGGGGAGCACGTCGAAGTCGGCGCGGAGCCCCAGGAGCACGTCCAGCCCCGGCGCCGTGGTCCAGGTGTCCTGCAGGTACGCCGAGACGCGCGGGAGGGTGAAGCTGGCCGTGGGGAGCGTCCCCGCCGTCTGCGCGAACACCCCCTGCCCGCCGGCGAAGGCGCCCAGCGTGGAGAAGAAGAACTCGCCCTGGCCCTCCGGCACGTAGCTCCCCTCGTAGCGGGCGGCGCTCACCGCCGCGCCGCCCTTGACCAGGTGCGCGCCGGCCCGGTACTGCAGCGTCTCCGAGGCGTGGAAGGTGGTGCGGCTGAAGTCGCCCGCGTATCCGCCCGTCCCCAGCAGCAGCCCCTCCGCGGCGATGGAGGTGGCGGGGAAGAGCTCCCCGGTCTCCGAGCGCTCGCGGCGGCTCACGTCCACCCCCACCCGCGCCTCCTGCGCCAGCGAGGGGGAGAGCTGCGACGACAGCGTGGCCGCGCCCGACAGGTCCAGGCCGTCCGTGGCCGCCCCCGCCCGCCCGGTCCACGCCCCCACCCCGTCGTCCGGGGAGCCGACGGCGGCCAGGTTGCCGCGCACCGTCAGCGCGGTGGCGTCCGAGAACTGCCAGTCCAGCCGCCCGAAGCCGGAGACCACCTGGGTGGTCAGCAGGCGGCCGTCCGCGCCGCCCAGCGCCACCCCGTAGCGGTCCTGGGCGAGCTGCGCCGCGCTGTCCGAGGCCGCCGCGAAGGCGAGCCCGTACTGGAGCGGCGTCTCGAAGCGGCGCGCCTCCACCCCCAGCACGAAGCTGGCGGTGTCGCGGACGATGGGGCCGCTGACCAGCGCCCCGCCCTGCATGGAGGCGTGCGACACGGAGCCGCCGGCGAACGGGTCCGAGCCGTCCAGCGAGCCCGTCCCCCAGCTGCCGAAGCCCGTCACCCGGAAGTCGCGGGTGCCGCGCCGCGTGTAGCCGCTCAGCACCCCGCCCCCGAAGCCGCTCCACTCCACGTCCGGCGCGGCGGTGACCAGCTCCGCCTGCTCCAGCACCTGGAGCGGGAAGGCCACCCTCCCCGCCGGGTCCAGGGCGGAGCCCGGGCGCCGCGCCGTGGCGAAGGGGACGCCGTCGATCACCACCGCGGTCATCCGGGCGGGGAGACCCTCCACCTCCAGCCCCGGCCCGGCCATGCTGGAGAGCCGCGCCAGCTCGTCCATGGCGAAGCGCTCCGAGGGGAGCCCCCTGACCTCCAGCGGCGTGAACCACTGCGCCGCGCCGGCCCGCGAGCCCGCCAGCACCCCGGAGCTCCAGGCCGCGGAGTCCACCCGCTGCGCCGTGGGCCCGGCGGGGTTCAGGACGATGCGCAGGTCCACCCGCTGGCCGGGGCGCACCGTCACCCCGGCGATGCGGCGCGGCGCGTAGCCGATGCGCTCCACCAGCAGGTCGTAGCTGCCGGAGGGGAGGAAGCCGGCGCCGAAGCGGCCGCCGGGCGAGATCGCCAGGGCGCGCGTGGAGCCGCCGGAGGCGTCGGTGAGGAGGATGCTCGCGTCGTTCAGCAGGCTACCATCGGCGCTCCGGACGGTGCCCTCCAGGGTGCCGCTGGTCACGCTCTGCGCCACCAGCGGCGGCGCGAGCAGGGCGAGCAGCACGGCGAGGCAGGCGTTCCATGCGGAGCGACGGCGCGGACGGTTCATGGCGATCCGGTGAGTCGGGACGGTGAGGCGAGCCGATGCGGGAAGGTGCATGGGGTCGTCCGGGGGTGCGGGAAAGCACGCCGCATGCCGGGCGCGCTCCCGCGCGCTGCGGCGCGCCGGCGGGAAGATCGCGAGCGGGCGCGCCGTTCCGCGGCCCGCCGGCCGGGGCGCGGACGCCCCGCTCCCCATGCGGGGGCGCAACACCTGTTGGATGCGCCCTACCCGCGGGGCGGCGGCGTGAACCTCACAAATGTCGGGGCGGAG
>JBFMFL010000439.1:0-4532 GCA_040752145.1 Gemmatimonadota bacterium
CGGGGAGGCGGGCGGCCAGCTCCCCCAGCCGCCCCGCGCCCCCCCAGCGGGCGGCCAGCGCGGCGACCCCGGCGGGGTCCGCCTCCGCCCGGGCCTGGAAGGCGTGCGTCAGCAGCGCGTCGGCGGCCAGCAGCGGCAGGGCGTCCTCGCGCCCGCCGCTCCCCCGCGCGACGCGGTCCAGCAGCGCGGCGGCGGCCGCCGCCAGCGCGTCCGGCACCGAGGGCGCGTCCGCCGGGAGCGCCGCCGCCATGGCGTCCAGGAGCGCCGGTGGGGCGTCCGCCAGGCGCTCCCGGATCCACCCCTCGGCGGGGGTCACGCGGGGGCGCCGGCCAGCAGCGGGCGGACGGTCTCCACCACGCGGGCCAGCGCCTCGTCCACGCGCGACGGGTCGGGCATCCCGCCCCGGGCGATGTGCGCCTTGCCGCCGCCGCGCCCGCCCAGCGGCGCCACCGCCTCGCGCAGCACCTGGTCGGCCCGCGCGCCCCGCTGGATCACGTCGTCCGTGGCGACGGCCAGCAGCGAGACCCGGTCGCCGAGCGTGGCCGCCAGCACCGCGATCCCGCTCCCGATCTGCTCGCGCAGGCGGTCGCCCAGCGCGCCCAGCTCGTCCGCGTCGCTCACCCCCACGGTCGCGGCCACCACGCGCACGCCGTCCACCTCCTGCGCCGCGGCGATCAGCTGCCCCACCACGTCCGCGCTCCCCAGCGAGCGGGCGCGGTCCAGCGCCCGCTGCGCGTCGCGCAATTCCTCCTGGAGCCCCGCGATGCGCGCCAGCAGGTTGTCCTCGCGCGTCCGCAGCAGCCGCGCCGCCTCGCGCACGGTGGCCTCGTCGCGGCGGGCGCGCTCGAACGCCTGCGGCCCGGTCACCGCCTCGATGCGCCGCACCCCCGCCGCCACCCCGCTCTCCGAGACGATCCGGAACAGCCCGATCTGCCCCGTGGTCCGCACGTGCGTGCCGCCGCACAGCTCCATGGAGAAGCCGGGGATCTCCACCACCCGCACCACGTCGCCGTACTTCTCCGAGAAGAGCGCCATGGCCCCGCGGTCCAGCGCGTCGCGGTAGCCCATCTGGTGCGACTCCACCGGGTGGTTGCGCCAGATCTCGCCGTTGACGATCTCCTCCACCTTCGACACCTCCTCCGGCGACAGGGGGCCGGAGTGCGAGAAATCGAAGCGCAGCCGGTCGGGCGCCACCAGCGAGCCCATCTGGTGCACGTGCTCGCCCAGCGTGGAGCGCAGCGCCGCGTGCAGCAGGTGCGTGGCCGTGTGGTTTCGCTCCGTGTCGCGGCGCGACGGCTCCTCCACCACGGCGCGCACGGGTCCGGGGACGAAGTCGCCCTCCGTGGGCCCCACCACCGCGACGCGGCCGGACACCTTGCGGACCTCGTCCACGTTCATGGTCCAGCCGTCGCCGTACACGTGCCCCTGGTCGGAGACCTGGCCGCCGCTCTCGGCGTAGAACGGGTTCTCGCGCAGCTGCAGCGCCAGCCGCCCGTCCTCCATGATGCGGTAGGCCAGCACCTCCGTCTCCAGCGAGACGGCGCGGTACGCCGCGAACTCCTGGTCCGCGCCCTCGGCCCCCGGCACCGTGGTCCAGCCGTCCGCCAGCGCGTCCGCCTCCATCCCCAGCCCCGACGCGGCGCGGTCCTCGCGCGAGCGGCGCCGCTGCGCCTCCAGCTCGCTCTCGAAGCCCTCCATGTCCACGCCGTAGCCGCGCTCGGCCGCCATCAGCTCCGTCAGGTCCGGCGGGAAGCCGAAGGTGTCGTACAGACGGAACACGTCGCGCCCCGCCACCGTGCCGCTCCCGCCCGCGGGCGCGATCTCGTCGAAGCGGCGCATCCCCGCGTCCACCGTGGCCAGGAAGCGCTCCTCCTCCGCCCGCGTGTTCCTGGCGATGTACTCGCGCCGCGCCAGCAGCTCCGGGTACGCCACGCCCATCCGGTCGATCACCGCCTCCACCACGTGCACCAGCGTGGGCTCGCGCCTCCCCAGCAGCCAGGCGTGGCGCACCGCGCGGCGCAGGATGCGGCGCAGCACGTAGCCCCGCCCCTCGTTGGAGGGGAAGATCCCGTCCGCCAGCAGGAACGCCGTGGCGCGCGCGTGGTCGGCCAGCACCCGGTACGACACGCCCTGCGGCGAGTCGTACTCGTAGGGGACGCCCACCGTCTCCACCGCCGTGGCGATGATGTCCGTGAACAGGTCGGTCAGGTAGTTGGACGGCACCCCCTGGAGCACGGAGGCGAGCCGCTCCAGCCCCATCCCGGTGTCGATGGAGGGCGCCGGGAGCGGGGTCAGCTTGCCGTCCGCGTCCCGGTCGTACTGCATGAAGACCAGGTTCCAGATCTCCAGGAACTCGCCCCGCTCGCCGCTCTCCTCGAACTCCTCCTGGCCCACCTCGGTGCCGCGGCGCCCCTCCGGCCGCAGGTCGAAGTGGATCTCGGAGCACGGCCCGCAGGGACCGGTGTCGGCCATCTGCCAGAAGTTGTCCTTGTCGCCCAGCCGGAAGATGCGCTCGGGCTTGATGCCGGTGAGCTCGCGCCAGAGCGTCTCGGCCTCGTCGTCGGTGTAGTGCACCGTCACCCAGAGCCGCTCCTTCGGGATGCCGAACTCCTCGGTCAGCAGCTCCCAGGCGAAGCGGATGGCGTCGCGCTTGAAGTAGTCGCCGAACGAGAAGTTGCCCAGCATCTCGAAGAAGGTGTGGTGGCGCGCCGTCACCCCCACCTGCTCCAGGTCGTTGTGCTTGCCCCCCGCGCGCACCGACTTCTGCGACGTGGCGGCGCGCCGGAAGCCCGGGTCCTCCATCCCCAGGAACACCTTCTTGAACGGGACCATCCCGGCGTTGGTGAACAGCAGGGTCGGGTCGTCCTGCGGCACCAGCGAGAACGACGGGCGCACCGTGTGCCCCTGCCGGGCGAAGTAGTCCAGGAATCGGGAGCGGATCTCGTCAGCGCGCATCGGGCGTCTCGTCGGTGTGGGTCGGACCAAGTCGGGTAACATAACGCGCCGTGCCGTCCGTTCTCAAGGCGTCGTGTGTTCTGGATTCTCGTGGGTTTGCTCGTGGGGCGGGATCGTGCCGTGGGGCCGCTCCGGAGCCCGGCGGTACTGCTGCCGGTCTCCTGCGCGGGCTCCGCGAGCCTCCTCGGTCGGCACGAAACCGCTGTGCCGACGCTGCGGGGTCTCGCTGCGCCGGAGTGAGCCACCGGAAACTGCCCCGGTGTCTCCCTCCGCAACGGATCATGCGGGTACTGCGGAACGGCTCGCGAGGGCCGGCTTCAGCGCTCGGTGCGGGCGCTCCATTCGTCCCTCGTCATCTCGTAGCGGGCCTCGCCGTTCGGCTCGCTGCCGGCGAACCGCCACCCGGCGGTCCGGTAGAAGCGCTCCGCCCGCGTACCGGGATCCGTGCCGAGCCAGACCTCCTCCGCCCCCGCGGCGAACATCCAGTCCATCATCGCGTCGTGCAGCCTCCGTCCGGCGCCGCGCCCTTCGGAGGCGGGGTCCACGAAGAGCGCCCACACGTTGCGGCGCGCCAGGTCGGCCACCGCGAAGCCGATCATCCGGCCGTCGGACTCGGCCACCCAGCCGCGGCCGTGCTCGGCCAGCATCGCCCGGTAGTCGCCCGGCTGCACCAGGGAGGGGTCCGCGAGCCTGTTCTCGCGGACGCTCGTCCGGATGCGGTGCATCTCCGGGATGTCGGCCTCAGTTGCGGCACGGATGAGCATGTGTTTACCTCGCCGGGAGTCGATAGGAATCATGTGGATACCATGAAATGACGGCTCCTTGTTCTTCGGTCCTTTCCCGCTTGCGAGGGGAGGCGAGAACGAACCAACTCGGTTGGTGTCTCCTCCAGGCTTCGGGTCCTGCAGCAACTACCTTGACGCCTAGGGCGAAAATTGTCACTTTCAAGCCGCAGACGTGAAGCTCCTCGACCTTTCCGGCGAGGAGAACCGAGCCACCTCACTCCGGCGGGAGGAACTACTATGACTCGTATCCGCTTGCTCAACGGTGTGCTGTCCACCCTCGCGGTGGCGGGGGCCCTGGCGTTCGGGACGGCTCAGGCGTTCGCCTCCGCCACGCCGGAGCAGAACGCACGGTTCTGCAACAACACGATCTGCGCAGAATCGTGCGGTGGAAGGGGCATGGGTGGCTGCGCAGACGGGCGGTGCATCTGCTTCTGAGCCCTGCCGCTCGCGGGGTCCAACCGAACGCTCGGAACGAAGCGAAGAGCCCGCCCACGGCGGGCTCTTCGCGTTTCTGCAGCGCCATGACCACGGTGTTGTCCATCAGCCTCTTCGTTCGTGGACGCTCACCCGGATGCGGTGCATCTCCGAGATGTCGGCTTCGATTGCAAGGCGGATCTGCATGCGGGGAATCGCAAGTTCTGAATATCGCGAGTGGTCGGCAGGTGCTAGAAGGCTGTTGAAGAAGTCGCTCCACTGAGCCGAGTTCGGAGTCGGCGGGGCGCCGGCCGTCTCCACTCGGGGGCCGAAGATCGAGCCGGGCGAAGAAACCGGCCGGCAGAAGAGGGGGTGCGG
>JBFMFL010000044.1:0-33570 GCA_040752145.1 Gemmatimonadota bacterium
CGGCACCGGCGGCGCGGGCGCGCAACATCCGCGTGGACCTGCGGCGGCTGGACGCGCTGATGAACCAGATCGGCGAGCTGGTCATCATCCGCGACCGCCTGCAGAAGCTGGCGGCGGTCAAGGACGAGCCGGAGCTGGAGGAGACGGTGGACCAGGCCGCGCGGCTGATCTCGGAATTGCAGGACGAGATCATGCAGGCGCGCATGGTCCCCGTGGGCCAGGTGTTCGACCGCTTCCCGCGCCTGGTGCGCGACGCGGCGCGGACGCTGGGCAAGCAGGTGGAGTTCGTGATCGAGGGGCAGGAGATCGAGTTCGACCGCTCCATGCTGGACGAGATCGGCGACCCCATCGTCCACCTGCTGCGCAACTCGCTGGACCACGGCATCGAGTCGCCGGGGGAGCGGCGCGCGGCGGGGAAGCCGGAGACGGGGACGCTGCACCTGCTGGCGGCGCGCGAGCGCTCCCAGGTGCTGATCCGCGTGGAGGACGACGGGCGCGGCATCTCCCGCGAGCGGGTGCTGGCCAAGGCGGTCGCCGCCGGGCTGGTCCCCGCGGAGGTGGCGTCCTCGCTCCCGGACGACGAGGTGTACCGGCTGCTCACGCGCCCCGGCTTCTCCACCGCGGAGAGGGTGACCGACGTGTCGGGGCGCGGGGTGGGGCTGGACGTGGTGGCGACGCGGGTGCGCGCCCTGGGCGGGACGCTGGAGATCGAGAGCGCGCCGGGGCGGGGCACCGTGTTCACCCTGCGCATGCCGCTGACGCTCGCCATCGTGCGCGCGCTGCTGGTGCGGCTGGACGGGGAGACCTACGCGCTCCCCATCACCCACGTGGGGGAGACGGTGGAGATCCCCGAGGCCGACGTGCGCTCCGTCAAGGGGCGCACCGTGGCGGTGCTCCGCGACGAGGTGATCCCGCTGATCTCGCTGCGCGGCATGCTGCGGCACGACGAGGCGGCGCCCGCGGACGGGCGCCGCATGGCGGTGGTGCTGGAGTCGGGCGAGAACCGGGTGGGGGTGGAGGTGGACGCCCTGGCCGGGCAGCAGGAGATCGTCGTCAAGTCGTTCGACGCCACCGTGGGCACGCTCCGCCTGTTCTCCGGGGCGACCATCCTCAGCGACGGGCGCCCGGCGCTGATCCTCGACGTGGGGAGCATCCTCGCCCGCGAGGGCCGCGCCGACGCCGTGGCCGCCGCCTGAGCGCGCCGCGCATCCAAAATACGAACCGAATCGGGCCTGCCGATGATCGACATCCGAGACCTTGAGGCCATTCAGCTCGACGCGCTGCGCGAGGTGGCGAACATGGGCGCGGGTCACGCCGCGACCGCGCTCTCGCAGATGACGAAGAGCCGGATCATGATCAACGTCCCCCGGCTGCAGGTGGCGCCGCTGGAGGACGTCCCCGAGCTGCTGAACAGCTCCGACGAGGTGGTGGCGGCGGTGCTGATGCACATGCTGGGCGACCTCACCGGGCGGACGCTGCTGATCTTTCCGCGCAGCTCGGCCATGCGCCTGTCCGAGATCCTGCTGCACCGGCCGGCGGGGAACTCGCACGTCTTCGGCGAGCTGGAGCAGTCGGCCATCAAGGAGGCGGGCAACATCCTGTCGGCGGCGTACATGAACGCGCTCTCCGACTTCATGGGGATGATGCTCCTCCCCTCGGTGCCCTCGCTGGTCATCGACCTGGCGGGCGCGGTGCTCACCACCGCGTACACCAACTTCGGGCACGAGCGCGACTACGTGTTCTGCATCCAGACGGAGTTCACCATGGAGGAGGAGACCTCGGTGCAGGGGCACTTCCTGCTGCTCCCCGACGTGGAGTCGCTGCAGATCATCCTCCAGCACATCCGCCTTGCCTGACGTGCAGGAGCTCGCCCCCAACGCCCAGGCACGCGCCCCGCGCTCGGAGCGCGACCTCCGCATCCTCCGCGGCTTCGCCCAGCGGATCGACGCGGCGGACGCCGGCGCGCACAACAACCTGGGGGTGCTGTACTTCAACAAGGGGCTGTACGAGGAGGCGATCTCGCAGTTCCAGCGCGCGCTGGAGATCGACCCGAAGATGCAGGTGGCCCAGCGCAACCTGGAGATCGCCTACTTCGCCACCGGCTACTACGACCGGCTGATCGCGGAGCTGCGCGAGCGGCTGCGCGAGGACCCGGGCGACGCCGACGCGCGCACCCGGCTGGCCCAGGCGTACCTGCACACCGGCGACGGCGCCGGCGCCGTGGCGGAGCTGCGGCGCCTGCTGGCGCAGGACCCGGACGACCTGGAGACGCTGATCCGGCTGGGGCAGGCGGAAAAGGCGGCGGGGAGCTTCGAGGCGGCGATGGAGTGGTTCCGGCGCGCGCTGGAGCTGGACCCGGACAGCGCCGTGCTCCACTTCTACCAGGGCGAGCTGTTCTACAACCGGGGGCTCAACGAGGAGGCCCGCCGCGAGCTGGTGCGGGCCATCGAGCTCAACCCGGAGCTGGCGGACGCGCACCACGTGCTCGCCTTCGTGTGGGGCGACCTGGGGGAGATGGAGAAGGCGTCGGCCTCGTCCCGCCGCGCCATGCAGCTCAACCCGCAGCTCGCCAAGGCGCAGACCAACCTGAGCCTGGACCGCTACAGCACCGCCCGCTACCGCGAGCTGGTGGGGGAGCGGGTGCGCCGCCCGGAGATCGCGGCCGGGGAGTTCCTGGCGCACTACAACCTGGGCGTCGCCTTCCGCCAGAAGGGGCTCTACGACGAGGCGCTGCGCGAGTTCGACCGGGCGCTGGCCGGGGGCGAGGACGCCGCGCTGGTGCGCCAGGGGATGGCCGAGGTCCACCTCCTCCAGGGAAAGACCGGCCCCGCGCTGGACCTGTATGACCGGCTGCTGGCAGAGGACGAGGGGAGCCCCAAGCTGTGGAACGAGCGGGGCGTCTGCCTGCACCAGACGGGCGACGTCGAGGCCGCGGAGCGTAGCTACCGCCGCGCCATCGAGACGGACCCGGCGTACGCGCTGGCCTGGAACAACCTGGGCGTGGCCCGCACCCACCGCGCCGACCCGGAGGGGGCGGAGCGCTCCTTCGCGGAGGCGACCCGGCTGCGCGCGGGGTTCACCGACGCCTGGTGCAACCGCGGGCTGATGTACCTGCGCCGCGGGCGCCACCGCGAGGCGCTGGACGCCTTCCGCGGCGCCCTGGACGCGGACCCGCAGTCGGCGGCGGCGTGGAACGGGGTGGGCTCCGTGCTGATGGAGACGCGCCGCTACGACGAGGCCCGCAACGCCTTCGCCCGGGCGGTGGAGGCGGACCCCGACTCGGCCGAGGCGCGCTACAACCTCTCCTTCGTCCTGAGCAACCTGGGCGACTTCGAGGGGGCGCTGCGCGAGACCAAGCGCGCGCTGGAGCTGAACCCGTACTACACCACCCCGCGCTACCGGCTCGCCATCGAGCTGCAGTTCGAGTACGCGGAGATCCCGGCCCCCGACCTGGACGCCGCCGAGCGCGTCTCGGGCGAGGAGGCGGGGGTGGAGAGCTTCACCTTCGACGCCGGGGCGCTGGACGCCCTGTTCGGCGAGATCGCCCCGCAGCCGCAGGCCGAGCCGCCCGCCGCGGCGGCGCCCGCGGCCGACGCCTTCGCGCTGGCCGGGGACTACCTGTCCAAGGGGCTGCTGGAGCGCGCCCTCGCCGAGATCCGCCGCGCCGCGCTGGCCGGCGGCGACCCGGTGGAGGCGGCGCTGCTCACCGCGGAGACGTTCCTGCGGCAGGGGCTGGACGGCGAGGCGCTGGAGCGCTTCGACGCCGCCCTGGCGCGCCTGGACGACGCGGAGTGGAGCCCCGCCCACCGGCGCGCCTCCACGGGCCGCGCGCGGGCGCTGCTCCAGCTGGGCCGGCTGGCGGACGCGCGCTCCACGGCCGAGGCCACCCGCGTTCACGCCCCGGACGACGCCGCGAACCTGCGCGTGCTGGGCGAGGCGCTGCTGCGCGGCGGCGACGGCCCGGCCGCGGCGGACGTGTTCTCCCAGGTGCGGGCGCTGGACCCGGCGGACCCGGCCGTGCTCCGCTCGCTGGGCCGCGCCGAGGCGCTGGCCGGGCGCCGCGACGAGGCCGAGGCCGCGCTGCGCGAGGCGGTGCGGCTGGACCCGGAGTTCGTGGGCGCGCGCATCGAGCTGGGGCGCCTGCTCCTGGACACGGCGCGCCCCTCCGAGGCGGCGGACGAGGCGCGCGCCGCGCTGGACGTGCTCCCCACCTACCCGGACGCCCTGCTCCTGCTGGCGCAGGCCGACTGGCGCGCCGGGCGCACCCGCGACGCCGTCGCCGCGCTGGTGGAGCTGCTGGCCGACGACCCGTACCACTTCGACGCGCTGATCCTGCTGGGCCGCGTGCTGCTGGACGAGGGGCGGCGCGACGACGCGCGGCAGGCCTTCGGGCGGGTGCTGCGCTTCGATCCGCGGCACGCGGGGGCGTCGTTCTACCTGGGCGTGGTGGCGGGCGAGGAGCGCCGCTTCCGCGACGCCATCGGCCACTGGCGCGACACCATCGACGCCGACCCGGACGGCGAGCTCGCCGCTCGGGCGCGAGAGAACGTCGCGGCGGCGATGGAGTTCGCGCGCATCTTCCGCACGGGCGACGCCGCCCTCCAGCCGGCCTGACCGCGCCATGGCGATCGAGGGACCGATCCGCGAGCTGGCGCTCAGCGACGTCTTCCAGCTGCTGGACCTGTCGCGCAAGACGGGGCTGCTCACCGTCACCGGCGACGCCGCCGGCCGCCGCGCCAGCATCCGCTTCGAGCGGGGCGCCGTGGTGGGCGCCGAGCTGGCCGGGAGCACGGGGCGCATCGACCGCCTGCTCCTCATGGCCGGCAAGGTCACGGAGGCGCAGGTGGCCGGCGCCGTGCAGCTCCAGCGGCAGACGCCCAACCGCCGCATCGGCGCCATCCTGGTGGAGATGGGCGCCGTCTCCGAGGCCGACCTCAAGCGGCAGCTGCGCTTCCAGATCGAGGAGATCGTCTTCGACCTGATCCAGTGGAAGGACGGCTACTTCCGCTTCGAGGAGTCCGCCCCCGCGGAGCCCGGCGGCGTGGCGGTGCGCGTCCCCACCGAGTCGCTGCTGATGGAGGCCGCGCGCCGCATCGACGAGTGGAGCACGCTGGAGGCCAAGATCCCGCACATGGCGGTGGTCCCCGCGCTCACCGGCGAGGGCGCCGACGACGGGGTGCTGGACCTGCACCCCACCGAGTGGGAGGTGCTGGCCGAGATCGACGGGGTGCGCCCGCTCAAGGAGATCGCCTCCGACCTGGGGAGGAGCGACTTCGACGTCGCCAAGATCGTCTACGGGCTGGTCTCCACCGGGGTGGTGGACATCGCCGAGGAGCCGGCCGCCGCCGCCGTCGCCGTGGAGACCGGGGACGCCACCCTGTTCGAGGGGCTGGCCGCCGGCCACGCCGCCCTGCGCGAGGGCAATCCGTCCCGCGCCCTCCGCGTGCTCAACGACCTGTCGCGCGCCTACCCGGACCGGCCGGAGGTACACGCGCTGCTGGCGCGGGCGCACTCCGCCGCCGGGCGCTGGACGGAGGCGTGCCTGGCGCTGGACCGGGTGATCTCGCTGGACCCGCTCCTCCCCGCGGCGCACTACCACCTGGGCTTCGCCGCGGCGCGCACCGGCAACCTGGAGCGCGCCGAGGAGGCGTGGGGCACCTACCTGCGCCTGGCCGAGGCCGACCCGGCGCGCCGGTCGGTCGCCGAGCGCGCCCGCGCCGCCGCCGCGGCGCTGCGGACGGTGATGGACGAGGAGGGCGAATGAGCGCCACCCCCGCGCAGATCCGCGCCTGGAGCGAGGAGGTCGCCCGCGACCCGGGCACCCTCGCCTTCCTGCCGCTCGCCGAGGCGTACCGCCAGGCCGGGCGCCGCGACGCCGCGCTCCGCCTGTGCCTGCGCGGGCTGGAGCGCAACCCCACCAACGTGGAGGCGCACTACCTCCTGGGGCTGCTGTACCGCGAGGGCGGCGAGCCGGTCAAGGCGTTCGACGAGTGGGACATGGCGCTCTCGCTGGACCCGGAGCACGCCGGCGCCCGCCGCGAGATCGGGCTGCTCTGCGCCGAGCGCGGCGAGTGGGGGAGCACCCTGCGCCACCTGGAGCGCGCGGCCGCCGCGGATCCCGCCGACGACGAGGTGCGCGACGCGCTGACTCGCGCCCGGTCGGCGGCCGGCGAGCCCGCCGCGCCGCCTGCCGCGTCGGCCGACTCGGCGCAGCGCGTCGAAGCCGCTCCTGTGGCGTCCGCGCCGGCTCCGAGCGCGCCGACGACTCCCGCCGCGTCGCCGTGGGACGCGGCGCAGGCGGAGTTCCGCGGGCTCACCGCCGAGCGGGGGATCCTGGGCGCGCTGCTGATGGACGGGCAGGGCTTCGTCGTGGCGGGGGAGATGCGCGCGGAGGGCGTCGACCGCGGCCCCGAGGTGGCGGCGGCGCTGCACGGCGCCTCCGCCGAGGCGGAGCGGGCGCTGCGGCACCTGGGGCTGGGGACGTGGCGGGGGATGCTGGTGGAGACGCCGGAGACGGTGGTGAGGATCGCGCCCGCGGAGGACGCCATGCTGGCCGTGGCCGCGAGCCGCGAGGTGCCCACCGGGTGGACGCTGCGGGTGGCGGCGCGGGCCGCGGCCGTGGCCGCGCGGCTCCTGGGCGTGGACGGGAACGGGGGAGGGCGGGGGTGAGCGCGTTCGCGGAGCAGCTGGGCGGCCTCAACCGCATCCCCGGGGTGCGGGGCTCCATGGTGGTGGCCGCCGACGACGGGCTGGTGGTGGAGGCCGACCTGATGATCGGCGTCCCCGGGCCGGCGGTGGCGGCGCTGGTGGCGTCGCTGTTCCGCCGCGCGCGCAGGTCGGTGAAGGCGGCGGCGTTCGGGAGCGCCTCGTTCATCCAGGTGGAGGGCGAGGACGGCTTCCTGTTCGCCGCGGCGCCCCCCGAGATGGGCGACCTGCTGCTGGTGGTGGTGGCGGAGCGCTGGGTCAACGTGGGGCTCGTCCGCCTGGAGGCCGCCCGCGCCGCCGGTGCGCTGGCATGACGGCGAGAGCTGAGACGGCGACCCCCCTCCCCCCGGCCCCCTCCCCCGCAAGGGGGGAGGGGGAGAACGGCGGCCCTCACCCGGCTCGCTTGAGGCTCGCCACCCTCTCCCATTTCTGGGAGAGGGGGCCAACTGCGGGCTCCGTGCAGTCGTCCCCTCCCTCGCTTGCGGGGGAGGGGTGGCGCGCCGCGCCGGGGGGGGGGGCCCCAGCGGACGCCAGCCCCACACCCGCGTGAGGGATTTCGGCCCGAAGGGGCGAGACCCGGCGGCACCTCAGTTCAGAGGTGCTGTCCGGGGCTCGACTCCGTTGCGCACGGTAGTTTCGTGCGCTACGGAGCCGAAGCCCGACCCCGCGCCAGCGGGGGCACGCCCAACCCCGCCGTTCCGATCTGATCAGAGGCGAACCGGACCGGATCCTGCATAGGGCCGCCCGCCACAGCAGTGCGGGACCGCAACCGACAAGAGAGCCAGGGCAAACCGCATGGACCAGCAGCAGACCAAGACCCGCGGCGTCGCCGACATCGTCTTCCTGATCGACGTGTCCGGGAGCATGGCCCCCGCCATCGATGCGCTCAAGAGCAACATCGGCACCTTCGTGGAGTCGCTCAGCAAGGGCGACGCGAACAACGCGGCCCCGGTGCGCGACTGGCGCGCCCGCGCCGTGGGCTACCGCGACTTCGAGGCGGACCCGGAGCCCTTCATCGACAACCCGTTCGTGTCCGACGTGGAGGCGCTGCGCGCCCAGCTGGCCGGGCTGCGCGCGGAGGGGGGCGACGACGAGCCGGAGTCGCTGCTGGACGCGCTCTTCCGCGTGGCGAACACCGGGCAGACGGAGAGGGGGTCGCAGACGCTGGACCCGACGAAGTGGCGCTACCGCAGCGACGCGGCGCGGGTGGTGGTGGTGTTCACGGACGCGTCGTACAAGCCGACCATGTCCATCCCCGAGGCCAAGGGCGGCGGGATCCAGGACGTGGTCAACGCGGTGATCAACAACCGCATCATCCTCAGCCTGTTCGCGCCGGACATGCCGGGCTACGACGAGCTGAGCCAGATCGACAAGTCGGAGTGGGAGGCGATCTCCTACCCGGGGCTGAACCCGCAGGAGGCGCTGGTCCGGTTCACCTCCGACCCGACCAACTTCAAGAACACGCTCCGCCAGCTGGCCGCCAGCGTGTCCAAGTCGGCGGAGACCGTCGCGCTTTAGGCGCGGCCCACGCACGCCGGGCGGACGCACATGGCGAAGAAGCTCAAGGAGGGCAACGAGATCAACGGCTACCGGATCACCCGCGTGTTCGGGCCCGGGGCCATGGCGATCTCGTACGGCGCGACCAGCCCGTCCGGGCAGAAGGTGTTCTTCAAGCAGTACAAGTCGCCCGCGGTGACGGTGCCCTGGTACCGCGACTACGTGCGCTACCAGCGGGAGCTGCACCGCCGCGTGGAGGAGGGTCCGGCGCGCAACTACTGCGTGAGGACGGTGGACGCGTTCGAGGCGGTGTGGGGCGGGCGCAACTACTTCCAGGTGTTCGAGTTCATCGAGAACGGCGCGGACCTGGCCGGGATCTTCGAGCGGGAGCGGGAGGCGAACGGCGGGCGCTCCCCGTCGCCCCCGTTCGACGCGCGCACCTGGGAGCAGCACGTGATCTGGGCCAAGGTGTTCATGTCGGGGATCAACACGCTGCACGCGGCCAGGATCGCCCACACGGACCTGAAGCCCGAGAACGCGTACCTGATCGAGGACCGCACCATCGCGGCGGGGTTCCAGCTCAAGCTCATCGACCTGGACTTCTCGGTGCTCACCGACCAGCCGGCGCCCTGGCACGGGCACCAGGGGTACGTGGGCACGGACAACTACCGCTCGCCGGAGCACTTCACGCCCGGCGCCGTCCCCGGCACGGCGTCGGACGTGTTCACCTGCGGGCTGATCCTGTACCAGCTGCTCTCCGGGCGGCACCCGTACGGGTCGGAGGACCAGTCGGAGTACGCGCGGAAGTCGCTGGCCCACGAGGCGGAGCGGCCGGTGCTGGGCGGGACCATGCCGGCGCCGGCGAGCGACGAGGCGGTGGCGGACGTGCTGCGCCGCTGCCTGGCGCCGCGCCCGGAGGACCGCCCCACCGCGGCCGAGGTGCGCGACGTGCTCACCGGGCGCGCCGGAGCGGCGCCGCGGGTCACGACGTCGGCCGCGCCCGCGGCTCCCCGTCCCGCGACGGCGCCGGCCACACCTCCGCCCGCGCCGCCGCCGACCGCCGCTCCGGCCGCGCCCGCTGCATCGGGCGGCGGGGCCGTGCTGCGCTCGGAGCGCATCCGGCTGGTGGGCGAGACGGGGCACGCCATCACCCTCGGCGTACGCACGCCCCTGGGGAAGCACATCGTGCGGCAGTTCGGCGAGGACGCCAACGTGTGGGACGCCGAGCAGTGCGCGGTGGAGCGCGGGCCGGACGGCGCCTGGCAGGTGACGCCGCGGCCGGGGACCACCAACGAGACGCTGCTGAACGGCGAGGCCGTCACCGCGCCGCGCCCGCTCCGCGAGGGCGACGTGATCGCGGTGGGGCGCGCCGCAAAGGGGATCGCGAAGCTGCCACTCACCGCCCGCGCGGGCTGACAAACGGAGAACGACCGTGACCGACAGCACCAGGGATCCGGGCGCGCCGTCGCCGGAGGGAACCGCGGCACCTCAGGAAGGCACTCCCGCCGCGGGCGGCGCCGACGCGGGCCCGCCGCGGATCGACGCGACGACGTCGGCCGACGCGACCACGTCCGCCGTGCCGACGACACCGCCCGCCTCGGACGATCCGGCGGCCGGGGCCGGGGCAGCGTCCACGGGCACGACCGCTTCGGCTGACGCGGCGGCGCAGGCCGACGCGACGGCGGACGAGGACCTGCCGCTCGATCCGCCCGAGGTGGGAGCCAGCTCGGAAACGACGACGTCCGCCGACGTGGTGGGAGGCTCGGCTCCCCCCGCCGAAGAGGGCGCCGTGCCGTACACGACGCCCGCGGAGGAGGCCGCCGCCGGCACGACCGCGACGGATGCCGCAGCGACGACGCTCGACCCGACGACAGGCGTGGAGGCGCCCGGCACGCCGTCCACCGAGGCGACCGCCGCCGACGCGGCGGCGGGGAGCCCCGGGTCCACCGGCGCGGTGGCGACCGACGGCGTCTCGACCGAGACCGCTCCGGCCGACGCGGCTGCGACCGGGACGGTGTCGGCGGGGACCGAGGGGGCGGGCTCCGGCGAGCCGCTGCGCGCGGACCGGATCCAGCTCACGGGCGAGTCCGGCCGGTCCATCAGCGTGGGCGTGCGGACGCCGCTGGGGAAGCACATGGTCCGCCAGTTCGGCGAGGACTCCAACGTGTGGGACGCGGAGCAGTGTACGCTGGAGCGCGGCGCGGACGGCGCCTGGCAGGTGGTGCCGGCGGCGGGCACCACCAACGAGACGCTGGTCAACGGCGAGCCCGTCACCGGGCCGCGTCCGCTGCGCGAGGGCGACGTGCTGGCCGTGGGGCGCGCCGACCGGGGGATCGCCAAGCTCCCGCTCACCGTCCGCGCGGGCTGAGCCGCGCATGGCGTGGAAGTGCCCGCAGTGCGGCTTCGTCCACGAGGACGGGGCCGTGCTGCGCTGCGAGGCGTGCGGCTTCACCCGCTCCGCACGGCTGGTGCTGGTGGCCGAGGCCACGGCGCAGCGGCTGACCGTGGGCGTGGACACCCCCGTAGGCAAGCACCTGCTGCAGACCTTTGCGGGCGAGGACCACGTGTACGCCGCCGACCCGCAGTTCCTCCTCGCGCGCGACGCCGTGAACGGAGGCTGGACGGTGGCCCCCGCGCCGGGCGCCAGGAACCCCACCTTCCTGAACGGCGCCGCGCTGGGCGACGCCCCGGCCCCGCTGGAGGCGGGAGCGGTCATCACCATCGGCCCGACGCGGCTGCGGCTGCGCGTGGAGAACGAGCCGTGACGGAGAGAGAGGAGCCGATGCCGGAGGAGGCCGCGCCGGACGCGGCTGCGTTCGGGGTCCCGTCATCGGACGCGACCACGGCGGACACGGCGCGGTCCGCGGAGCCGACGCCCGGGGCCGATGCCGGGGTGCTGCCGCCGGACTGGCAGGCGGCCGCGGAGTCCGTGGCGTCGGCTGCGCCCGCGGCTGCGCCGGCCATGGAGGCCGCGCCGGCTCCGCCCGGGCTGAGCGTGGTGGAGGTGCGGGAGCTGGACTGGGACGCGGTCCGCGCCGCGGTGGCGACCCCCATGGCGGACGAGCGCGCGGAGAGCATCATCGGGCGGATGGAGGAGCGGCTGGCGGGGGGCGGGCCGCTGGGGCTGGCGTTCGAGGAGTACGCCGCCGGGCCGGGCGACCTGGCCGTGCGCATCGGCGAGGACTGGCCGGTGGGCGAGGTGTGGTTCGTGGGCGACCTGCACGGCGACCTGCTGGCGCTGGAGACCGCGCTCCAGCACGTCGACCGGAGCGGCGGCGGCGCCGACGCGCGCATCGTCTTCCTGGGCGACCTGTTCGACGACGGCGTACACGCGGCGGAGGTGGTGCTGCGCGTCTTCGAGCTGGTGCTGGACGGCCCCATGCGCGTCACCGTCGTCGCCGGCAACCACGACGAGGCGCTCGCCTGGGCCGACGGCGGCTTCCGCTCCACCGTGCTCCCCTCCGACTTCACCGACTGGCTGAACGCCAGCCCCGACCACCCCTGGGCCGGGCGGCTGGGGCGGCTGATCGAGCGCTTCTTCGCGCGGGCGCCGCGGGCGCTCTTCTTCCCCGACGGGCTGCTGGTGGCGCACGGCGGCATCCCGCACACCGACCTGCACGCCGCGCTCGCCGAGTCGGGCGACTGGAACGACCCGCGCGTCCTCCAGGACTTCGTGTGGCTGCGCGCCCACCCGCGCGCCCGCAAGCGCATCCCCAACCGCACCACGCGCGGGAGCGAGTTCGGACGCGAGGACTTCGCCGCGTTCACGGAAGCCGCGGCCCTCGCGGGACGGCCGGTGAAGCGGATGCTGCGCGGCCACGACCACGTGGAGGAGCGCTTCGCCGTGTTCCCGGCGTGGGAGGCGCACCCCGTGCTCACCATCAACACCCTGTCGCACCGGCTGCCGCGCGAGGTGTTCGGCCCGTACGAGCGGGTGCCGGTGGTGGCCCGCTGGGTGCGCGGCGAGCTGCCGGAGGTGCGGCGGCTGTTCATCCCGCCGGAGCTGCTCCGCGAGGTGTACCCGGAGCCGGGGGCCGGCGGCGGGGAGGGCGGCGAGGAGGGCGGCGGTTGAGCCGCGTCGTCGAGCGCTGCACCGTCTGCGGGACGGAGCACTCCCTGGCCCACACGGGCCCGTGCGAGGCCTGCGGCGGCGGCCTGGGGTTCTGGTGTACCCGCCACGAAGCCGAGGCCGGGTGGCTGCCGGACCGGACGTGCCCGCTCTGCGCCCGCGAGGAGGACGCGGCCCGCGCCGCCCCTCCCCCGTCCCGCCCCGAGCCGTCCCCGCGAACGCCCCCGCCCCGGCGGGAAGCGCCCCGCCCGCGCGAGCGCCCGCCCGTAGACGTGCCGTTCGAGGAGCTGCCGCCGCGCCCCAGCCCGACGGTGGACGTCCCCTTCGAGGCGCGACGACGCCGCCCACGGGGCTCCGTGGAGGCCGGGCCGCCGCCCGGTCCCGTGCTGCGGGACGAGGTGGCACGCCACCTCCCGGGGATCGCCGCCGGCGGGGCCAGCTTCGCCTGGCGGCTGCTCATGGGCTTCCTCGCCGTGGTCCGCGCGGTGCTGGGGTGGGGGTTCATCGGCGCCGTGCTGGGGCTGGCCTACGGGATGTTCGCCACGGGGAGCACGCTCCAGGAGCTGGACTCGCAGGTGTTCTGGACGGGCGCCTTCGGGGTGATGGTGGGCGGCGGGCTCGGCCTGCTGATCGGGCTGGTGCGCGCCCTGCGCATCCTGTTCGCTTCGCCGCGCGAGTGACCGCGGGCGAGCCGGATCCGGCCCCCCGGAGCCGCACGGAGACGGGTGGATTCGTCGGCCGGTGGAAGGCGCGGGCCCGGGAGCTCAACGCCCACGCCGACGCGCTGTACCTGGCGGCCCGCCACCCGCACACGCCCTGGTACGCCAAGGCGGTGGCCGGGCTGGTGGTGGCCTACGCGTTCAGCCCCATCGACCTGATCCCCGACCCCGTCCCCGTCCTGGGGTACCTGGACGACCTGGTGCTCCTCCCGCTCGGCTTCCTGCTGGCGCGCCGGCTGGTGCCGCCCGGCGTGTGGGAGGAGTGCCTGGCGCGGGCCCGCGAGAACGCCGGGCCCCGGCCGCGCATCCGGGCCGCGGCCGTAGTGATCGTCTTGCTCTGGCTGGCCGCGCTGCTCCTCGCCGCCCGGATGCTGGCGCCGCTCGCCGCGCGCCGGCGGTAGCCCCGCCGCCGCGGACGATTATCTTGAGTGGAGAGCCCGTGCCGCTCCGCCCTCCACCTCCATCGCCGACTCACCCATGCGATTTTCGCTCGGCAGCCTCGCCGTCCTGCTCGCCCTGTCCACCGCCTGCGCGAGTGGGGGCGCCGCCGCAGGCGCCACGGACACCCCCGGCGCGTCCCGGCAGCGCCAGGACCGCAACGTCCTCACCCGCGAGCAGCTCCTGCAGACCGGCCACAACAACGCGCTGGAGGCGGTGCGGGCGCTCCGCTCCAACTGGCTGCTGACCAAGGGGACGGACAGCTTCAACACGCCCACGCAGGTGCAGGTGTACCTGGACGACAACCAGTACGGCGGCGTGGACTCGCTGCGCGGCATCGCGACGAACCAGATCAAGTTCATCCGCTACTACGACGGGGTGAGCGCCAGCGCCCGCTGGGGGCTCGGGCACGGGCAGGGGGTGATCTACGTGTCCACCGCGCCCTGACGGATCTGGTTCGAACGGCTTTTTTGAACTGCGGGGTTGGGCGTGCCCGTCGCTGGCGCTCGGGTCGGGCTGCGCGCTGCGTAGGGAACGATACAACTGTTCCCAACGCAGCCGAGCCCCGCCAAACTGCCGGCGGGTCTCGGCCCTCCGGGCGCGCATCCCTCACGCGGGGCCCCGCGCATTCCTGGAGATCGGATTCCCACCGGCGGCTCTATCCCTCCCTCAGCGCCACCGCCACGTACAGCTCGCCGCCGTACGCCGAGGGGCGCGTCGCCACCACGCGCGGCGGCGTGAGGCCGGCGGCGGGGGCGAGCTCCGCGAAGCGCGCCGCGGAAACCGGGTAGGGCACCCACGGGCTCGGGCGTCGGCCCTCGTACTCCACCAGCACCAGCCGGCCGCCGGGGCGCAGGCCCGCCGCGATGCGCGGCAGCACCGTCTCCGGCTCGCGGACGAAGTGCAGCACGTTCGCCAGCAGCGCGCCGTCCAGCGGCGGGAGCGGCAGCGGGCGCGTGACGTCCGCGTGGTGCACGGTGACCGCGGCGCCGCCCTGCCCCGCCGCGGCGAGCGTCCGCAGGGCGCGCACCGCCCCCGCGTCGGCATCCACCGCGTGGACGTGGCCCCCGGCGCCGACCAGCGCGGCCAGCGCCCGGGTGAACACGCCGCTGCCCGCCCCCAGGTCCGCCCAGGTCCCGCCGTCCGCCGCGGGGACCGCGGCGCGCAGCAGGGCCAGCGCGTCGCGGCCGTTCACCCGCCCTCCGCCGGGGCCGACGTCACGCCGGGATCTCGCGGATCACCCGGCACGGGTTCCCCGCCGCGAACACGCCCCCGGGGACGCTGCGGGTCACCACGCTCCCCGCGCCGATCACGGCGCGCGGCCCGATCGTCACCCCCGGCAGGATGATCGCCCCGCCGCCCACCCACACGTCCGACCCGATCTCCACCGGCGCCCCGAACTCCTCGCGCCGCCGCTGCTCCGCGTCCCACGGGTGCATCGCCGTGTAGATCTGCACCGCGGGCCCGAAGAGCGTGAAGCTGCCGATGCGCACCGGGCACACGTCCAGCACCACGCAGTTGAAGTTGAAGAACACCCGCTCCCCCAGCTCGATGTTGGAGCCGTAGTCGCAAAAGAAGGGCGGCTGCATCCACACCGTGTCGCCGCCCGCGCCGAACAGCTCGCGCAGCAGCCGGCGGCGCTCCTCCTGCTCCGCCTCGCGCGTGGCGTTCAGCGCCTGGCACAGGTCCCGCGCGCGCTCGCGGCCCGCGACCAGCTCGCGGTCGCTGGGGTCGTACATCTCCCCCGCCAGCATCTTGTCACGCTCGCTCCTCATCGGCGCTCCTCCGCAAAGGGTCGCGGCGTCGGGCGCAAGTTCGGCGCCGCCTCCGGCTCCCGGAGGTGACGCTGTGATCGGGATTCGTCACGAGTGTTGACGAATTCTCCGTAGAAGGGCGCGTCGGCCGAGCCGCGCGCCCCTTGCCGGGCGGGCTCCCGCGCGCCTATATGATATTGTCGGGTAACGCGACAAATTAATCGGCACCCCCACAGCCTCCCCACTTCACGCCGGCGGCGCCCGCCGCTCGCCCCACACCCCCGGAGAGACCTCGCGATGGAGAAACCGCGCCTCAACTTCCGCGAGATGTTCAACATGAGCTTCGGCTTCCTCGGCATCCAGTTCGGCTGGGGGCTGCAGCTCGCCAACATGTCCGCCGTGTACGAGCGGCTGGGGGCGCGCCCGGACGAGGTGCCGCTGCTCTGGCTGGCGGCCCCGGTGACCGGGCTGGTGGTGCAGCCCATCGTGGGGGCGCTCAGCGACCGCACCTGGGGCCGGCTGGGGCGGCGGAGGCCGTACTTCCTGGTGGGCGCCATCTTCGCCTCCATCGCGCTCTTCTTCATGCCGACGTCGAGCGCGCTGTGGATGGCGGCGGGGCTGCTCTGGATCCTGGACGCCTCCATCAACGTCAGCATGGAGCCGTTCCGCGCCTTCGTCGCGGACAAGCTGAACGCGAGCCAGCGCACCGCCGGCTTCGTGATGCAGTCGTTCTTCATCGGCGTGGGCGCCAGCCTCGCCAACGCGCTCCCCTTCCTGTTCAACTGGGTGGGGGTGACGGGGAGCACGGCGAGCGGGATCCCGCTCTCGGTGAAGTACTCGTTCCAGGTGGGCGCGGCGGTGTTCCTGCTGGCGGTGCTGTGGACGGTGGTCACCACCCGCGAGTCCCCGCCCGAGGACATGGCGGCCTTCGAGCGGGAGCGGCGGGAGCGGCGCGGGGTGGGGGCCCTGTTCGGGGAGATCGGCGGCGCGATCCGCCAGATGCCGCGGACCATGAAGCAGCTGGCGGTGGTGCAGTTCTTCACCTGGCTGGGGCTGTTCTGCATGTGGATGTTCTTCGTCCCCGCGGTGGCGCGCCACGTCTTCGGCGCCACCGACCCGGCCTCGGAGCTGTACGCGCGCGGGATCGAGTGGGGCGGGCTCACCTTCGCCATCTACTCGGTGGTCTGCTTCGCCGTGGCGTTCGCGCTGCCCAGGCTGGCGGCGGCCACCAGCCGCAAGGCCACGCACGCGGCGGCGCTGGCGTGCGGCGCCGCGGGGCTGCTGAGCCTGTACTTCATCCACGACCGCTACGTGCTCTGGCTCACCATGGTGGGCGTGGGGATCGCCTGGGCGTCCATCCTTTCCATGCCGTACGCCATCCTCGCCGGCGCGCTCCCCCCGGCGCGGATGGGCGTCTACATGGGCGTGTTCAACTTCTTCATCGTCATCCCCGAGATCCTGGCGGCGCTCACCTTCGGGCCCATCATCCGCGCCGTGTTCGGCGAGTCCAACCCCAACTCGTCGCTGTACATGGTGATGGTGGGCGGCGTGTCGCTGCTGGTGGCCGCCGCCGCGGTGATGCTGGTACACGACGCGGGGGACCGGGACGTGCCGGAGGCCGCGGTGATCGACGCCGACGAGCACGAGGCGTTCAGCGTGCAGGGCTCGGCGCAGCCGGTCCCCAGCAGCGGCCTGGTGGACGAGGAGCCGCGCCGGTAGGCGCGGGTCCGCCCGGCGCGGTCCGGCGGACGATTCGAGACGCGGGAACGGAGGATGCGGTCTGCCTCCGTTCCCGCGTTTTTTCTTTTCCGCGACGCCGTCCGGAGGCCCCGCGTGAGATCCAGGATGCCGACGAGCAGGCTGTACCGCGTGGCCGGCCTCGCCGCGATGCTCGCCCTCGCGGGCGGGGGGGGGACGGCGCCGGCCGCCGCTCCGCACCCGACGGCGCAGCCCGCCGCCGCCACGGCGACGGCGCGCTACGACCCTTCGCGCGACCTGGGCCCGCTCTTCCACGACGTGCAGACGGCGCGGCTGTTCGAGGACAGCAAGACGTTCGTGGATGCGCGCGCGCTGGACGCGCCGGCGCGGATCGCCTCCCGGTACGCCGCGGAGCGGGGAGCCGCCGGGTTCGACCTGCGCGCCTTCGTGGAGCAGCACTTCGAGCTTCCGCGCCCCGCGGGCGAGGGGTTCCGCGCGGACACCTCGCGCCCCGTGGAGGTACACGTCCGCGCGCTCTGGCCCGCGCTCACGCGGCAGCCGGACCCGCCCGACGCGCGCTCGTCGCTCATCCCCCTGCCCCACCCGTACGTGGTGCCGGGCGGGCGCTTCCGCGAGGTCTACTACTGGGACTCGTACTTCACCATGCTGGGGCTGGTGGAGAGCGGCCGGACGGACCTCGTTCGCGGCATGCTCGACAACTTCGCCCACCTGGTCCGCACGACGGGCCACGTCCCCAACGGCAACCGCACCTACTACCTGAGCCGCAGCCAGCCGCCCTTCCTGGCGGCCATGGTGGGGCTGTACGCGCGCGCCGCGGACACGGCGCAGGCGCTGCGATACCTGGACGCGCTGGAGGCGGAGCACGCGTTCTGGATGGAGGGGGCGGAGCGGGTCGCGCCCGGCGGCGCCGTCCGCCGCGTGGTGCGCCTCCCCGGCGGCGGGCTGCTCAACCGCTACTGGGACGACCGCCCGGAGCCGCGGCCGGAGTCGTACCGCGAGGACTTCACGCTGGCGCAGTCGCTCCCCGCGGACCGGCGCGAGGCGCTCTTCCGCGAGATCCGGGCGGCGGCGGAGAGCGGCTGGGACTTCTCCAGCCGCTGGATGCGCGACCCGCGCGACCTGCGGACGCTGGAGACCACGCAGCTGGCCCCGGTGGACCTGAACAGCCTGCTCTTCCACGCCGAGCGCACCATCGCCGCGCTGCGCCGCTTCCGCGGCGGCCCCGGAGACGCGGAGGCGGCGGCGCGCTTCGAGGGCATGGCGGAGGAGCGGCGGCGGGTGCTGCTCGCGGCCGCATACGACCCGGCGGGCAGCTTCTTCCACGACGTGCGCTGGCGCACGGGGGAGCGCGTGGCGGACCGGCCGACGCTGGCGGCAGCGGCGCCACTGTACTTCGGGCTCGCGAGCGCGGAGCAGGGGCGCGCCGTGGCCGCCCGCCTGCAGCGCGACTTCCTGCGCCCGGGCGGGTTCGTGACCACGGGGATCGCGTCGGGGCAGCAGTGGGACGCGCCCAACGGGTGGCCTCCGCTCCAGTGGATGGCGATGGAGGGGGTGCGCCGCTACGGCCGCGCCGACCTCGCTGACACGGCGCGAGGGCGCTGGCTGGCGCTGGTGCGGCGCACCTACCGCGCGACGGGGAGGATGATGGAGAAGTACGACGTGTTGGATCCCACCCGGCCGGCGGGCGGCGGCGAGTACCCGACGCAGGACGGGTTCGGGTGGACCAACGGGGTGGCGCTCGCCCTCGCGGCACAGGAGGATCGTGCTTCCGGGGATGGGCGACGGCGCGAGCCGCGGACCGCCCCGGTGGGCTCGCGGCGGCCGGGACGAGGCGGGCCGGCGCTCGTGAACCGCTGACGCTGCGAAGCGTCGGGGCGTGCGGCCGGAGACCGGGGGCGGTCAGAAGAGCCTTGACGTAACCCATAGGTGACATTATGTAACCTGTAGGTGACTCACCACGACTCTCCCATCCCGAACCCCTGGTGCGAAGATGAACACCGCGAACGACGTCGAGATCGCCGACCGTATGTCCCGCCGCCGGGCGATCGTCGTGGGGCTGGCGGCCGTCGCCTTCATCGCCTTCCAGTTCGTCGACAACCCGTTCTTCATCGTGAGCGACCCGGGAACCCAGCGGGCCGTCATCCGGCGCGTCCTGTGGGCGGCGTACACGGGCGCCCTGCTGCTGGGCCTCGCAACCGGCGGCGGGCTCCTCGACCGGCGCGTCCGCGTGCTCGTGGACGACGAGGTCTCCCGCGGCCACTACCGGACCGCGTCCACGGCGGGGTTCTGGATCGCGATGGCGACGGGAATGCTGATCTACCTGTACGGAGGCTACGACCTGTACACCGGCCAGCAGGCGATCTACCTGGTCGTTACACCGGCGGTCGCGGCGGCGCTGCTGGTCTTCGCGTACCTGGAGATGCGGGCGCTCCGCAGTGGCTGACCAGCTGCGGAACCGCCTGCGCGAGGAGAGGGCGCGTCGGAGCCTGACCCAGGCCGAGCTGGCGGTGCTGGTGGGGGTGTCGCGGAAGACGATCAACACCGTGGAGAACGGGGTGTTCGTCCCGTCCACCGTGCTGGCGCTGCAGCTCGCACGCGCGCTGGGCACGACGGTGGAGGAGCTGTTCCAGCTCGCGGGGTGACGCCCGGCGGCGAGCGGGTCGGTGAAGCGCGGCCTCCCGTTCACGCCTCCGACGCGCTGCCCCCTGACGCCGGGCGCGGGAGCTGCTCCGATCGCGCGTCGGGGAGCCGGGACGACGATCTTGGTCTCGAATCGATGGCGACGTGTGGATACGAGAAAGCCCCGGGGCGCCGACCGCACCCCAGGACTTCTTTCGTCCACTGCCCCCAGGTGTCTGTCGAGCTACCGCCCGGCTCCGGACAGCTCCAGCACGTGGCTCTCCAGCGGCCCGAGGGTGCGCATGGGCACGTAGCCCTGGATGCGCCCGCCAGCGCCCACGGTCAGCGCCGCCCCGGCCGGGCCGCCCAGCAGGCTCCGCGCCGTGTACCGCCCCGCCGGCAGCGCGCCGACGTCTGAGGACAGCGTCACGCGCGAGGCCGGCGCCGTCCCCAGGTTCGCGACGACGAGCACCGCGCGCCCGCCCTCGCGCCGCAGGTACGCCGCCACCGCGTCGCTGCTTGCCGTGAGCGGCACCAGCTCGCCCGTGGCGAGCGCGGGGTTCTCCGCGCGCAGGTGGATCAGCCGCCGGTGCAGGTTGAGGAGCGAGCCGCGGTCGCCCTCCTGCGCCGCCACGTTCGCGGTGGCCGAGTCCGGCATCAGCGGCTCCCACGCGGTGCCCTGCGTGAAGCCCGCGGCCGGGCCGCCGGTCCACTGCATGGGCGTGCGCAGCCGCGGGTCCGGCTTGTCGCCCGTCATCCCGATCTCCTCGCCGTAGTACACGAACGGCAGCCCCGGCAGGGTGAGCAGCAGCGTGGCCGCCACCTTCGCCCGGCCGATGCCGCCGCCCAGCGCCGTGAGGGTGCGCGTCTGGTCGTGGTTGCGCAAAAAGGGCGAGTAGCGGTTGGCGGGCAGCTCCTGCTGGAGCCGCAGCGAGGGGGCGAGCAGCCCCTTCGCGCTCCCGTTCTTGACCCCGTTCACGATCGCGTCCGCGACCTCGAAGGCGAAGTGCGAGTCCAGCTGGTCCGGGTAGTACGGGAGCAGCGCCCCCACGCTGTCCCACACCTCGCCCACCGTGTACGCCTCGGGCGCGACGCTGCGGACGTGCGCCGCGTACTCGCGCAGGTAGTCGTGCGTCGCCGGGACGTTCTCCACCACGCGGCCGTTCTCCTCCTCCGCCAGGTGCTTGATGGCGTCCAGCCGGAAGCCGTCCACCCCCATCTCCTTCAGCCAGAAGGTGGCGATGCGCTTGTGCTCCTCGCGCACGGCGCGGCTGGCGGTGTTGAAATCCGGCATCCCGCTCCAGAACAGCCCGAAGAAGAACTCCTCCCCCAGCGGCGACTTGTGCCAGTTGTCCGAGCCCCAGGGGTTCTTGACGCCCGGGTGCTGCGGCAGGAACAGGTACCAGTCGCGGTAGGGCGAGTCGGCGCGGAGCGCGGCGCTGCGGAAGAAGGGGTGCTCGCTGGAGGAGTGGTTCAGCACCATGTCCACCAGCACGTGGATGCCGCGGCGGTGCGCCTCGGCCACCAGGCGCTTGAAGTCCTCGTTGGTGCCGTACTCCGGGTCCACCCGGTAGTAGTCGGTGACGTCGTAGCCGTGGTAGCTGGGCGACGCGGCCACCGGCATCAGCCAGATGCAGCGCGCCCCCAGGTCCCGGTCCGACGCGGGGGTGCCGTCGTTGATGTAGTCCAGCTTCTGGATCAGCCCGTTGATGTCCCCCACCCCGTCGCCGTCGCTGTCGAAGAACGAGCGGACGAAGACCTCGTAGCAGGTGCCGCCGCGGGTCCACGGGGCCGCGGCCGGCGCGATGGGGGCGCGCGTCCCCTGCGCGGCGGCCCCGGAGGCGGCGAGCGCAAGCATGAGCGAAGCGAGTGCGAAGTGTCGCATCATTGTCCTCTGCGGTTGTCGGAACGGCCGAACAGCCAGCGGTACGCGGCGGGGAACTCGCGGCGCCAGAACCACTCCGAGTGCTGGCCGTCGGCGGGGGCGGCGGCGAGCACGTCGCGGCCCACCCGGAAGCCGGCCGCCGCCAGCGTGTCCACCATGCGCTGCTGGTCGCGCACCACGATCCCCGGGTCCTCGGGGGGCCCCTCTAGCCCGCCGCTCACGAAGTAGATGCGCGGCCGCTCCCGGAGCCGCCGGGCTTCGCCCGCGGCGGCGAACACGGCGGGGCTGAACCAGAGCGAGGGCGAGAACACGCCCACCCGCCCGAAGGTCCGCGGGTGCCGGAGCGCCGCGTGCAGCGAGATAAGCCCGCCCATGCTGGAGCCCATCACCGCGGTGCTCTCGCGGTCCGGACGGGTCCGGAAGCGCCGGTCGATCCAGGGCTTCAGCGTGAGCGCCAGGAAGTCGGCGTACGCGTCGCCCTCGCCGCCGCCGTGCTGCGGGTGCCTCCACGGCGAGTACTCGTCCATCCGCAGCCGCTGCCCGTTGTCCACCGCCACCACGATGGCGCCGGGATCGCCGGCGGCGCGCAGGCTGTCCAGCGCCTCGTCCACCCCCCACTCGCCGGCATAGCTGGTGGCCGCGTCGAACACGTTCTGCCCGTCCTGCATGTAGATGGTCGGGTAGCGCGCCCGCGACGAGGCGTAGCCGGGCGGCAGGTAGATCCACACGCGGCGCGTCCGCCCCAGCTGCGGCATGGCGAACGCCGTGTCAAGCACCGACACCGAGGGCGAGGCGGTGTGCGGGCGGGGCGCCTCGCCCTGGGCGGCGGCCGGGGCGGCGCACGCCAGCGCCAGCGCGCCGGCGGCGAGCAGCGCCCGGCGCGCGCGCGGCTCAGCGGACCAGGACACGGTACCCGTGCGCCGGGATCTCCAGGCTCCCCGCGGCCGCGAGCGGCACCTGCGCCTTGCTGAACCAGTCCGTGAACGCGCCCGGCTGCCCCAGCCCGCGGTAGCCCACGGTCGCCGGCGCGTCGCCGAAGTTGACCGCCACCAGCACGGTGTTGCCGCCGCGGGTGCGGGTGAAGGCGTAGACGCGGTCGCCGCCATCGGTGGCGAGCGGCACCTGCCCGGCGCCCCACGGCCCGTTCGCGAGCGCGGGCTGGCTCTCCTTGAGCTCGAACATGCTGCGGTAGAAGGGGGCGAGCGACGGGCCGCTCCAGTCCACCGTGTCCTTTTCGAAGAAGCGCAGCCGCTTGTTCATGCTCGCCTCCTGCCCGGTGTAGAGCAGGGGGATGGAGTTCTCCATCGTGGCGCTGAGGACGAACGCGGCGAGGTGGTTGGCGCCCATCCGCTCGAACTCGGAGCCCTGCCAGCTGTTCTCGTCGTGGTTGCTGGTGAAGGTCATCCGGTAGGCGGCGGGGCCGTACACCCGGTCCTGCTTGGCGAAGTAGCGCCCCAGCTCGGAGGTGGGCTTCTTCCCCTGCGCCACCTCGTTGAGCAGGTGGTGGTACTCCCAGGCGTAGGTCGCGTGGAAGAACTCGTGCAGCCGCGGGTCCTCCGCCTCGGCCAGCAGGAAGACGTCGGGGCGCGCCGCCGTCAGGTCGCGGTGCACCTCGCCCCAGAAGTCCAGCGGGATCCCCCAGGCCACGTCCATGCGGAAGCCGTCGATCCCCATGCGCTCCACCCACCAGCGCATGGCGTCGATCATGGCGCCGCGCATCTCGCGGCTGCCGTAGTTCAGGTCCGCCACGTCCGTCCAGTCCGTCTCGGTGCCGTCCTGGTTGAGCGGAAAGGAGATGGTGCCGTTGGGCCGCAGCGTGTACCAGTTCTTGTGCTGCCGGGTCCAGGGGTGGTCGCGCGAGGTGTGGTTGGCCACCCAGTCCAGGATCACCCGCATCCCGCGGGCGTGCGCCGCGTCCACGAAGCGGCGGAAGTCCGCCTCGGTGCCGTGCTCCGGGTTCACCGCGGTGTAGTCGCGGATGGAGTAGTAGCTCCCCAGCCCGCCCTTGCGCCCCTCCACCCCGATGGGCTGCACCGGCATCAGCCAGAGGATGTCCACGCCCAGGCTGTCCAGCCGCGGCAGGTGCCGCTCCAGCGCGGCGAGCGTCCCCTCGGGCGTGAACTGCCGCACGTTGACCTCGTAGATCACCGCGTCGCGCGACCACGCCGGGAAGAACGCGGTGTCGTGGACCACGGACGGCGCGGCGGCGGCCATGGCGGCCGGGGCCGGGGTGGGCGCGACCGCGGCGGGCGCCGGCTGGCACGCGGCCAGGGCCAGGGCGCCGGCCGCGGAAAGCAGGGTCTTCGTCATGGTGTCCGTTCTGCTGGGGTTGGCCGGGCCGGTCCTACTGCGCCGGGCGGATGCGGATTGCCTGCCCTCCGCCCGGCGCCATGTCGATGCGCAGCGTGGTGCCGGAGGTGACCTCCTGCCGCCGGATGGCGACGGGGAGCGGGTTGTCGCGCCAGTCGGCGCCGGGGCCGTCGGCGTAGATCTCGGCCACGTAGCGGCGGCCGGCGGGGAGGAACGACAGCGGCACGTCGAAGCCGCGCGCCTCCTCGTCGGTGATGGCGCCCACGAACCAGGCGTCGGCGCCGCGCTGCCTGCGCGCCACCACCACGTAGTCGCCGATTTGTCCGTGGATCACCCGCGTGGTGTCCCAGTCCACCGCCACGTCGCGGATGAACTGGAAGGCGGGCTGCCCCGCGTAGTTCTCCGGCAGGTCCGCCGCCATCTGGAGCGGCGAGTACAGCACCACGTACAGCGCCAGCTGCTTGGCGAGCGTGGTGCGCGGGCGCGACTCCTCCGGCGTGCGCGGCTTGCCGGTGGGGCGCTGGATCAGCAGGTCGAAGATCCCCGGGGTGAAGTCCATGGGCCCGGAGAGCATCCGCGTGAAGAACAGGATGGTCTCGTGCTCCGGGGGGTTCCCCCCCTCCCCGCCCCACGCGTTGTACTCCTGCCCCCGGGCGCCCTCGCGCGACAGCATGTTGGGCCAGGTGCGGCGCTCGCCGGTGTCCTTGATGGGCTCGTGGACGTTGAGCATGATCCCGTGCTTCGCCGCCGTCTCGATCACCCGCCGGTGGTGGCGCACCATGAACTGCCCCTGGTGCGCGTGTCCGTGCTCCGTCCTGTCGCCCACGTAGCCGGTCTTGACCGCCTTCACCCCCACGCGCTCGTAGAGCGCCATGGCGGAGTCCAGCTGCCGCTCGTAGTTGTCGATCTTGGTGGCCGTCTCGTGGTGGCCGATCAGCGTGAGCCCCTTGCCGCGCGCGTAGGCGGCGAGCCCCGGCAGGTCGAAGTCCGGGTACGGCTGCGTGAACGAGAAGGTGGCCTGCATGGTGTTGAACCAGTCCTCGTCCCACCCCAGGTTCCACCCCTCCACCAGCGTGCCGCCCAGCCCGTTGGCCGCGGCGAAGTCCATGTAGCGCTTCACGTTCTCGGTGCGCGCGCCGTGCTTGGGCCCCTGCCCCCACGTCTCGGTGTTGATGTGCATCCCCCACCACACGCCGTTGTACTTCATGGGCGTGATCCAGCGCGTGTCGGCGATGCGGCTGGGCGGGTTGAGCTTGAGCGTGAGCACGGAGGGAGCGAGGTCCTCCGGGCGGTCGGCGAGCTGGACGGTGCGCCAGGGAGTGACGAAGGGCGCCCGCCCGCGCACCGCCACCCCGTCCGCCCAGCGCGCCAGCGTGGAGCGCAGGACCCGGTTCGCCGTGCGGGCCAGGTACATCCCCGCGTAGTCCACCAGGTTCGCCTCGTGGATGACCACCTGCGTCCCGTCGGCGGTCTGCAGGGTGAGCGGGGTGTGCACCGTGTCCAGCCGGCTCACCGGCGACGACGAGTACAGGATCTCCTGCCGGTCCGGCTCCGGCCGGTCGGCCGGGATCCACCAGGCGCGGGCGTTGTCCGCCAGCGCGAACTCGGTGAGCTCCTCCATCATCTCGAAGTCGCGGAAAGCCCCGCTGTCGGCCACCTCGTAGCGGAAGCCCACGCCGTCGTCGAAGGCGCGGAACACCACCGCGAAGCGCCGCCCCCGCGCCCCGCCCTCCGCCACCCGCACGCGCAGCTCGTTGTGCCGGTCCCGCACCCGCGCCACCTCGCCCCAGGGCTGCGTCCAGCTGGTGTCGCGCGACGCGCGCGAGCTGCCCGCGATCCTCAGCCCCGAGTACAGCGAGTCCGCCCCGCGGAAGGCGAAGCCCAGCCGCGAGGGGAGGAGCACGTTCTTTCCATCGCGCCGCACGGCGTAGTAGAGCCCCCCGTCCCGGGTCGTCACCGTGACCTCGTTGCGCCCGTCCGGCGACGCCACCCGCAGCTCCCCCTGCCCCGCCGCCGGCCCGGCGCCGGCCGCCAGCACCGCCAGCACGCAAGCCAGCCTCCGCAAGCTTCCCCGCATCAACGCTCTCCTCGTTTCGCTGTAGTCCCGGCGCGCACCCGCGCGCACCGGGTCCCCGAACGCCCTGCAGCCCCGCCACGAAGCGGCGGAGCTGCAGGAAAGACCATCACCGAGCGATGCCCGGGCCACGCTCCGCCACCCGCGTGAGGGATTCCGGCCCGAAGGGGCGAGACCCGGCGGGGCAGTTTCCGCCGGGGCTCGACTCCGTTGCGCACGGTTGTTTCGTGCGCTACGGAGCCGCAGCCCGACCCCGGCGCAGCCGGGGGCACGCCCGAACCCTGCTCTACGTCGTGCCGTCAGTAGCCCTGGTTCTGCGTCAGGTTGGGATTGGCGACGATCTCCGACGCCGGCAGCGGGTACAGGTCCCGGTACGCCTCGGTGGTCCGCCCCGCCTGCACGTTGCCCTTCCACGCCCAGACGCCGTTGTCCGTGAACCGGTCGAAGCGGATCAGGTCGGTGCGGCGGTGCCCCTCCCACATCAGCTCGCGGGCCCGCTCGGCGAGGATGAAGTCCAGGGTGAGCTGTGCGTCCGTGATGTTGCCGGCGGCGCTGCCGTACGCCCGCTGCCGCAGCGCATTGACGTAGGAGAGCGCCTGCGCGCGGCTCCCGCCCCCGCCCCGCAGCACCGCCTCGGCGTACATCAGGTACGCGTCCGCCAGGCGGAACATGGGGAAGTCGATGTCCACGAACTCAGAGTTGGAGCCGGGCCGGCCGGCGGAGGTCACGTTCTGGTACTTGGGCGCCGCGTACCCGTTGGTGAAGTCCGAGACGCTGGCGATCTGCAGCGACTGCCCCTGCGTGAAGAAGTACGCCGAGCGCCGGTCCGGGCTGGCGGGCCCGGCGTCGGGGTAGAGCGCCACCAGCTGCGGCCGCACGCGCAGCCCCCACCACCCGCCGTTCAGCCCGTAGTCGGCGGCGTTCATCACGTTGCCGCCCACCGAGGCGTGGGCCAGAAAGGTCATCCCCCCGTAGGTGCGGGTGTTGGTCCCGTCCTGCGTGATGGGGAAGATGATCTCGGGCGAGGTGTTGTTGTCGGCCAAAAAGATGTCCCGGTACCGGTCGTCCAGCTGGTACGGCCCGGCGATCGCCCGCTCGGCGGCGGCCCGGGCGTCGGCGAAGCGGTTCTCGCCCGTGTACACCTGCGCGTTCAGGTACAGCTTGGCCAGCAGCATGTCCGCCGCGGCGCGGCCGGCGCGGCCGTACTGCGGGTTGGCCGGGAGCGCGTCGCGGATGGCGACCAGCTCGGCGACCGTGTAGTCGAACAGCTCCTTGCGGGTGGCCTGCCGCGGCGGAGTGGAGCCCAGCACGTCGGTCTCGCGCACCAGCGGGATGCTGCCGAACAGGTCGATGCCG
This sequence comes from Gemmatimonadota bacterium, assembly GCA_040752145.1. Lineage (GTDB taxonomy): Bacteria > Gemmatimonadota > Gemmatimonadetes > Longimicrobiales > Longimicrobiaceae > JAFAYN01. Next base: position 27,146 of record JBFMFL010000044.1, read on the forward strand.
TGCCAGTAGCTGAGCGCCCGGAGGAAGCGCGCTTCCGCCCGGTACTGCTGGATGTCGGTGCGCAGCGAGGAGCTCACCCCGCGCGACTGCAGCTTCTCGTCGGTGGTCTCGCGCAGGAACTCGTTGGCCAGCGACACCTGGAAGAAGATGCGGTAGTACATCGCCCCCAGGAACGGGTTGGACGACGACCAGAGCTGCGTGTTCAGCTCCGGGAGGCCGGCGTCCTGCCAGGCGATGATCGCCTCGTCGGTGGGCAGCTCCTGCATCTGCCAGATGAGGCGCAGGTACTGGGAGAAGCCCTCGTCGATCCCCTCGATGTCGGCGGCGCCGGAGGGGCCCTGCTGCCCGCTCACCGCCAGCCCGGCGTACAGCTTCGCCAGGAACGCCCGGTACGAGCCCGTGTCGTTGAAGATGTTGGTGCCGGTGACGGTGCTCTTGGGCTCGGTGGTGATGTCCGTGCAGGCGCCCAGCCCCGCGAGCAGGACCGCGGCCGCGGCGATGGTCTTGATGGCTCGGGATTGCATGATGCTCCGCTGGTTAGAAGCCGACGCTGACGCCGGCCGTGAAGGTCCGGGAGCGGGGGTAGATGTTGTTGTCGATGCCGAAGGCCACCGGCGTGGTCGCCGTGGCGGCGACCACCGCGGAGGGGTCGACGCCGCTGTAGCCGGTGGAGGTGAACACGTTCTGCACCGTCCCGTAGATGCGCAGGTTCTGCATGCCGCGGAACGCGGGAAGGGTGTAGCCCAGCGTCAGGTTGTCCATGCGCAGGAAGGAGGCGTCCTCCACGTACACGTCCGAGAAGTACTGCGGCGTGGCGAACTCGTACTCCAGCGCCGAGGCGTGCAGGTTCTCGGGCGACCCGGTGGCGGTCAGCTCGCGGAAGTTGCCGCGGTTGGACGCCACGTTGTTGTACACGTGGTTCCCCAGGTACGCGCGCAGCGTGAAGCTCAGGTCCACGCTGCGGAACCCGAAGTTGGAGGTGTGCCCCAGGATCCAGTCCGGCGCCGGGCTCTCGAAGGGCGCGCGGTCGGCCTGGTTGATGACGCCGTCGTTGTTGATGTCGCGGTACAGGTCGTTCTCGTTGATGGCGCCGTCCGGCCGGCCGGTCAGCTTGCCGGTCGCCGCGTCCACCCCGTTGACGTCGGCGTAGATGGGGCGGCCGCCGGAGTCGCGGATGTGGCGGTACACCAGGAACGAGTTGACCGCGTACCCGGGCTGCAGCACCTGGATGGTGCTCCCCACGCCGCCGGAGATGCCGCCCACCAGGATCTGCTCCGAGCTCCCGCCGGTCGAGTTGATCCGCAGCAGCTCGTTGCGGTTGGTGGCGGCGTTGAAGTTGGCGTCCCAGCTGAAGCCCTCGCGCCCGCCGTCCAGCACCCGGGTGTTCAGGCTGAGCTCGAAGCCCCGGTTCCGGACGCTCCCCACGTTGGTGGTGACGAAGTTGGACAGGTTGGTCCCGGCCGCCACCGGCACGCGGAAGATCAGGTCGTCCGTGTCCTTGAAGTAGTACTCCAGCGAGCCGGAGACCCGGCCGCCGAACAGGCCGTAGTCCAGGCCCAGGTTGTACGAGGTGGTCTCCTCCCACTTGATGTCGGGGTCCACCGCGCTGGGCCGGATGGTGCTCACGAACTCGTTGCCGAACTGCACCGCCGAGAGCGCGTCCCCGGGGCGGTACGCCGACACCCACAGGTAGTCGGGGAACGACTGGTTGCCGTTGACGCCCCACGAGGCGCGCAGCTTCAGGTCGGAGAGCCAGGCCACGTCCTGCATGAACGGCTCCTGCGACACCCGCCACCCCAGCGCGGCCGCCGGGAAGGTGCCCCACTGGTTGTCCGGCCCGAAGCGCGACGAGCCGTCGCGGCGCACGCTCGCGGTGAACAGGTAGCGGTCGAGCAGGGTGTAGTTGACGCGGCCGAAGAACGAGGCCAGGCGGCTCTCGCGCACGTTGTCGATGCGCGACGACTGCTCGCGGGCGGTGGGGAGCCCGTCCGGGCCCAGCAGGTCGGTGCCCAGCCCGCGCGCCTCGATGAAGGGCGACTCGCCGCTGAACTGCTCGTACGAGTAGCCGGCCGTGGCGTCCACGTCGCTGTCCCAGCGGTCGAAGCGGGTGGTGTAGTTGAGGAACGCGTCCAGCAGCCCGGTGGTCTCGGTGGGGGTGGAGCGGCTGAAGTACCCCGGGTTGCCGGCCTCCACCTGCGACTGCTGGGTGGTCGGGTTGAAGGTGCGCTTCTCGGAGGAGGCGACGTCGTAGCCCAGGCGCGAGGTGGCCGACAGCCCGCTCAGGAACGGGAGCTGGTACTGCGCCTCGATGCTGCCGATGCTGCGGTAGGTGCGGCCGTCCTCGCGGGCCAGCGCCAGCGCGGCCAGCGGGTTGTTGGGGCCCAGCGGGTACGCCGTCCACTCGAAGAAGCCGGAGCCCACCTGCACCGGCTGGGTGGGCGCGAAGCGCGCCGCGTCGCCCAGCACGCTGCCGGGGGTGAACTGGTCGTCGGTGCGGGCGCCGCGCACGTTGGCGCGCACGCTGAGCCGGTCGTCGAAGAGCACGTGGTTGTAGCTGAGCGCCGCGGTGACGCGCTCCAGCCCGGTGCCCTGCACCACGCCCTGCTGGTCCAGGTAGCCCAGCGACAGGCGGTAGTTCATGTTCTCGCCCGCCCCGGACACGCTGGCGTTGTGCTCCTGGCCGTTGCCGTCGCGCAGGACCGCGTCGTACCAGTCGGTGTCGGCGTCGCCCAGGAGCGCCGCCTTCTCGGGGGCCTGCTGCTGCACCACCGAGCGGAACTGCGCCGCGGAGAGCAGGTCCGGGCGGCGGGTGACCGTGGAGGTGGAGACCGAGCCGCTGTACGTCACCGCCGGGCCCTGCCGGGCGCCGGAGCGGGTGGTGATGATGACCACGCCGTTGGCGCCGCGCGAGCCGTAGATGGCCGTGGAGGAGGCGTCCTTGAGCACCGTGACGCTCTCGATGTCCTCCGGGGCCAGGAAGTTGAGCGGGTTGCGCCCGGCGGAGAGGCCGCCGCCCACGGGGAGCGGCACGCCGTCCACCACGTAGAGCGGCTCGCTGCTCCCGGTGACCGAGGTGCCGCCGCGGATGCGCAGGTTGATCCCCGCCCCCGGCTCGCCGGTGTCGATCACCTGCACGCCTGCCACCTTGGCCTGGATCAGCTGCTCGGGGCTCACCACGCGCCCGGTGTTGAACTCGTCCGGCGTGACCGTGGCGACGGCGCCGGTGACGTCGCGCGCCTCCTGCTCGCCGTAGCCGATGGCGACGGTGAGCCCCTCCAGCGCCAGCGCGGCCTGCTGCAGGGTGAAGTCGGCCGTGGCCACCTGCCCCGCCGTCACGGTGACCGCGCGGGTCTCGGAGCCGTGGCCCAGCAGCGAGGCGGTCACCTGCTGCGCGCCCGGCGCCACCCCGGCGATGGAGTAGCGGCCGTCCGGCCCGGTGACGGCGCGCGCGCCGGTCCCCAGGGTGACGACGGCGCCGGAGAGGGGCTGCTGCGTCCCCCCGGCGACCACCCGCCCCGCCACGCTCCCGGTGGGGGTCTGCGCGGCCGCCTGCGCGGCCCATGGCAGGCACGCGAGCAGCGCGGTGAACAATGAACGACGGAATGTCATACGACTGCCCTCCGTGGGGTGGGGAGTGGTGGAACGTCGCCCCTGCCCGCCGCGGGCGCGGTGCAGGGATGGCGCGGCGCCGTCGGAGGAAGCCGGCGACGGCGGGAACCGATTGTAAATCATGCTAACAAAACCCGCCTGAGAGCGGCGGTTCGGACCAGCGAGGTACTAAATCGCCGTCGTGGCGGCTCGACGGGAGGTCACCGGCGTGTCACGGATCGGCTGCGGAATCGACCTGATGAGGGGCATGCTAATGTCCGCCCGGCCCGTTGTCAACGAATTGTCAACAGATCGTCCGAATGCTACAGAGCCGCCGCGGGGGCGGCGCTCCGGGGCGGGCGCTCAGGCCACGCGCGGGGCGACGAACACCGGGGCCACCACCAGCGCCGAGGCCCCGCGCAGCCGCAGGTACGCGTCGCCGGCCTCCACCACCACCGGGGTGGCGGCGGAGGCGGCGGTGAGCGTCCGCTCGCGCAGCGACTCCTGCACGGCGGGCTCGATCAGGTCCCACGCCGCGGTGATCTCGCCGCCCACCACGATGCGCGCCGGGCTGATGGAGTTGACGATGTTGGCGATCCCCACCCCCAGGTAGCGCCCCGTGTCGCGCAGCGCCGCCGCCGCCGCCGCGTCGCCGGAGCGGGCGCGGGCCACCAGGTCGGGGATCTCCAGCCCCTCGCCGCGCTGCTGCGCCGAGGCCGCGGGCGGGGACAGGTCTCGCCCCAGGTAGCGGGCCAGGGTGGCGCGGTTGGAGGCGTACGCCTCCAGGCAGCCGCGGGCGCCGCACGCGCACTGCGGGCCGTCCAGGCTGAGCGGCACGTGGCCGAACTCGCCGGCGGTGCTGCGGTAGCCGCGCAGCACCTCGCCGTTCACCACCACGCTGGTGCCCACGCCGTCGGACACGGTGAGGTACACGAAGTTGTCCACCCCGTCGCCGCTGGCCTGGCTGAGCCACATGTGGGCCATGGCGCACGCCGCCGCGTCGCGGTCGATGAACACCGGCAGCCCCACCGCCTCCGTGAGCGCGGCGCGCAGGTCCACGTCCCTCCACCCCAGGGTGGGGGCGTTCAGCACCACCGCGGTGCGCCGGTCCACCATCCCGGGGACCACCAGCCCCACCCCCTCGCACTCCCCGGCGTCGGCGTGGGTCTCCACCAGGCGCACCACCCGGCGCCCCAGCTCCGCCGTGAGCTCGGCCGGGTCCAGCGGCGTGGCGAAGGTCTCCACCGCGATCTCGCGCCCGCCGAAGTCGCTGAGGATCACGGAGGTGCGGCTGAAGCGGACGTCGATCCCCACGGCCAGGCGGTCGCGGGTGCGCACGTACAGCAGCGTGGGCTTGCGGCCGCGCGAGGTCTCGGCGATGGAGCCCTCGTAGATCAGCCCGTCGGCGAGCAGCTCCTTGACCAGCGGCGTGACCGAGCCCCGCGCCACGCCCATGCGCCGCGCCAGGTCGGCGCGCGAGATGGGCTGGTGCTCGCGCACCAGGTTGAGGACGATCTGCCGGTTGACCTCCCGGGCGGTGGAGCGCGTCGCCAGGTGGAAGCTCCGCGTGTTGATCTTTCGCATGGCCGGGTGTGCGGGTGCGGCGGTGCCGCCGGGGTGGAGCGGGTGCGTGAAGCTTCGCGCGCCGCGGTGCGTACCGCAAGACTTTTACACAGTCCCCAACAAATGCTCCCGCCCGCGCTCCCGCGCGGCGAAGACCGCAGGCGCCGCTTCTCCACCGGTTCCGCCGTTCTTGACGGCGCAGGGTATTGTTGGTATTCGTTACAAACGCCGGCCGCCCCTTCTCCCCTGCCTTCCCGGCGCGCCGTTCCCTGCACGATCCCCTCGCGCGGAGCTCGCTCCCGCGCTGCAGCGCCACACCAGCGGTGGACGCATGACCCGGTACCTCCTCGCGGGCGACATCGGCGGGACCAAGGCGGACCTCGCCGTCGTGGCGGCGGGAGCGGGCGGCCCGCGCGTGGTGGCGGAGACCACGCTCCCCAGCCGGAAGTACGCGGGGCTGGCGGAGCTGGCGGGGCCGTTCCTGCGCTCGACCGGCGTGCCGGTGGATGCCGCCTGCTTCAGCGTGGCCGGGCCGGTGGTGGACGGCCGCGCCCGGCTCCCCAACCTGGGGTGGGAGGTGGACCCGGAGGAGCTGCGCCGGGCGCTGGGGCTGGCCCGGGTGCGGGTGCTCAACGACCTCCAGGCCACCGCGCTCGCCGTCCCCCACCTGGCCCCGGAGCAGCTGCTCACTCTCCAGGAGGGGGTGCCCGACCCCGGCGGGCTGCTGGCGGTGATCGCCCCGGGGACCGGGCTGGGCGAGGCGTTCCTGGTCCCGGACGGCGGCGAGTACGCGGCGCTCCCCTCCGAGGGCGGCCACACCGACTTCGCCCCCGCGGACGCGGAACAGCGCGAGCTGCTCGCCTTCCTCCAGGCGGAGACGGGGCACGTCGGCTACGAGCAGGTGTGCTCGGGGATCGGCATCGCCAACCTGCACCGCTTCCTGGTCGCGACGGGGCGCGCGGAGGAGGACCCCTCCCTGGCCGCGCGGATCGCCGCGGCCGCGGACCCGACGCCGCTGATCGTGGAGGCCGGCCTCGCGGCCGCCGGCACGGGCACCGCCTGCGCCCGCGCGCTGGAGCTGTTCGCGGCGATCCTGGGCGCCGAGGCCGGCAACCTGGCGCTCCGCGTGCTGGCGACCGGGGGCGTACTGGTGGGCGGCGGCATCCCGCCGCGCCTTCCCGCGCTGCTGCGGGGTCCGGGTTTCCTGTGCGCCTTCCGCCGCAAGGGGCCCATGACCGCGCTGGTCTCGCGCATCCCCGTGCGCCTGGTGCTGG
>JBFMFL010000440.1:0-4531 GCA_040752145.1 Gemmatimonadota bacterium
CCTCCGGGCAGCCCTCCCCCGGCACGGGGGAGGGTGGCGAGCCTCAAGCGAGCCGGGTGGGGGCCCCGGACGCAGCCCGGCCCTGGTTCACGCACGAGAAAAGCCCCTCCCCTGCTTGCGGGGGAGGGGTTGGGGAGGGGGCCGCCGTCGCGTGAGGGATGTCGGCCCGAAGGGGCGAGACCGCGCGGCTGTTTGCGCGGGCTCGACTCCGTTGCAGACGGTCGTATCGTCTGCTACGGAGCCGCAGCCCGACCCCGGCGTCAGCCGGGGGCACGCCCGAATCAGCCGTCAAAAAGCCTTACTGCCCGCCCCCAGCACCTTGCTCGTCGTGCAGACGCCGGTGCAGGATCTGCTTGGCCCGCTGCGCGCGCTGTTCGTTCTCGCGCTTGACGTCGCGGAAGAACGCGGCGAGGTCCTGGTCGCCCCCCTGCTCGGCGTCCTGGATGTACTGATCGTACGTCTCGGCGCCCTGCAGCGCGTGATAGAGGATGCTGACCAGGTTGTAGGTGACGTCCTGCGTCCCGGTGTTGCCCGTGTCTCCGCTCATCGTCTCGTCCTCGCGTGGATGTGTCCGTGGCCCGCGCCCTGCCGGTGTGGCGTGGGCGGACGCGACGCTACGCAACTTCAAGACCCGCCGCCGGATGAACGCACAGAGCAAGGAAGCCCTGCGCCGCGAGCTCAAGGAGCGGCTGCGCGCCCTCGGCCCCGTGGAGCGCGAGGCGGCGGCGTTCTCGGCCGGGGCCCGCGTGTGGACCGTGCCGGAGGTGGCCGCCGCGCGCGTGCTGCTGCTCTACGCCCACCTCCCCGGCGAGGTGCCCACGGACGCCATCGCGCGGGAGGCGATGCGCCGCGGCGTCACCGTGGCGTACCCGCGCTGCGTCACGGGCACGCGCACCCTGGCGCTGCACGCCCTGGAGCGCCTGGAGGCGCTGCGCGAGGGCGCCTACGGGATCCGCGAGCCCGACGTGGAGGTGTGCCCGCTGGTGCGCGTGGACCAGGTGGACGCCGCCCTGGTGCCGGGGCTGGGGTGGGACCGCGCGGGAGGCAGGATCGGCCGGGGCGCCGGCTACTACGACCGCCTCTTCGCCGACCCGGGATGGCGCGGCTTCCGCTGCGGCCTGTTCTTCGCCGCGCAGGAGGCGGACGCCGTGCCGACGGACCCCTGGGACGCGCCGCTGGACGCCGTGGTGACGGAGCGGGAGGTCTGGAGGGGAACGGCAGGGAACAGGGAACAGGGAACAGGGAACAGCCTGCAACAGCAGTGAACGGCAGTACGCGAAAGCGCCCCCGCCGGGAGATCCGGGCGGGGGCGCTTTTCGCGGTTGCGTGAGGGATTTCGGCCCGAAGGGGCGAGACCGCGCGGCAGTTTGCGCGGTCTCGACTCCGTTGGCGAGCGTTGTTTGCAGCCCTACGGAGCCGCAGCCCGACCCCGGCGCCAGCCGGGGGCACGCCCGAACCCGCCGTACAGAGCCGTTACCGCTGCTGCTGACCCTGACCGGACTCGCCGCGGCAGCGCGGACCCTCCCACACCTTCTGCCAGCGGTTGCCGCGGTCCTGGGAGATCGCCTCGTACCAGGACTCGTTGGGGCCGTAGACCTGCACCAGCATGTCGGTGCCGCCGACCCCGTTCCAGTCGAGGTAGTCGAGGAAGCGCGGCGCCGCCTTGCCGGTGCGCCGGTAGTCGCGGACCTCCTGGTAGAACGGCGTGTAGCCGCTGCGCGTCTCGTAGCCGGCGATGTAGAACACGCTGTAGCCGTTGGGCTCGGCGGGGCCCACGGCGAGCTGGTCGCCCACCAGGTAGGTGGCCGCCATCTCGGGGTTGCCGCCCTGCACCACCTCGATGGCCTGCATGTCGCGCTGGGCGCCGGGCCAGCTGCGCGGGCGGGGGAGGCCGTTCTGGAGCACCAGCCGCTCCGCGACGATGCTGGCGAAGGTGCGGATGCTGCCGTTGACCTGCGGCGGCGCGTACTCGCCGCGCACCTCGGGCTCCAGCCCCTTGCGGAAGGCCAGGAACTCGCCCACGTCGGCGGCGGCCGCCACGGTGGTGGCGGTGCCGGTGGCGGTGGGGATGCCGCAGGCGGTGGCCGGGCCGGTGCCGGTGAGCGTCAGCGTGCCCACGGGGGCGCCGCGGCGGAACAGCGCCAGCTGCGCGCCGGGCTCCAGCACCGCCTGGCGGAAGCGCGACTCGTACGCCTGGGGTGACACGCCGGCGGGGCGGCGCAGCGTGCGCAGCGAGTCGCCGGCCACCTCGGCCACCGGGAACACCTGGGCGCCGCCCTCCCCGCGGACCACGTGGAAGATCACCGTGCCGGAGGGGAGCCCCAGGTCGGCGAAGGTCTGGTCGTCCGGCGCGATCTGGCGCGCTCCGCCGGGCGGCGGGGGGGGCACCACCTGCACGTCCGCGCCGCCCCAATTCACATTGTCGCAGCCCGGGAGAGCGGTTAGAATCAGGAGCGCCGCCATCCCGGCGCGGGGCTTTGTCGCAATCAGCATGGGGTGACCTGGTGGTATCTGGCCGCGGGACGGGCTTCCGGCGCCGGGACAAGCAAGTACCCGGCCACGCACACGACCGCCAAGCTACGGATTCCCGGGGCGCTCTGCCAGGCTAAATGATCGATCCAATCGAGTTCCGGCGGGTGATGGGACACTTCGCCAGCGGCGTGACGGTGGTCACCACCGTGACGGGGAGCGGGGAGCCGTGCGGCCTCACGGCCAGCGCGGTCTGCTCGGTGTCGGTGAACCCGGTGCTGGTGCTGGTGTGCGTGGAGCACGGCGCCGACACGCACGGCTGCATCGTGGCCGCGGGGCGCTTCGCGGTGAACATCCTGGCCGAGGAGGGGGGCGAGAGCCTGTCGCGCCGCTTCGCCACCTGGGAGGTGGAGGACAAGTTCCGCGGCGTGGCCTTCCGCGAGGAGGCGACCGGCGCGCCGGTGCTGGAGAGCGCTCTGGCCTGGCTGGACTGCCGCGTGGCCCGGGCGGTCGAGGCGGGCGACCACACCATCTTCCTGGGCGAGGTGGTGGCGGGGGACGCGCGCGAGGGGACGCCGCTGGTCTACTACCGGGGGGGATATGGACGCTTCACCCCCTGAGCGGCGCGCGGGCGGCCCCGTCGCGGCGCGCGCGGCCCTGGTGGGGCTGGCGCTCGGGGTGGTGGGGATGGCCGGGGGCGGGCTGGTCCTGTTCCGCGCGGAGGGGGTGGTCGCCGCCGCCTCCACGGTGCTGGCCACCTTCGCCGTGGCGCTGGCCGCCGGGCTGTGGGCCGGCACCCCGCCGGAGGAGGAGGGGCCGGTGTCGCTGCACGGGCGCTGGCTCTTCGCCGGCATCGGGGTGGGGGCGGCGGGCGTCTTCGCCACGGCGCTGGGGATCCTGAACCGCCTGGGCGGCCGCGGCGACGCCCTGCGCGTCCTCGGCCTCCTCTTCCTGATCGCCCTGCCGGTGTACGCCATGGCCTTCCTCCTCCCCCCGCTGGTGGGGTGGGCGGAGAGCGTCTTCGACCCGGCGGAGGAGGGCGACGAGGCGGCGGCGCGGCGCGCGCTGGCGGCCGTGGTGCTGGGCGTGCTGGGCGGGATCGCCGCGGGGGCGCTGGCCGCGGGCTTCCTGCTGATCCCCAAGCTCAACGCCGGCCCGCTGCTGCTCGCCACCGCCGCGGTGCTCACCTCGCCGGTGCTCTTCCCACGGGCGAAGCGGACCGGCCCGGAGGAGCGGGTGCTGTGGGAGGTGGAGACGCCCTTCTCCACGCTGCGCGTGGTGGAGACCAGCTACCCGGGCGAGCGGCAGCCGGACCGCACGCTGTACCAGGACGACGAGATCGAGAGCGGCGAGCTGGTGCGGAGCGGCGCGCCCACCTTCGCCTACGTGGCGGCCGGCGAGCGCTGGCTGGCCGAGGTGGCGGGGCGCGGCGACGCGTACCTGTTCCTGGGCGGCGGGGCGTACACCCTGCCGCGCCGGGTGGCGGAGCGCGACCCCGCCGCGCGCATCACCGTGGTGGAGCTGGACCCCGACGTGACGCGGGCGGCGTACCGCTGGTTCGGGCTGCGGCCGGAGCACGGCGTGGCCTCCGTGCACGGCGACGCCCGCGCGGTGGTGGAGGGGTGGGCGGCGGAGGGGCGGGGCGGCTGGGACCGGGTGTACGTGGACGTGTACGGGGGGCGCGAGTCGCTCCCCCACTCGCTGGTCACCCTGGAGGCGTTCGCCACCCTGCGCTCGCTGCTGCGGCCGGGGGGGACGCTGGCCTTCAACGTGATCGGCACGGCGGCGGGGGAGGGGAGCCGGCGCTTCTGGAGCACGGTCCGCACCGCGGCCGAGGCGTTCCCCGGGGTGGAGCTGTACCACCACCTGGGGCGCGACTACCCGGAGCGGCAGAACTTCCTGCTGGCGCTCTCGGCGGACCCCGCCCGGCGCTGGCCGGAGCGGGCCGGGGTGTTCGAGCGCTGGCCCGTGGAGGAGTGGCCCGACCTGGACGGGACCGTGGTCTTCCGCGACCGCCCGCCCGCGCGGGAGCAGACGAGAAGCGCCGCGGTCTCCGGGGGAG
>JBFMFL010000441.1:0-4525 GCA_040752145.1 Gemmatimonadota bacterium
GTGGGAGAGGGGGCCGGGGGGTGAGGGGTGCCGTGGAAGTTCTCCCCTCCCCCTTGCGGGGAGGGGCCGGGGGAGGGGGTCGCCGTCGCAGTTCCCCCCCTTCCCTCGCTTGCGGGGGAAGGGGGCCGGGGGGATGGGGGGCCTCACCCCGCCACCTCCGCCGCCTCGTGCGCGTCCTCCACCTCGCCCTCCCGCTCCGCCTGCGGCCCCTCGAACGACTCCACCCACTCCCGCGCCTGCAGCCAGTGCCGCTCCGCGTCCTCCGGCGTGGAGGCCGCGCGCGCGAACTTCACCGCGTCCGCCTCCGCCAGCAGCCCGCCGACGAGTCGGGCGGTGGCGCCGTCCGCGTCCGCCGTATCCAGGGCGCTCACCAGCTCCTCCGTGGTCAGGTCCGCGCTCCAGCGGGGGGAGAGCGCGTCCAGGTAGCCGCGCAGCGCCTCGGAGGTGAGCGTGTAGAACGGCTTCCAGTCCCCGGTCTCCAGCAGCTTCATCTTGCGCGCCCGGTCCAGCGTGGCCAGGGCGCGGGCGCGGGGGTCCACCGGGGGCGCGTCCTTCCGGCCCAGGCGCTTCCGCAGCCAGCGCCGCAGGAGCACGGCCGAGGGCGCCAGCAGCAGCAGCGCGAGCAGCACCAGGAACAGGACGAGCCGCCGGTCCCAGTCCGGGCCGATCACGTCCCTGGGGCCGCGCGGCTCCACCCCGGACGTGTCGGCGGGGAGCACGGAGCGCACGAAGGGGAGGCGCAGCGGCACCCGCAGCGTGGAGGCGCGCCCGTCGGGGTACGCCACCCGCACCGCCGCGAAGCGGGGCGGGAGCGCGCCCGGCCGCCAGGCCGCCATCGGGTACCCGAAGCCGAGCGCCCCCGTCGCCGGGTCGCTCCCGTCGATGCGCGCGCCCACCGGCTGCAGCTCCGGGGCGCTGTCCAGGCGCGCCGGCGGGTCCACGCGCACGCCCGGCGGCGCCTCCACCCGCAGCAGCACCACGAAGCGGTCGCCCACGGTCACCGTGTCGTGGCTGAGGCCCACCGAGACGGTGGGCGCCCCCTGCGCCGCGGCGGAAGCCGCACAGGCCAGGAGGAGCAGCGGGACGAGCCGGGCGCGCCGCACGGGTCTCACCGGCGCAGGCGGGTCTCGCGCCGCTGGAAGAACGCCAGCAGCTCCGGGGCGTAGCGCTCGCCGGTGTGCAGGACGATCTCGTCCACGGCGATGCGGCGGAACAGGCGGCGGGCCCGGTCGCGCTCCTCCGCCGCGGCGCGCGCGTACGCCTCGCGCACGTCGCGGCGGCCGGTGTCCAGCAGCAGCGTCCGGCCGGTCTCCGGGTCGGTCACGCGCAGCAGGCCCATGTCCGGGAGCACCTCCTCCCGGTGGTCGGCCAGGCGCACGGCCACCACGTCGTGCCGGCGCGCGGCCGTGCGCAGGGCGCGCTCGAAGCCGCCCCACTCCCCGCCGAAGCGGAAGTCCGAGAACAGGAACACGATGGAGCGCGAGCGCAGCACGCGCAGGGCGTACTCCAGCGCCTCCGGGGCGGCGCTCCCCCGCCCCGCCGGGCGGAAGGCCAGCAGCTCGCGGATCAGCCGCAGCACGTGGCGGCGGCCCTTGCGCGGGGGGAGGAACAGCTCGATCCCGTCCGTGAACACCAGCAGCCCCACCCGGTCGTTGTTGCGGATGGCCGACATCGCCAGCACCGCCGCCACCTCCGCCACCAGCTCGCTCTTGAAGCGCTCCACCGTGCCGAACCTCATGGACGCCGAGAAGTCCACCACCAGCAGCAGCGACAGCTCGCGCTCCTCCACGTAGCGCTTCACGTGCGGCACGCCGGTGCGCGCCGACACGTTCCAGTCGATGGTCCGCACGTCGTCGCCCGGCAGGTACTCGCGCACCTCCACGAACTCCAGCCCCTGGCCCTTGAACACGCTCTGGTACTCGCCGCTGAAGCGCGAGTCCACGGCGCCGCGCGTGCGCAGCTCGATGCGGCGCACCTGGCGCAGCACCTCGCGGCTGACGGGGTCGTGGCTTCCGGAGTGGTCTGTCATCGCTCGGCGGTGGTGTGGCAGGACGCGTACCCGTTTCCCGACCGAAAAGATTCCGGCGGGGTCGGGCGAATCCCGGCTGCGCCGGGACCGCGCTCTATTCTGCCGGACACGAAACTACCGTGTCCGGCAGAACGGAGCCACGGCAAACGGCCGCCGTGTCTCCGCCCTCCGGGTCACGATCGCTTTCGCGGGGGTTCGCGCGCGGGCGGGCTGCGGGTTAGAATGCAGGCTTTCGCGGCCCTCCGGACGGCTTCGCGTCCCGGGGATCCGCGCGCTCCGACGGAGATTGGCGGGGGGACGGCGGGATGAGCACGGTCGCGCGGGGGTGGGTCAACGAGTGGGAGGTGCGCGGACGGCGCGCGCCTTCGCTGTGGCGGCGGCTCACCGCGCCGCAGCTCTTCGCGGGGTCGTTCCTGCTGCTGGTGCTCGCCGGCACCCTCGGCCTGAAGACGCTGCCCGGGCTGTACACCGCCGAGCCGCTCGGCTGGCTGGACGCGCTCTTCACGGCCACCAGCGCGGTGTGCGTCACCGGCCTCGTCGTGGTGGACACCGCCACCCGCTTCACCTTCGCCGGGCAGGCGTTCATCCTGCTCCTCATCCAGCTGGGCGGGCTGGGGATGATCGCCTTCACCACGCTGATCATCCTGGCGCTGGGGCGGCGGCTCTCGCTGCGCCACGAGGCCGTCTCCGCCGCGGCCATGGAGGTAGCGCCGCACGTGGATACGCGCCGCCTCACGCGCGACGTGGTGCGCTTCACGCTGGTGCTGGAGGGGGCCGGGGCGCTCGCCCTGTACCTGCTCTGGGTCCCGCGCTTCGGCTGGCGCGGCGCGGCGTGGCCCGCGCTCTTCCATTCCGTCAGCGCCTTCTGCAACGCGGGCTTCTCCACCTTCTCGGACTCGCTGATCGGCTTCCAGCGGGCGCCGCTGACGCTGCTGGTGGTCATGGCGCTGGTCGTGGTGGGCGGCATCGGCTTCCTCACCCTGGAGGAGCTGTACCTGTACCGCCTCGCGGCGCGCGAGGGGCGCAGGTTCCGCGTCTCGCTCCACTCCCGCATCGTCCTGTTCACCACGGCCGCGCTCCTGCTGGGCGGCTGGGTGCTGTTCACCGCCTTCGAGTGGGGGGTGTCGCTCGCGGGGCTCCCGGCCTGGGCCCGGGTGCTCAACGGCCTCTTCCTCAGCGTCACCGCGCGCACCGCCGGCTTCAACAACGTGGACTACGCCGACGCCACGGCGGGGAGCGCCTTCCTCACCATCGTGCTGATGTCCATCGGCGGGTCGCCGGGGTCCACGGCGGGCGGGCTCAAGACCACCACCATCGCCATCATCGGCCTGCTCGCCTGGTCCCGCTTCCGCGGCCGCGAGGTCACCAGCCTGTGGGGCCGCACCATCCCCGAGGAGACGGTGCAGCGCGCGGTGGGGCTGTTCGTGATGGGCTTCGGGCTGGTCACCGCCGCCATCTTCGGCTACGTCGCCGCGGAGATGGGCGGCGCGGTGAGGGACGGGGCCGGCGCGGGGTTCCTGGCCTACATGTTCGAGGCGGCCAGCGCGTTCAACACGGTGGGCCTCTCCATGGGCGTCACGGCGGAGCTGTCGGCCCCCGGGCGGTGGCTCACCATCCTGCTCATGTACGTGGGGCGCGTGGGGCCGCTCACCTTCGCGGCCGCCATCGCGCTCGCCCGCCCCACCCCCGGCGGCGAGTTCCGCTTCGCGTACGAGGACGTGGTCGTCGGCTGAACCGGGAGGAGCGTTCGTGAAGAGATTCGTGGTGATCGGGCTGGGGAACTTCGGCACCAGCGTCGCGGAGTCGCTCTACTCCGCGGGGCACGAGGTGGTCGCGCTGGACACCAGCGAGGAGGCGGTGGACCGCATCGCACCCTTCGTGACCCGCGCGGCCGTGGGCGACGGCAAGCAGCTCCGCACCCTGGAGCAGGTGGGGGCCCAGGGGGCGGACGCGGGCGTGGTGAGCACCGGCGACGACATCACCGCCAGCATCCTCGCCACCATGGCGCTGCGCGACCTCGGGGTGCGGGAGATCTACGTCAAGGTGATCTCCCGCGATCACGCCCGCGTCATGGAGAAGATCGGCGTCACCGAGACCGTCTTCCCCGAGCGGGAATCGGCCCTCCGGCTGGGGACGCGCATCTCCAGCCGCGGCATCCTCAACTACGTGCAGCTGGGCCGGGGGTTCAGCGTGCAGGAGATGGCGGTGCCGCAGCGCTGGATCGGCAGCACGCTGCGGGACCTGGCGCTGCCGCAGCGGCACGCCATCTCGGTGATCGCCGTGCACGACGTGCTCATGGGCGAGATCAACGCCGTCCCCTCCCCGGACGCCCGCCTCAAGGACTCGGACACGCTGCTCGTGGCCGGCACCGACGAGGCGCTCGCCCGGGCCGCCCGCATCCAGTAGACGAACGTCCAGGTACCGGGTCGGGCGAATCCCCGGCCGATACTGCCGGCCGGGGACCGCGCTCTATTTTCCTGGACACGAAACAACCGT
>JBFMFL010000442.1:0-4513 GCA_040752145.1 Gemmatimonadota bacterium
CCAGGGGTTGGTGGCGAACACGGCGGACACGGCGCCCAGCGCCAGGAAGGCCAGCAGCAGCGCGTCCACCCGGGTGGCGCTCCCGCGCCGCGCGGCGCCCAGCACCAGCAGCCCCGCCAGGAACGCGGTGAGGTGCAGCACCAGCTCCTTGGGGACGAAGAAGCGGTCCAGCTCGAACACCTTGTAGCCCGCCGCGGCCAGGACCACGGCGAGGGCGCCCAGCTGGAGGACGCGGAGCGCGATCCGCTCGGCGCGGCGGGGCTCCGTGGGGACGGGGGACGGGTGGACGGGCGCGGCCGTCAGCGTCTGGTCGAACGGGTTCACGGGGGCAGGCCTGTGCTCCGGGGGCGGGGTGGACCCCGCTAGAATACGGCCCGCGGGCCCTCCCGTCCACCGCGGGCGCGGCAGACGGGGGCGCTCAGGGCGCCCCGATCCGCTGCCGCACGGTGGCGAGCACGGTGTGCGGGTCGCAGGGCTTGGCCAGGTAGGCGTCGCACCCCACGCGGTCGGAGCGCTCCCGGTCCTCCTCCAGCGCGGCGGCGGTGAGGATGATCACCGGGATGGCGGCCACCCCGGGGTCCGACTTGAGCCGCTCGGTGGCCGCCCAGCCGTCCATCACCGGGAGCCGGGCGTCCATCAGCACCAGGTCCGGCCGGTGGTGCGACGCCGCCTGCACCCCCGCGGCCCCGTCTGCCGCCTCCAGCACGGCGTAGCCGTGGTGGCGGAGAAAGGTCACGACGATGTCCCGCTGCTGGGGATCGTCCTCCACGACGAGCACGGTCTTCTGCGCCATGGGTCACCTCGCGAGCGGGAAGTGGGTCCGGGACGCCGCGCCGGGTGCTCCGGGTGCCGGAAAACCAAAACGCCGCCAGCGCTCGACCTGTGCGGGATCGAGATTGCTGGCGGCCCGGCTGGCGTGGCGACGGCGTCGCGGTAGCCCCGCGGCTCTGCGTCCCCCGCTTTCGCGGGGTTTGCTCTGAGCAGCACCTGTGTGTTTCCGACCTCGCGGGGCCGGCGGCGTCCGTTCCCCGTTGCAAGAAGCGTACACCTCGCCGCGCGGCCGGGCTACCCGGCGGCCCCTTCGTCGCGCCGCAGCATGGCCTCCACGCGCTCCCGCAGGCGCGGGTCCGCGGGGCGCCCGGCCAGGAAGAACTCCTCGTAGTACGCCTTGAGGAACCCGGCCGCGGGCGCGGCGATCAGCACCCCCACCAGCCCGAACGCCACGGCCATCGCCATGGTGACGAAGAGCAGGAACACGGGGTGCACGTCCATGGTGCCGCCCTGCACGCGCGGGGCGATCAGCGACCCCAGGATCTCGCTCCACGCCCAGAAGAAGAGCGCCGTCCACGCCGCCCTGGCGGGGGAGATGGAGAGCGCCACCAGCACCGGCGGCACCGCCATGACGTAGAAGCCGATGCGCGGCACCAGGGCGCTGAAGAAGGCGAGCACGCTCCACACCAGCGCGCCCGGGATCGCCGTGAAGTACAGGAACAGGAAGGCGGGCACCGCCTTGAGCGTCCCCAGCACCACGTTGGCCTGCATCCACCCCACCGTGGCGTCCGAGCTCCGGGCGAAGGCGCGGGCCGCGGGGCCGCGCAGGTGCGGCGGCATGGCCCGCACGTACCCCTCCAGCAGCGGCCGCGGGTCGCTCACCAGGTACACGACGATGCTGAGCAGCAGCAGCCCCAGCAGCAGCGCGCCCAGCAGCGAGAAGCCGTACGTCCACACGTGCCCCAGCAGCCCGATGGCCCACTCCGCGATCTGCCCCCCGCCCTCCGCGCGGATGCGGGCCTCCAGCTCCGGGTAGTCGGCGAGCAGCTCGTAGCCGCGCGCCTGGAGCCCGGCGACGATCTGGGGGACGCTGCGGGCCAGCGCCGACGCCTGGCGCGCCATGGCCGGGGCCACCAGCCACCCCACCAGCCCCAGCGCGCCCAGCACCACCAGCGTGGCCGCCGCGGTCGCCGGGCCGC
Source organism: Gemmatimonadota bacterium (assembly GCA_040752145.1). Taxonomy (GTDB): domain Bacteria; phylum Gemmatimonadota; class Gemmatimonadetes; order Longimicrobiales; family Longimicrobiaceae; genus JAFAYN01. The sequence continues at coordinate 1,971 of JBFMFL010000442.1, forward strand.
GCCGCCACCCGCGCCGCTCCAGCCAGGTCACCGGCGCGTTCAGCGAGATGGCCAGCACCAGCGCCAGCGCGAAGAAGATCACCACGCCCCGGATGCGCAGCAGCAGCCAGAGCAGCACCACCAGCCCGAAGGCCAGCAGCACGGCCCGCGTCAGTGCAGCGGCCAGGCCGGGCTCGCGGCGGGCGGGCACGGCCTGGTCCGCGCCGGGCGGTTGCGTGGCGTCCATGGCGGATGGGGTGCGGGGAGCGGGGGGCACGGCCAGGGCCGTGGGATGCCCGACAGAATAGGTGCGCGGCGGCCGTCCGTCCAACCGCCGCGCTCCCCCGCGCCGTCAGGACGAGCAGCTCACCACCAGCCGGCGGCCCCAGTCCGGCGGCGGCCCGGCGTACGCCTCCATCCCGGGGCGCTCCGTGAACGGGTCGCGCAGCAGCCCGCGCAGGCGCTCGATCTCGCTGAAGTCGCGCTCGTCCTCGGCCAGGCGGATGGCGCGCTCCGCCAGGTAGTTGCGCAGCACGTAGGCGGGGTTCACGGCGTCCATCCGGGCGCGGCGCTCGGCGGCGATGCTCCCCTCGGCGCGGAGGCGGGCCCGGTAGCGTTCCGCCCAGGCCTCCCACCCGGCCCAGTCCAGGAACAGGTCGCGGATCCCCTCGTTGACGCTCCCCTCGTCCTCCGAAAAGGTGCCCAGCAGGCGCCAAAAGCGGGTGAAGTCCACGCGGCTGGCCGCCAGCAGCTCCAGCAGGTCGCCGGCCAGCCCGCCGTCCTCGCCGCGCGCCTCGCGCAGCCCCAGCTTGGCCCGGAGCCCCGCCAGGTACGCGTCGGCGAACTCCGGCTCGTAGCCGTCCAGCGCGGCCACGGCGCGGTCGCGCTCCACCAGCGGGAGGAGCGCCTGCGCCAGCGCCCCCAGGTTCCACAGCCCGACGGCCGGCTGGCGGTCGAAGGCGTAGCGCCCACCGTGGTCGGTGTGGTTGGGGATGAAGCCGGGATCGTAGTCGTCCATGAAGCCGTAGGGGCCGTAGTCCAGCGTCAGCCCCAGGACGCTCATGTTGTCGGTGTTGAGCACGCCGTGCGCCCAGCCCACCACCTGCCAGCGCGCCACCAGCCGGGCGGTGCGGAGCACCACCTCGCCCAGGAAGCGGGCGTGGCGGTCGGGCTCGCCGGCCAGGTGAGGGAAGTGCCCGCCGATGACGTGGTCGGCCAGGGTGCGCAGGGCGTCGTGCTGCCCGCGCGCCGCGAGCACCTCGAACGAGCCGAACCTCACGTGCGACGGCGCCAGGCGCACCAGCATGGCGGCGGTCTCCACGGTCTCGCGGCGCACGGGCTCGTCGCTCCCCACGATGCAGAGCGCCCGCGTGGTGGGGATCCCCAGCCCGTGCACGGCCTCGCTCCCCAGGTACTCGCGGATGGTGGAGCGGAGCACGGCGCGCCCGTCGAAGCCGCGCGAGAACGGGGTGGGGCCGCCGCCCTTGAGGTGCAGGTCCCACTTGCCGGAGGGCGCCCGCACCTCGCCCAGCAGGATGGCGCGCCCGTCGCCCAGCTGCGGCACCCACGCGCCGAACTGGTGCCCGGCGTACAGCATCGCCAGCGGCTCCGCCCCGGGGAGCGGCGCGCCGCCGCCGAACGCCTCCACCCAGAACGGGCGCTCCGCCTCGTCCGGGTCGATGCCCAGCAGCTCCGCCGCGTCCGGGTTCCAGGCCACCGCGCGCGGGTTCAGCAGCGGCGTGGGCTCCACCCGCCGGCCGAACGGCTCGCCCAGCCGGGCGTAGGTGTTGTCGAACGGGAGATCGCGGAGGTCGGGCACGGGCGCTCTTCAGCATTCGGGGGCGGAGCCGCGGAAGCGGACCTTGGCGGCCAGGATGGCGCAGTTGAGCGTCACCATCCCCGCGTTGGTGGCGATCACGGGCCAGTCGGTGCTGCCCACGCCGTAGACGATCCAGAGCACGCCCGCGGTGATCAGCAGGGCGAACATCCCGAACGACAGGTCGTTCACCTGCTTCGTCCGCCAGGCGCGGACCACCTGGGGGAGAAAGGAGACGACGGTCAGCGCGCCCGCGGCGTATCCAAGGTATTCCAGCATGCAGCTCCAGCCCTCGACCGAGCGTGTTCGTCGTCTCGGGGCCCGGCGGACGCCGCCCGGGCCGTGGAGCGGCAGCGGAACGCAATCCGCGGGCCTAACCCCGGCTTCTGCAAAGGGATAAGCGCAGTGCCACGGGGAAACGGCATCTGTTCCCCAGGTGGGCGCCCGCCTGCCGCACGGAGCCCGGCACCGGGTCTGCACCGCACGGGCGCCGAGACGATCGGCTTCGGCATGACACGGGGTCCAGCTCGGGGAGGCGTGATGGCGGGAGACGGAGAGAGCGGCGGGGGCGGGCACCCGCTCCGGGTGGCGCTGGGGGAGTACGACACCGGCTGGCACGACCCGGCGGGGTCGCTCGCCCGCGCGGCCGGGGTGGTGGAGCGCGCGGCGGCCGCGGGGGCGGAGCTGGTGGTGCTCCCGGAGATGTGTACCACCGGCTTCACCATGGAGCCGGCGGCGCACGCGGAGC
>JBFMFL010000443.1:0-4510 GCA_040752145.1 Gemmatimonadota bacterium
CAGCGGCGGCAAGTTCGACGGCTTCGTGGTGGAGGGCTCGGTCGCCTTCTGACCTGACGGCGGACGGGACGGAGAGCGGGGCGGGGGGCACGATGCCTCCCGCCCCGCGGTCATTCTGCCGGCTTCCGGACGGGCGCTCGCACCTGCCGCGGCCCCTTACACCTCCGGTCCGGCGCCGCCCGACACGACCTGCATCCCCTTCCCGACTCCGCCGGGCCGCCGCGCCGCGCATCTTTGACCCACGGACGGACGCCGGAAACCATCAGCCGGGACGGACACCATGACATGCCGAATCCTGCTCGCCACGGACGGCGCGCCCCAGTCGCTGGGCGCGGTGCGGGTCGCGGCGGCGCTCGCGGAGCGCGACGGGTGCGAGGTGGAGGTGCTCACCGTGCTGGAGCCCTCGGCGGCGTACGCGGCCGGGTACGCGTTCGCCGTCCCGGTGGCCGTCGCCGGCCCGGACGGGATCCGGGCGGACGAGCTGCGCGGCGCCGCGCAGGCGCAGCTCCGCCAGGTGGGCGGGGCCGCGGCCGGGTGGCCGGTGCGGGTGGAGCCGGGCGCCCCCGCGCGCACTGTAGCCGCCTGCGCGGAGGAGCGCGGGGCGGCGGCGATCGTGCTGGGGCTGGGGCGGCACGGGGCGGTGGACCGCTGGCTGGGGCGCGAGACCGCGCTGGACGTGGTGCGGCTGGCCCACGTCCCGGTGCTCGCCGTCCCGCCCGAGGCCGACGGGCTCCCCCGCAGCGCCCTGGCCGCCACCGACTTCAGCCCCTTCAGCCTGGACGCCGCCGGGCGCGCGGCGGAGCTGCTTGCCCCGGACGGGGAGCTGCACCTGGCCCACGTGGGGATGGAGGCGCCCCGCGAGGGCGCGGGCGGCGCGGAGTGGCTGCGCACCTACGAGGCGGGGGCGCGGGAGCGGCTGGAGCAGACCGCGCGCGGCCTGGCGGGCGCCCGCCAGGTGCGGGTGCGCCCGCACCTGCTGCGCGGCGAGCCGGCGGCGGCGCTGCTGTCGTTCGCGGAGCGCACGGGGGTGGAGATGCTCGCTTCGGGGAGCCACGGGTACGGCTTCCTCACCCGGCTGCTGATGGGGAGCGTGTCCACCCGGCTGCTGCGCGGGGCGCGCTGCACGGTGCTGGTGGCGCCGCCGCAGGGCGTCCCGGCCGCGCCGGCGGAGCCGCCGGAGCACGCCGCCGCGCCGGATGCTGACAGGGGGCCCGCCGTTCGCTAGGTTTGGCGTGGCGGGCCCTCCCGCGTGTCCATCCACCCGGAGAAGAAGATGATCCTCAGGCGCCTGTACGACGACAAGCTGGCGCAGGCCGGCTACCTGGTGGGGTGCTCGGCCACCGGCGAGGCGCTGGTGGTGGACCCCAACCGCGACGTGGAGCGCTACGTGGCGGCCGCCCGGGGCGAGGGGCTGCGGGTGACGCACGTCACCGAGACGCACATCCACGCCGACTTCGTCTCCGGCTCGCGCGAGCTGGCGCGGGCCGCGGGCGCGCAGCTGTACCTGTCGGCGGAGGGGGGCGAGGACTGGAGCTACGCCTTCGCGGAGGAGAGCGGGGCGGTCCTGCTGCGCGACGGCGACTCCTTCCGGGTGGGGAACGTCCGCATCGACGTGCTGCACACCCCCGGGCACACGCCGGAGCACCTGTCGTTCGTGGTGACGGACACCGCAGGCGCGGACCGCCCCATGGGCGTGCTCACCGGCGACTTCGTGTTCGTGGGCGACGTGGGGCGCCCGGACCTGCTGGAGCGCGCCGCGCAGCGGTACGGGACCATGGAGGAGGGGGCGCGCACGCTGTTCCGCTCGCTGCAGCGCTTCAAGGCGCTGCTCCCCGACTGGGTGCAGCTGTGGCCGGGGCACGGCGCGGGCTCGGCGTGCGGCAAGGCGCTGGGCGCGGTGCCGCAGTCCACCCTGGGCTACGAGAAGCTGTTCAACTGGGCCCTGGCCGCGGACGACGAGGAGGAGTTCGTGCGGGCGGTGCTCGCCGGCCAGCCGGAGCCGCCCATGTACTTCGCGGAGATGAAGCGCATGAACCGCGACGGCCCGGCGCCGCTGGGCGGCCTGCGCCCGCCGCCCCTGGTGCCGGCCGGACGGCTGGACGCGCTGCTGGCGGAGGGGGCGACGGTGGTGGACGCGCGTCCCGGGGCCGAGTTCGCGCGGCGCCACGTGCCCGGGACGCTCGGCGTCCCCCTGGGGAAGAGCTTTCCCACCTGGGCCGGCTCGGTGGTCCCCGCCGGCCGCCCGGTGTACCTGCTGGCGGACGAGGCGCCCGGCGCGGAGGCGGCGCGCGACCTGGCGCTGATCGGGCTGGAGGCGGCGGGGCGCTTCGCTCCGGATGCGGTGGAGGAGTGGACCCGCGCGTACGGGCGGGCGGGGACCGTGGCGGACGTGAGCCCGGACGAGATGGAGCAGCGCCGGCTCACCGGGCGGGTGGAGCTGGTGGACGTGCGCAACTCCTCGGAGTTCGAGGCGGGGCACCTGGCCGGCGCCCGCAACCTGCCGCTGGGCCGGCTGGCGGAGCGCCTGGGCGAGCTCCCCCGCGACCGCGCCCTGGTGGTGCACTGCCAGAGCGGGGCCCGCGCCGGGGTGGCGATCTCGCTGCTGCAGGCCCGCGGCTTCCGCGACGTGCTGCACCTGGCGGGCGACTTCGCGGGGTGGAAGGCGGCCGGCCGCCCGGTGGAGGCCGGCGCCCCCGCCGGGACCGCCGCCTGAGGCGTCCGCCGCGGCGCGGACGGGGGAAGCCCGCATGCTGATGCTGCTCTTTCTCGCGATCGGACTGGCCGCCGGCGTCCTCTCGGGCCTGTTCGGCATCGGGGGCGGCGTGCTCATCATCCCCGCGCTGGTCTACCTGGCCCGCATGTCCCCCACCGAGGCGACGGGCACCTCGCTGGCCGCCCTGCTGCTCCCGGTGGGGCTGCTGGGGGCCCTGGAGTACCACCGCGCCGGGCAGCTCAAGGTGAGCGCGGCGCTGGTGATCGCCGTGGGGCTGTTCCTGGGGGCGGGGCTGGGTGCGAAGCTGGCGCTGGGTCTGCCGCCCGGCTACCTGCGCAAGCTGTTTGCGGGGTTCCTGGTGCTGGTGGCCATCCGCATGTGGGTGGACTGAACGGATTCGAACTGCAGGTTCGGGCGTGCCCCTCGCTGTCGCTCGGGTCGGGCTGCGCGCGGAGTAACGCACGATACGACCGTGCGTAACTCCGCCGAGCCCCCGCAAACTGCCGCGGGGTCTCGGCCCTGCCGGGCGCGCATCCCTCACGCGGCTCCCGCACTTCCTGGAGATCGGCGGGACCGGGCGCCGGGACCTACCTCTCCCTCCTGTCGCCGCGGCTCCTACACCTCTCGCGGGGCGGCCCCGACGCGGTTTCCGGGCGCGTCCTACGCCCCGCCGGCCCCCGCGGGCCTAGCTTGGGATCCGGTGGCCGGGGGCCCGCCCCGGCCGACGGCAACCCGACCGAGAGGTGAGCCATGAGCGCGACCGCGCCCCCCGCCGACCGGATCTCCCTGCTCAGGGACTTCACGGCCAGGAACACGGGCCGGATCACCCGGCTGGAGATCGACGACCCGGAGATCGGCGCCCAGTGGGCCGAGCTGGACCTCCCGCTTCGCGGCGTGGCCTACGACCCGCGCGACGATCGCCTGGAGATCATGGTGGGCGATGCCTGGAGCACCGACGCCCACCTGACCCACAGCATCGCCTCCCCCGCCGACCTGGAGGTGGTGCGCGACGACGCGGGCCGCGACCTCGTGCTGCGGGTGGCGTACGAGGGAGGGCAGGCGCTGCTGCGGCTGGTGTGACGGGGAACGGAAGTGCGAGAGTGCGTGAGTGCGTGAGTGCGAAAGTGAAGGGCGCCCCGCCGGGAGATCCGGGCGGGGCGCCTTTCGCTGGTCCCTCGGGCGGGGCTACAGCTGCGCGGCGGCGGGGGTGAGCTCGGAGGTGCAGTGGGCGCAACGGCTGGCGGCCAGGGGGACCTTGAAGCGGCAGAAGGGGCACTCCCTGTCGGTGGGCTCGGCGGGGCCGGCGTCGGTGTCCACGCGCATGCGGTTGTACGCCTGCACGATGAGGAACACGGCCAGCGCCACGATCAGGAAGGCGATGACGTTGTTGAGGAACACGCCGTAGTTGACCGTGGCCGCCCCCGCCGCCCTCGCCTCCTCCAGCGAGGCGTAGCTGCCGCCCGAGAGGTTGACGTACAGGTCGGCGAAGTCCACGCCGCCGGTGAGCACGCCGATGGGCGGCATGAGGACGTCGTCCACGAACGACTTGACCACCGTGGTGAACGCCGCCCCGATGACGATGCCGACCGCCAGGTCGACCACGTTGCCCCGGGAGACGAAGGTGCGGAAGTCGTCGACGATGCGTGCCATGGGACACCCCGTGCGGAAGCGCGTGGACGGAGAGACGGAAGCGCGGGACGGTGCAGCGGGCGTGGAGGAGGAGCGGCGCCCGGACACAGTGTAGACGCCGCGTCGAACCGCGACAAGGCCCACGCGGCAGGCGAAGCCGCGGCAAAG
>JBFMFL010000444.1:0-4493 GCA_040752145.1 Gemmatimonadota bacterium
TCCTGGTCTGCGTCCCCGCCGCGTCCGCCGCGGCGGCGGCCGTCCGCTGCTGGCTGCGCGCCTACGACCCGCCCGCCGGGCGCGCCTCGCGCAGCCCGGAGCCTCCCGCCATCGCCCCGGCGCCACCGGACTCCGCCTCTGCCTGCTGACCCTCCCCCCGCCGGTACCGCTCCAGCTCCTCCAGCCACTTCCCGACGGCCACCCGCAGCGCACCCTCCCGGCGGAGCTGCCGCGGGCTCGCGCCCAGGTAGTTCTGCATCACGCGCCGCAGCCCCGAGTCCGCCGAGTAACCGCACGCCGGCGCGATGCTCTCGATGCTCCGGCCCGGATCGTCCAGCAGCGACGCCGCCAGCAGGATCCGCATCCACGCGAACAGCTCGCGTGCCGGCGGGATTCCGAGCGCCTTGCAGAGGTTTCCGAGCGCGCGCCTCCCGATCCCCAGCCGCTCCGCCAGGCCCTCCGCCTGTCCACCCACCGCCGCGATCTCGGCGGCCAGGAGGATCGTGTACCGCGCCCGACCCGAGATCGCGGGCGGGAGCGCGTCCTCCAGCACCGCCTTCAGCGGGCCCGCGAGCTCCGCCTCGAATCTCGCCTCCAGCGCCGCAGGAGTGTTGTCGTACCCCAGCGTGACGACCTGCGAAACGCCCCAGCGGGCGAGGAGGTGGAGGTCGGACCTCACCTCCGCGTCGAGCGGCACCGCGATGAACACGGTGATCGACGGGAAGTCCCTCAGCAGCGCCTGCAGCTGCGGCGCGGGCCCCGCGCCCCGCGGCATCCCGAGGTACGGGTCCACCACGACGAGCGCGGCCGGGGATGCCTCCCGTATCGCGTCAGACAGCGCCCGCCATTCCGGCACCGCACGGACCTTGTACCGCGAATCCCGGATCCCACCGATCGCCTCCCAGAGCCCCGGGTCTCCGTGCATCACCAGCACCGGCCGGTGCACCATCTGCATCTATGCTTCTCCTTTGCCGTTCCGGCTCACCGACCCCGCCTCCAGCGCCGCCGCCGCCCGTCTTTCCGCCACCCGGTCCAGCGCTCTCACGAATGCCTTCACCAGGGGGCCGACCACGCGCGTCTCCGCCCCGTCCGCCTCCGCCCCTCCCCGCCGCGCGATTCGCGCCCTCACCTCCTCCACCTCCATCGCCAGCCGCAGGTCGTCCGCCCGCGCCGCGCGCTGCGCCGCCGCGTCGCTGCACTCCTCCGCCCTTGCCATCGCCCCCAGCGCCAGCGCGGCGTGGGCCAGGTCGAGCATGACCCGCGCCGCCTGGGGATCCCCGAGCTCCCTGCCGCTCGCCCACCCGTGCGCCACCGCCCACGCCTGCTCGGCCACACCCGCATCGCCGAGCAGAGCCGCGGCGCGCGCCAGCACCGCACACGCCGCCGCACCCTCGCCCTCGCAGCCGATCGCGGGGTGAATCGCCCACATCGGGCCGATCGCACGCCGGTACTCGCCGCGCTCCACCAGCCACCCCACCTGCTCGTACAACCGGTGGAACTCCCGGGCCTCGATCACCCCGGCCGCGGCCTCGCCCCCGCCGCCCGGCGCCGCCTCCGCCAGGTGAAGCTCGTGCTTCACCGTGGCGAGCACGTCCCTCACCCCCCAGCGGACGGACGCGCGGTACGCCCGCCGGAGCAGCCGCATCGCCGTTTCCTGGTTCCCGCGGGCGGCGGCCGCGCGCGACACGTACAGGAAGGAGAGCGCGTACCACCGCCAGTCCCGGGCCACCTGGGCAAGTGCCACGCTGCGCCGCACCCATGCCTCCGCGCGCGCGTACTCCGCCCGCCGGACCGCCAGCCTCGCGGCCTCGGTCGCGGACCCCGGGTCCTCCGGCATCAGGAACGCCGCCGCCTCCATCCACGCGAGCGCCGTTCCGACCCACCCGCTGCGCTCCGACCACCCGGCCACCTCGCGGCAGGCGGCGGCGACCTCCTCCACCACGCCCCGTGCCGGCTCGGCGACCATCCCGTCCAGCACCTCCGCCACCCCTTCCAGCTCCGGATCGAGGACCGGACGAACCGCCGCCCGGGCCGCCGGAGCGCCGGGGTGGAAGACGTGCCCCCGATCCCGCCCCGCCGCCCTCCCCCAGAGCAGCACGTCGCGGAGGGAGTGCCACAGCCAGACGCCGAAGTCGCCCCCGACCTCCTCCAGCACCACGGCGCACTCCATCCCGCCCCCGCGCAGGGCGGGCGCAGGCGGAATCGGTCGGCGGCGTGAGCTGTTCACGGTGGCAGGGAGGGGGCGCGTTCTTCTAGCGGCCGGGCAGCAACACCAAAGCGGATTTCGGGCGTCCGATGTCCACGGGAGCTACATGCCCCGGCGGCGCATTAGGAGCGTTCGATGACCGTTCGGGATCTCCGAGAAATCGCCGTACAATTGAGCCAACAACGATCGAAAGTCAATAGCCGCCCGGATCATTTCTCCCCTTGAACCGCCGCGTGAGAACGGGTGCGCGGACCTTTCCGCGCTCGTCTCCCGTCCCACTCCCCCGGTTCAACCATGCGCCCCCACGAAGTCCAGCTGGGCCTCCTCGACTTTCTTCCGGAGTCCCCCGTCCCCGAGGCGGCGCCCGAAGCGCCTCCCGCGCCCCCGCCGCCTTCCCCCGCCGTCCAGCTCCACGCGATGCCGGAGCCGGCGCCCACGCGTCCCACCGCGGCCGCGCCCTCCGCACCCTCGGTCAGCACGTTCGCCGCGCGCGGTGGCCCGGTGGTCGACTCCGCCCGCATCCCCCTCGACTGTCTCGCCGCCATCGCGCGACACGTCCTCCCCCTCCCGTTCACCGTGACTTCCGAGCAGCTCCTCGGCACCATCCGGATCCCCGTCGCCGGCAGGGTCGCCGACGTGACCGTCTCCGTTCGCGCCGAGCGGGGCCGCATCGTGTGGATCCTCGGCAGCGACGCCCTCCAGGAGCCGCTGTCCTGCACCGGCCCCTTCCTCGAGGCGTGCGCGCACCTCGTAGCCCTCGCGCCCGGGGACGCGCTCGCGCCCGGCGCCGCGGCGGCATGACCAGCCGCGCCCCCCGCGCCGCTCCCCGCCGCGCTCCCGAGCGGCCCGTCCGCTCCCGGCGGGCTCAGCCCCGCCGCACCTCCCTCGCCTGGGCCGGCGCCCATCCCCGCTTCTCGCCCGTCGAGCAGCTGGGCCTGTGGCAGCCCGCGGCGGGCGGGGACGACGACGAGCCGTGCACCCGGAGCTTCGACCCCCGGGACTGGACCGTCCGCCGTCTCGCGTCGAGCGGCTGCGCCGACTCGGTCGAGGACTTCGCAGCCCGCTGGCACTACACGCAGTCCGGCGGGATGCCCGGGCCCGCCTGGGGGCTGTACCACTCTCCGACGGCCACCCTGGGGGGAGTGTGCGCCTTCGCCCGGCTCCCCAACCCGCGCTGGGCCGCCATCGCCTTCCCCGACCCGCCGCGCGCCACGGGAGCCGGAGACCAGCACCCGGTCGCGGAGTCCGAGTACCTCAACCTTTCCCGCCTGGTCCTCGCGGATCCCGGCCAGGCCCGCCTCCCGCTCGGCAAGCGCGCGGCGTCCTGGTTCGTGGCACGCTGCTTCCACGTCGTCGCCGAGCGAAACCGCGCGCTCTGGATCGCCGAGACGGCCCGCGCGGCGGGCCTGCCGCTCACCCCGGCCCAGCGCCTGCTCCTCGCGGACGCGAAGCTGGCCCGGTCGCGGCACGGCTGGGGCTTCACCAAGGCCTGCGTCGCCTACGCCGACCCTCACCACGGACACGACGGCCGGGTCTACCGCGCCCTCGGCTTCCACCACGCCGGAATGTCGCCCGACGCCGGCGCCGAGCGGTCCCCGGTGGGTCTCCGCACCGGCGAGCGCCTCAGCCGGCGCACGGTCCAGAAGGCGCGCGGCACCCCCTCCACCAAGGGCCAGGCCACCGCCGCGCTCCGCCTCGCCTGCGAGGGCGCGCCCTGCACCGTCGAGGTCCGGCTCGCGGGCACCGTCGTCGAGACCGACGACGGGTCCTGGCTGCACGCCTGCAGCGGCACCGGGGCCGCCCTCCGCCAGTCCATCGCGGCCGCCTGGCGCCGCCGCCGCCTCCAGGCCGCGGCCCGGTGGGGCGCCGAGGCCGCCGTCCACGTGCGTGTCGCGCCCGGAGGCATCGAGTACCGCACGTTCCCCCCGCGCCATCGCTACGTCACGCTCCTCGGCGCCCCGTGGTACCGCCACGGGCTCGCGCTCCGCTGCACCTGGCTGCGCGAGCGCATGCTCGACGTCGACTCCCGCTGGCGCGCGCGGGGCTTCGGCCCCCGCCCCGACGAGCGCGCCCTGTGGTACCCGGCCCCCTGACCGCTCCGCGAATGATCACGCACCTGTTCGACGAGTACGGGGCCGGCCCGGACCCGACCCCCGTGTGGGAGGTCCGCGTCGTGCACGAGGACGGCCGGCCGCGCTTCCTCGTCCTCCGCGCGGCCACCGGCCCGGCGGCGCGCGGGCTCGCCGTCGCCGCCGGCGTCGCCCCCTGCACCGTCTGCCGGCGCCTG
>JBFMFL010000445.1:0-4490 GCA_040752145.1 Gemmatimonadota bacterium
CGGGCTCCCCCAGCCGCACCGTGCCGCCCAGCCGCCCGACGGCCCACTCGGCGGAGGCCAGCCCCACGCCCGAGCCGCCGCCCGCCCCGCGCACTCCAAGCGTGAAGAGCCGCCCCCGCAGCTCCTCAGCCACGCCGGCACCGTCGTCCTCCACCTCGATCAGCAGCCACGGGCCGTCGCCGGACTCCTCGGCGGCGACGGCCACCTCGACGCGCTCGCGGGCGTGCCGCGCCGCGTTGCGGAGCAGGTTGCCGAGGGCGCGCTCCAGCAGCGTGCGGCTCCCCTCCACCCACACCCCGCCGGGGAGGGAGGCGCGGCAGGAGACGCGCAGCGGCGGGCCGCTCTGGGTGAGGCGGCTGATCTCGGCGTGGACGATCCGCAGGGGGTCGAACGGGGTGGACGGGGCGGCGCCGGAGGCCTCCGCCACCACGTCGCGCACCATCCCCTGGATCTCGTCGCAGCGGGCGAGCACGGCGCGCGCGGCGGCGACCGGGAGCTCGCCGGTCTCCATCTCGTCCACCACCAGCGCGGCGTGCTCGCGCAGGGCGCCCACCAGCGACTGCAGGTCGTGCATCAGGGCGGCGCTCGCCAGCCCCAGCTCGGACAGGTCGGCGGGGCGGCTCATGCCACCAGCGCGGCGGCGGGCTCCTGGTCGGCCGGGACGGCGCGCAGGCGGGCGGGGGCGGGCTCGCAGGGGCGCTCCAGCTCCTTCTGGAAGCGGGCGGCGGCGGTGCGGAAGGCGCCGCGGCGGCGCAGCGCGGCGGGGCGCATCCCCAGCCGCTGCTGCAGGGCGCGGGCGAGGGCGTCGTCCGAGGAGTAGCCGCAGGCCTGGGCCACGTGCTCCACCGTCTGGCCGGGGTTGTCCAGCAGCTCGGCGGCCAGCAGCACGCGCAGCCACATCAGCAGCTGCCGGGGGATGGGGAGCCCCGCCTCGCGGCACCAGCGCAGCAGGGTGTCGCGGTGGATGCGGAGGTCGCGGGCCAGGTCGCACGCCTGTCGCCCGGCGATCACCACGTCCACGGCGGCGTCCAGGATGATGCGGGCACGCCCGGTGAGCGGGGTGCGCAGGCCCCCGCGAAAAAAGGTCCGCAGCGGACGGGTCTGCGCGCCCTCCAGGGTGCGGAGGATGAGCAGGTCGGTGCTCTCGGCCTCCAGGTCCACCACCCCGGCGATCCCCAGCTCGCCCAGGGTGCGGATGTCCTCCATCCACCCCGGGCGCATGAACAGGGCGGCCACCACGGCGGACGAGGGGAAGCGCTTGAGCAGGGAGAGCAGCGGGGGGGCGACGCGCCCGCGCGGGGGCTGGCCCCAGTACGGGTCCACCACCGCCAGGCCGGCGGGGGTGGTGTCGCGCACCAGCCGCTCCAGCTCGTCCCAGCTTTCCACCCGGCGGAAGTCGTAGCGGGCCTGGGACACCCTCCGAAGGCGCTCGCGGAACGCGGGGTCGGAGTGGAGGAGGATGAGTGGACGGAGGGCTGTGCGCATGAATTTCGGCAAAAGGTCGGGTTGTAACCTAATCGCCATCCCCTCGAACCGCAAAATGGAGACTATTTTGGTATACACCACCTGGCCGAACTTTTACCGCCACCTCCCGAGTCGAGGAAAGCCGCCATGAAGATCCGCGCCCTGTTCGCCGTGCTCGCCGTCGCCATGCTCGCCGCCTGCACGTCGCCCACCGCCCCGAACGCGACCACGCAGAAGACCGACACCGCGCTGGGCTTCGGCTCGCCCGCGATCGGCACCGGGCTTTGACGGTCCCCCGGACGGCCGTCCCGGTCAGGCCGGGACGGCGTCCAGGGCCCGCAGCAGCGAGTCCGCGAGCGCGGGGTACGGCTCGTACGCCTCGCGCGCGGCCCGCTCCGGCGCCGCGCCGCTCCGGCGGGCGCTGACCTCCGCCAGCAACCCGTCGGCCACGAACTCGGTCTTGTGGTCGCCGGCGGCCCGCGCGAGCCCGGCCACCTCCCGCGCCAGCGACTCGGCGAGGTCCAGGCGGCCCAGCAGCAGCGCGCCGTGGGCGGTCTCGCGGAGCGCGTCCACGCGCCGCGGCGAATCGGCGGGGGCGCGGGCCACGTTGCGCCGCGCCGCCTCGAAGGTCCCCACGTCGCCGATGCCGCCGGCGGCGCGCGCGACGTCGCCCCACCCCAGCACCTGGGCCGCGGGGTCCAGCGTGGGGAGGAGCCGCAGGAACACGGGGAGCGCGTCGGCGTAGCGCTCCTGGGTCATCCAGAACGCCGCCACGTCGAAGGCGAGCACCCGCAGCATGGCGTGCCCCCGCCCGTACGCCTCCACGGCCGCGCCCGCGTAGCGCTCGGCCTCGGCGGCGTTGCCGCAGTCCAGCTCCACCACGAACAGCTCGTGGAGCACCATCGCCCGCAGGTAGCCCAGGCGGCGGCGCTCGGCCGCGCGCAGCGCGCGCAGGTGCGACTTGCGCGCGGCGGGGTACGCGCCGCGGGCCTTGGCGAGCTTGCCCAGGCCCGCGTGGGCGCGCACGTAGCTGTCCCAGTCGCGCACCTGCCGCGCGAGCGCGACGGCGCGGTGGTACAGCGACTCGGCCTGCTCGTGCTCGCCGGCGTCGCGGCTCTCGCGCGCGGCGGCCAGCGCGTACGAGGGGCTGCCGGGGCACACCAGCGCGCCGGCCTGCGTGAACTCCAGCGCGGTGGCGGGGCGCCCCGTCTCGCGCGCCCACGCGGCCACGGACAGGCAGGCGATCCCCACCCGGTCGGGCCCGGTGTTCACCGGGTCGCCCGGCAGCTCCGCCAGCACCCCGAGCGGGCGCTCCAGCGCGGGCGGGGGCGCGGCGGCCAGCAGGTCGGCCATGCGCTGGTCGCGGGCCCCCGGCGGGAAGAGCAGGGGGCGGTCGGCGGGGGCGGTGGCGGCCCAGGCGCACACGGTGCGCAGGCTGCGCCAGAGGAGCACGCCCAGCTCGCCCTCGTTCTCCTGGAGGAGGGAGGCGCCCACCAGGCGCTCCTGGGCGGGGACCGGGGCCGGGGGTACGCGCCAGCGCCGGGTCCGGGAGCTACGTGCGCTCATGGACGTTCGTTCGGGAGCAGGGAGGGTGTCGAGGGGCGGCCCGGGAGGACGGCATGCCGGGGTACAGGGATATTACCCAATCGACGGGACGGCGTCAAACATCCGGTGAAGAGGCGCCGCGGATGCGCGGGGCGTGCCCCGTTCATTCCGCCGCGGCGGTGGAGGCCCGCGGCAGGAGCCCCGGGCCCGCGTACGGCCGGCCGCCATGGGCGCGGGCGCCCAGCACCAGCCTGGAGTACCCGTTCTCGGGGTCGCGGCCGCGGCGCAGGGCGCGCCGCACGGCCACCTCGCCGCGGTTGTAGGCGATCACCCCCAGGCGCACGTCGCCGTCGAACATCTCGATCATGTTGCGCAGGTTGGTGAACCCCAGCCGCAGGTTGGTGCGCGGGTCCAGGAGCTCCTTGCGGGTGTCCACCTCGGGGTCGATGGACCTGGCGGTCCCCGGCATCAGCTGGCAGAGCCCCACCGCCCCCTGCCCCAGCGCGTCCGCGTCGAACACGCTCTCCACGCGCACCAGCCTGAACCCCAGCTCCGGGTCGATCCCCGCCTCCACGGCGGCGTCGTGGATGGTGCGCGCCAGCGCCTGGGTGATGTTGTAGCGCAGCGCGAAGCCGGAGACGGCCACCTCCCGCGGCGACTTCCGCTCCACCACCCGCGCCAGGTACGGCGCCTCCACCACCGGCGGCGGCCGCGGGATGGCCACCCGCCGCCCCACGCGCACCGTGTCGGGCGGGCCCACGCGCGGCCCCAGCGCCGTGGGCACGCTGGGCGCATAGACCCCGACCACCACCCCCAGCACGATGCACGGCGGCAGCGCGGCGAGCAGCCAGCGCGGCGGCCCTCCCCTCCTGCGTGCGGCACGATGCACGGATCTCGGCGTTTCGCTCAGCTTTTCCCTCCTGGTCTCCCGGGCGGAATCGCACGGCGGGACGTCCGCGCCCCCCGCTCAGGCAAATCCGGGGCCCGTCCCCGGCGCCGGGAACGTATGGCTCCGCGCACGCCGCGGGTCAAGCTTGTCGTGCTCCATGCGGATGGGCTCGTCGGGGCTTGAACCGGCCCAACCGCGCGCGCTCCGGCGGGTTCCGGTGTTCGGGGTCGGCCGGGGGATGCTGCTCCGGGGGAGCCGAACTCGCCCACCCTCCGCCTGCGTCCGCCGGATCACGCCGGCTTCGAACGTGACGTTCCCCCTGCGCAGCCTCCCCCGACCTCCCTGCGCAGATCCAAGGGAACGGCAACAGCGCCCGACCTCCGGGGAGCCCTCCCCCGGCACGGGGGAGGGTGGCGAGCCTCAAGCGAGCCGGGTGGGGGCTACCCCAGCGGACGCCAGCGAGAACCCCGCGTGAGTCTTCCACCGTCTGCCGCCGACCCTGTCGAATGAAACGCTTGTCGTTCGGCTAAGAGGCGACGGCTTAATCAGATGCGACTCCGGAGGGCGTCCTGAACAGGGGGTTGTTTCTATT
>JBFMFL010000446.1:0-4466 GCA_040752145.1 Gemmatimonadota bacterium
GACCCGCTCGCCGTGGAATTCCGCGGTGATGACTCCCGCGAGGGTCTCGAAGGTCAGACGGCCTTGGACCCCGGTGAGCCGCTGCCCAAAACGGGCGAAACAACGCGCTCCGTTGCCGCACATCTCCGCCACGCTGCCGTCGCTATTGTAGAAATCCCAAGCCCAGTCCGCCTTGCCGGAGGCACACGGGACCAGCAGAATGACGCCGTCCGCCCCCACGCCCCGTTGCCGGTGGCAGAGCCGGACGATCTGGTCCCGGGACAAAGCGATCTTCCGCGCTCGGTTGTCGATGAGCACGAAGTCGTTGCCCGCACCATTCATCTTGGTGAAGTCCAGCGTCATCGCGTGAACAGTAGTGCTGCGGGCCAAAAGAGCAAAGGGCAAAGTGGCGGGTGGTTGGGGAGCGAATTGCGCCAAAAGTTTTGTTACCCGAGAGGGGGGGTAGAGAGACGGGAAAAGATACGTTGCGCCAGAAGTGACTGTTACCGTGGCGGGAATGGATCAAAACATGAGTCAGACGACACGGAAAGAAGTTCTAAAGAAATTGCGTCGGCGTTACGCGAGCGCCGGCGCCCAACACAAACGCAAGCTGCTGGACCAGGCCCAGGAACTCCTGGGCTATCACCGCAAGGCGGCGATTCGCGCGTTACGGGCCCCAACGATCGAGCGGGGTCCGCACCTCATTACGGGTCGGCCGGTGACCTATGCACCGGAGCGGTTGCTGCCGTACTTGCGGCCGATCTGGCGGGCGACCGACTACGCCTGCGGACGGCGCTTGGTGGCGATGTTGCCGGAGTGGCTTCCGGCCTACGAGCAGCACGAGCGCCAGGTTCCCGCCGAAGTCCGCGACCAGCTCTTGGCGGCCAGTGGACGCACCCTGGACCGCTTGCTTGAGCCATTGCGCGTTCAGGGAACCGGCCGTTGCCTGACGCGTCCCGGGACGCTGCTGCGGCAGCAGATTCCCCTTCGGGGCAACGTGTGGGAGGAAGGCACGGCCGGGTGGCTGGAAGTGGATACGGTGGCGCTGTGCGGCGGCAGCGTGGCTGGAGAGTTTGTGTGGATGGTGGACGGGGTGGACTACGCGACCACGTGGGTGGAGGTGCGGGCGATGTGGGGCCGGGGCCAAGCCAGCACGCTGGCGGCGTTGCGCGACATGGAAGCCCGTTTGCCCTTTGCGTTGTTGGGGTTGGACAGCGACAACGGGGGCGAGTTCCTCAACCATCACGTGTTGCGCTGGCTGCAGCAGCGGCCCCAGCCCGTGTTCATGACGCGCAGTCGTCCCTACAAAAAGGACGACAACGCGCACGTCGAACAGAAGAACTGGACGCACGTCCGTCAGTGCTTTGGCTATGAGCGGCACGACAATCCCGAAGTGGTGGCCTTGATCAATGCGCTGATCCAGAACGCCTATGGGCCGCTGCGCAACTTCTTTC
Source organism: Gemmatimonadota bacterium (assembly GCA_040752145.1). GTDB lineage: Bacteria > Gemmatimonadota > Gemmatimonadetes > Longimicrobiales > Longimicrobiaceae > JAFAYN01. The sequence goes on from JBFMFL010000446.1 coordinate 1,434, forward strand.
ACGCCAGTCTCAAGCTGGAGCGCAAAGAGCGCGCGCCCGGCGGGCCCGGGCACCTCAAGCGCGTTTACGGCCAGGCGCAGACGCCGCTGGCGCGGGTCCTGGCCAGCGCGCAAGTCAGTGCGAAAACCAAGCAACGCTTGAAGCAAGAGAAGGCTCGCCTCAATCCGTTCGCGCTCCAGAAACTCGTGGCCCAGGGGTTGAAGGAAATCGCTGCAGTGCGGCAACTGCGTCCTTGAACGGAAGCGGCCCAAAATCCAACCCGCCATCAATGCCAACGGTGAATAACTCCCCCTCCCCCCGCACCCCCTCCCTGGGCCTCCCCCGTTCGACCGCAGGGGGGCGCGAGCTGAGGCTCGACAGCCGCCCCCCTGCTGGTTTTAGCTTGCTATCCAACCCGCGAAGAGTTACGGAGACACCGAACACTGAAACCCAGCAACAACACCGCCAGCGGGTAACACCCCTTTTGGCACAACGAATCCCCCGCTCGGGTAACAGTTACTTTTGGCGCACGGCGGCTCAGACAGTGGGGGAAGGATCGGCCCGGGCCCTGGCGCGGCTCAGGCGGGGTCGGACCGCGGCGGTGGACATCCGGCTAGGAATCGCCTTGGCAGTGGGAGTGAGCGCACGCAGAGATGATCGTGCGATTGGGCAAACGAGGTGAATGAAGACGAGATCAGCGGAACTCCGGTCCTTTTTCGAGGATCAGGAGTCCTCACCTGGTGTGGGAAACAGCTCCCGGGCAACGATCCGTCTCAGGACGTGTCTTCTGCCGAGGGGCGCCGCCGATTCACGATCCTCGGTTGCGGCTCCGGGTAGAGCATGCTCTGCTCCAGTTGCTGGACCTTCGCCAATGCTTTGGTGCGGGCTTCCGGTCCCAGCTCGAGCAACTCCCGTGTAAACTGCACCAGCGGCAATTCCGTATAGGATCGCTCGTGGTAGATCACGATGTACTGCCGTCGCAGGTTTAAGCGACGACGCATCCGTTCCGGGCTGCGACCGGCCAGCGCTTGCTGGTGCTGTTTCCAAAGCTGCCATTGCCGCAGCGTGTAGCTCAACAGCACCATGACGAGCTGGGCGGCAATCGCGCTAAACTGCCGGGAGGAAAATCGAGTCAGATCGTAAAAGCATTTCAACTGTCGATGGCGCTCCTCAATGTCGGTCCGCAGCTGATAGTCCTCTCGGGGTTGTTGCAGCCGGCTGTAAGCCCGTGTGGTAATCAAACCCCACTCTTGCGCGTGACCATCGGCGTAGCGCTCCCGCATCAACAGCACGTTGAGCGGGACGGTCGCCTCGGTCCAACTGGTGAAACCGCTGATCGCACAGTATTCGGTTTGGGTTTGCACCGTGGCTGGGTCCGGCGCCGCCTTGCGCGCGGCCAGCGTCGCTTGGCGTTTCTGTTCGCGCCGCTGGAGGTCTGCGGGTCGAACTGCTGGTGGAGCTGGCAAGGGCGGCGGGTTCACGGGAATGGCCTGCCACTTTTCTCGCGCCGCCAGCGCCCACGCATCGATCCCAATATCCATCTTCTTTTTGATCGGAATCAGCACATCGATGCCGAACTCGGTTTTGCACCGGCTGATATTTTTCCCGTCAATAAACCCTCGATCCAAGATGAGCAACTTGATCACCCCCGGCCCCACGGCTTGGACGAACTGTTCGACCAAACGAAAGAACACGGGGGCTTCGTGCGCGTTGCCCGCCACCAGAGCCGCCGCCGCATACACATAGCAGCCCTGGCGCACATGCAACAGGCTGACCCATTTGTAGCAGCGTTCCCGGTGCGCTTTCTTGCGCTCCTCGGGCCCGAGCTTCTCATAGTCCACGGGATGGTTGTGCTCGTCGAACCACATCACCGCTGAGCCCTCGTAGGCCGGATTATCCGGGACAAACAGGTAGCTTCCGTCGCCGATGAAAACTCCCGCCGGATCGAAAAAGCCATAGCGTTGAATCACCTGCTGCACCGGGGTGTTGAACCACCCAAGCCAGCGCTCGGCGCGGACATCCTTCAAGGCCTTACGCAAGGTGTCCTGATCGCAGGGCGTGGTCCGTTGATACCGATTCTTCTCATTGAACCCCTGGCATTGAATCCAGATCGCCTTGGTCTGCGGATCCAACTGCTTGGAGGCGATCTTGGGGTCCAGGGCGCTCAATAATCCTCCACATTGTACGACCCGTTCCCAGGCCAGAAAGGAGGTCGCCAGGTGCAATTTGAGGCTCAAGTTGGCGGCCAAAATAAACCACAGCGGCACCTCCCGTTTTTCGCGCTCGGTCGGCATGCTCTCCGACAAGGCGTCGAGAATCTTCTCACGAAAGCACAGCTCAAAGAACTCTTTCTCGTCGGCCTCGCCGATAATTTCGATCTGGTCAAACTCACCCCGCCGGAAATCCTCCAGAACCCGCTGCGGCTGATGCTCGATGAGGCTCAGGTCCATTACGCGGTGGGGGGTCCCTGGGGTGGCCAAGGGCGCCAGCGCCGCTGGGCGATTTGATCGACCAATTGAATTAAGGCCAGGTGGCGCTTGACCAGCACAGCGCGGGCCCGCTGGTAACGGCGATATTCGGCGGTCCAGGCCCGAAGCTGGGCGCGCTGGTCGGCCGGCACGACGTAAATCCGATCCCTGCCTTGCTCGCTGCGAGTGATGACCCAGCTTTCGTGCAATTGGCCTCGGGCACAACGGCAGTTGGGTTTGCCGCATTTGCGCCGCAAGCGATAGAAGGATCCCTGGACCATGGGCCAGTCGCGCTGGAGCGCACGCAGGGTGAGGGGCAAGGCCCGGTAAAGGCGCCAAAGTTTTTGGCGGAGCGCTGAAAAGTCGCCGTTCAATCTGCATCCTGAATACCAAAGGGGATACAGATTGGCAAGCAAAAAAACTGGAAAAAGTGAAATAGTCGAAAAAAAACTGCGGCCGGACCTTGCGGCCACGGCGAACCCCCGCCCAGCAGCGCCTCGCGGGCCCACTCCCCACTGTCTGAACCGCAGTCGAAATCGTTCAGCAAGATCAGGTCCCGTTTCTTCAGGAAGATCGGCACGCCGGG
>JBFMFL010000447.1:0-4461 GCA_040752145.1 Gemmatimonadota bacterium
GTCGCCGCCGCGATCCGCGTCCAGGGGTCGCCCGCGGCGAGCGCGGCGGCGAGCGCGTCCAGGGCGCGCGGGTCGCCCAGCGAGCCCAGCGCGTCCGCGGCGGCGGCGCCCACGTTGGGGTCGGGGTCGGCCAGCGCCCGCTCCAGGGCGGGGCGGGCCTCCGGGTTGCCGGCCTCGCCCAGCGCGGAGGCGGCCAGCACCCGCACGTCGCCGTCGGCCTCGGCGGTCGCCAGGCGCGCCAGCAGCTCCAGCGCCCCGCCGGGGGCGCCGGGGGCGGCCAGCGCCGCCAGCAGCGAGCGCGCGGCGTTGCGCCGCTCGGCGTCGCCGCCGTCGCGCAGCGCCGCCTCCAGCTCCGGGAGCAGCGCCTCGGGGCGGGCCACGGCGCGCACCTCCTCCAGCGCGCGCTCCCGCTCCCACGCCGAGTCGCCGCTCACCGCGGCCAGCAGCGCCGCCGCGTCCCCGGGCAGCTCCGCGCGCTCAGACACGGAAGCTCCCCACCAGCTGCGAAAGGCGCTGCGCCTGCTGCGCCACGTCCGCCGCGGCGCGGGCCGCCTCGCGCACCGACGCCTGCGACGCGCGGGCGCCCGAGGCGATGTTCTCGGTGGCCTGCAGCACCATCTCGCCGCCCCGCTTCTGCTCGGCGGTGGCGGCGAACACCTGCTGCGTCTGCTCGTTCATGTTCTCCGTGGCCTGCACGATCTGCCGGCTGGCCAGGCTCTGCTCGCGGGTGGCGATGCGCACCTCGTCGGCGATCTGGCGGATGTGCTGCGTGGACTCGCTGGCCTGCCGCGCCGCCAGCGTCTGCTGCTGCGCCGCCAGCGCCACCTCCTCCATCAGCTCGCGGGTCCGGGCCGCCGAGCCCACGATCTTGTCCAGGGCGAGGGCGGCCGCCTCCGCCAGCTCGATCCCCTCCGCCGTGCGCTCCGCCACCCCGCCGCTGGAGCGGGTGGCGCGCTCCAGCTCCGCCTGGATCCCGCGGATGGTGCTGCCGATCTCCCGCGCCGACTCCACCGAGCGCTCGGCCAGCCGGCGGATCTCCTGCGCCACCACCGCGAAGCCGCGGCCGTGCTCGCCGGCGCGGGCCGCCTCGATGGCCGCGTTCAGCGCCAGCAGGTTGGTCTGGTCGGCGATGTCCTCGATCAGCTCCGACACCTGCCCCACCGACTTCCCCGTCTCCCCCAGCCCGCGGATCGCCTCCGTGAGCGCGTCCACCTCGGCGTGGATGCGCTGCATCCCGTGCACCACCCGCCCCACCGCCTCGCCCCCGCCGGCCGCGTCGCCCGCGGCTCCCATGGCGATCTGCCGCGTCTCCTCCACGTGCCGCCCCACCTGCTGGATGGAGGCCGCCATCTCGTCGATGGTGGCCGACGCCTCCTCCACCGCGGCGCCCAGCGTGTCGGCGCTGGCTGCGGTGTGCTCGATGGAGCGCCCCATCTGCCCCATGGACGACGAGGTCTGCTCCACCGAGGCGGCCCGCGACTCGGTGCTGGACGCCACCCGCCCGATCTGCGCCGCGATCTCCTCCATGGAGGTGGAGGTCTGCTCGGTGGCCGCCACCTGGTCGTCCACCGTCTGCGCCATGCGCTGCGAGGTGGCGGCGATCTGGTCCGACGCCGCGGCCACCTGCGCCGTCGCCGCGTTGACCCCGCCGATCGCCTTCCGCAGGTCGTCCGACATCCGGTTCAGCGTCCCGGTGAGGATCCCCACCTCGTCGCGCCCCTCCGCCTCGATGCGCTGCGTCAGGTCGCCCGCGGCCACCGTGGACGCGAACTCCACGGCGCGCTCCAGCGGCCGGGCGATGCGCCCCGCCAGCCAGACCGCGATCACCACGGAGGCGATGACGGCCGCGGCGGTGAGGGCCATGAGGATGAGGGTGATGCGCTCCACCGCCGCCTGGGCCGCGTCCCGCGCCCCGGCGGTGATCTGCTCCTGCCGGTCGCGGAACTCGTCCAGGACGGCGAGCGCGTCGCCCACCCGGGCGCGCGCGGTGCCCGTGCTGTAGAACGCCACGACCTCGTCGATGGAGCCCCGGCGCCGCAGCGCCACCACCGGGTCGTAGACGTCGGCCTTCCACCGGGCGTGGATCCTCCCCACCTCTTCCAGGCGCCTCTGCTGCGCCGTGTCCTTCACCAGCGCCAGCGCGCTGTCCAGGGCCGCATCGCCGCGCGCGTCGGCCGAGTCGTAGGGGGCGAGCGCCGCCTCCTGGCCGGTGATGGCGAAGTCGCGCACCGCGTTGGTGCGCCGCAGGAACGCGATCCCCACGGCGTCGACGTTGGCCTGGAGCTGCTCGGAGCGCGCCAGCACGTCGTTCGCGTCGCGGATCCGGCCGAGCTGCGCGAGCACGAAGAGGGTGATGACCACCATCAGCAGGATCACCGGCACGAAGCCCGTCAGGATCTTCATGCGGATGGGAGCGTCGCGGAACCACTCCGCCAGGCGCGTCATGCGTTCTCTCCGGCGAGCACGTTGTCCAGGTGCAGGAGGGCCACCAGCCGCCCCTCCGCCGAGCGCACCACCCCGTCCAGCCACCCCTCCGGGAGCGCCGCCGCGGCCTCGGGCGGGGGCGCCTCCACCGCGTCGTCCGTCTCCACGATCCCGGCCACCCGGTCCACCAGCAGCGCCACCGGCTCGCGTCCCCCGCCGGGCGACACCACCACCATCCGCCCCGGGCGCGCGGCGGGGGCGGCGCGCAGCCGCGTCCCCAGGTCCAGCACCGCCAGCAGCGCCCCGCGCAGGTGCGCCACCCCCACCACGTCCGGCGGGGGAAAGGGCGTGCGGGTGACGGGCGGCGGGCGCAGCACGGCGCGCACCCGCTCCAGCGGCAGCCCGAACTCGGCCGCCCCCAGCCCCACGGCCACCGCGCTCACGCGGGGGCCCCCGTCTGCCCGCGCACCGCGTCCAGCAGCTGCTGCGGGGTCCAGGGCTTGGGGAGGAAGCCGGTGGCGCCGGCCTGCCGCGCCGCCGCCCGGTCCCCCTCCGCCGACTCGGTGGAGCTCACCAGCACCGGCGGGCGGGTGATCCCCAGCTCCGTGCGCAGCCGCCGCACGAACTCCAGCCCGTCCATCTGCGGCATGTTGATGTCCACGATGAGCAGGTCCAGTTCCGGCTCCTGCGCGGCCACGTCCAGCCCCTCCGCGCCGTTGGCGGCGAACAGCAGGTCGTTCGCCGCCCCCAGCACCAGCCGGTACATGCGGCACATCATCGGGCTGTCCTCCACCACCAGGATCCGCCTGCGCTCACTGGCCACCGCCGCCTCCGCGATACAGGTCCACGTTCAGCTCCACCAGCGCCGCCGCGTCCAGCACCAGCACCACCCCGCCGTCCGGCGCCACCGTGGCGCCGGACACCCCGGGCGGGCTCCCCAGCGCCGCCGGGAGCCCGCGCACCGTGGCCGGGCGCTGGTCCAGCAGCCGGTCCGCCCCCAGCGCCACCGCCCGCCCCCCGCTCCTCACCACCACCAGGAAGCGCGGCGCGGCCCCGCCGTCGCCCCACCCGAAGATGCGCCCCGGCCGCGCCAGGGGCAGCACCTCGTCCCGCACCCGCACCACCTCCGCCGGCCCCGCGCGCTCCACGGGGCCGGCGCGCAGCGTCTCCTCCACGTCCGCCGTGGGCACGGCCAGCCGCTCGCCCGCCGCCTCGAAGAACAGCGCCGGCACCAGCGCCACGGTGAGCGGGAGCCGCAGCACGAAGCGCGTCCCCCCCTCGTCCCCCTCCTCCACCTCCACGCTCCCGCGCAGCCGCGAGACCGCCCCGCGCACCGCGTCCAGCCCGATCCCGCGCCCGGACACCGCGCTCGCCACGCGGCGGGTGGAAAAACCGGGCCGGAAGATCAATTCCTCCGCGTCCCCCCCCTCGCCCGGGCCGGCGATCCCCTGCTCCCGGGCCCGCCGTAAGATCCGGGCCCGGTCCAGCCCGCGCCCGTCGTCCTCCACCTCGATCCGCACCCGGTCGCCCTCCTGCGCGGCCCGCAGGGACAGCGTGGCCTCCGCCGGCTTCCCCGCCGCCTCGCGCTCCCCCGGCGGCTCGATGCCGTGGTCCACCGCGTTCCTCACCAGGTGCAGCAGCGGCTCGGCCACGGCGTCCGCGGTGGACTTGTCCAGGCGCGTGTCCTCGCCCTCCAGGGTCACCCGCACCCGCTTCCCCTGCTCGCGCGCCAGGTCGCGCACCAGCACGGGAAAGCGCGAGAGCACGCGCCCCACGGGCACCATGCGCAGGTCGGTGGCGGTGCGGCGCGCGGCGTCGGCCGCCGTGGCGAGCGCCTCCACCCGGTCGCGCAGGTCCCGCGCGAGCCCGCACGCCCGCAGCGCGTCGCGCTGCGAGTCCGCCCAGTCGTCCAGCGCCGTGAGCTGCGTCGCCACCTCGCCGACCTCGTCCAGCAGCACGTCCAGCATGCGGAAGGGGATGCGGACCACGTCGTCGCGCAGGTCCTCCGCGCGCACCCCCGGCGCCGCCGGGGCGGGC
>JBFMFL010000448.1:0-4436 GCA_040752145.1 Gemmatimonadota bacterium
ATGGTGCCCCGCGCCTACAGACGCTGAATAGAAACTAACCCGTAAAAAATCCGAACAAAGCTCCGAAGGCTGCCGGGTTAGTTTCATGCCGTCAGGGTCGGCGGAGCCGGTGGAAGACTCACGCGGGGCTGGCGCTGGCGTCCGCAGGAGGCCCCCACCCGGCTCGCTTAGGCTCGCCACCCTCCCCCGCAAGCGAGGGAGGGTTGACCGCACCTCGGCATCGTAGTGCTCCCCCTTCCCTCGCTTGCGGGGGAAGGGGGCCGGGGGGATGGGGGGTGCCGTTGCCGTTCCCCGCCTCACACCCGGTGCAGCACCACGAACCCGTTGGCCGGCAGGCGCAGCTCGATGCGGCCGTCCCACGCGGGGATCGCCGCGCCGAAGTTCCCCACGTCGCTCCCGCCGTACGCCGACGAGTCGCTGTTGAACACCTCCCGCCAGGATCCCGCCGGGAGCCGGGCGGGGTCGGTCTGGACGACGTAGCCGTCCGCGAAGGGGTGGTTGTTGAGGCTCGCCGCCACCAGCAGCTCGCTCCCGGCCTCGCGCCGGGTGAAGGCGATCACGCGGTTAAGGTCCCACGCGTGGACGACGTCGATCTCGTGCGAGCGGATCCCCGGGTGCGCGCGGCGCAGCGCGATCAGCTCCCGGTAGAACCTGAACATCCGCGCCCCCTCCCCCGCCCGCTCGCCCCACAGGTCCTCGCGCGCCTCCAGCACGTTGTCGTACCTGTAGTCCTTCTGCGCGACGACCTCCTCCCCCATGAAGAACATGGGCGTGCCGGCGGAGAGCAGGGCGAGCCCCGCCGCTACCCGGCTGCGCGCCTCGGCGTAGGCGCGGGTGGCGCCCTGGAGCGCCGCGCCGTTCACGGCCGTCACGGCGGTCCGCCGGCTCCCCCCGGCGTTGCCGGCCTCGTCGTGCGACTCGTGGTACACCACCCGGTCGAACCGCGAGACGTACAGCTCCGTGGCGAAGCGGCCCATCGCCAGCGGCTCGTCGCCGCCGGAGCCGGCCTGGCGCAGCAGCCGGGCGGCGTCGCCCGGGGCCATGTCCGCGTCGCCGATCAGGTGGTGGTAGAAGGCGGCGAACCAGGTGGCCTCGAAGCCCAGGCCGCCCGCGTCCGGCATCCGCGTCACGGCGTCCCACCCGGTGTGGTCCTCGGCGACCAGCATCACCGAGGGGCGGATCATGCGCAGGGTGCGGCTCCACTCGCGCAGGAACTTCTGCCCGAACAGGTTGGCGGCGGACACGCCGATCCGGTTGTCGGCGTGCAGCACGTTGTCGCGGTGGATGGCCTGCGTCAGGTCCACCCGCAGCCCGTCCACGTGGAACTCCTCCACGAACTCCGCGGCGCTGCTGGTGAACAGCTGCCGCACCGGCTCCTCCCAGAAGCGCGGCGTCCATCCGCTGGAGCCGTTGTCCAGGTAGCCGCCGGCGGGGTCCGGGTAGTCGGCGGGCCGCCCCTCGTACCAGTAGTAGACGTTCTGCTCCGGCGCGGTGGAGTCGTACTGCCACACCGCGCGCGAGGCGTCGACGTCGAAGTGGTTGTAGACCACGTCCTGGAGGACGGCGATGCCGCGCCGGTGGCACTCTCGCACGAAGTGCTTGAGCTGGTCGCGCCCGCCGGCGCTGCTCTCCACCACGAAGTGGTGGGTGTTGCCGTATCCCCACCCCAGGGCGCCCGCGAACTCGGACATGGGGAGCAGCTCCACCGCGTTGACGCCCAGGTCCACCAGGTAGTCCAGGAACGCCATGGCGTGGCCCAGCGTCCCGCCCCCCGCGCTCCCGAAGCCCAGCGAGCCCACGTGCAGCTCGTAGATCACCAGGTCCTCCAGGCGCGTCGGCACCGGGCGGTCCGGGTCGAACTCGTGGGCCCAGAAGTCCTCGTCGCGGATCTCCTGCGGAGGCGAGGTGGTGGGCTCGAACTCGGCGCGCACCACGTCCTGGTCCACGACCACGCTGCAGCTCACCGTCCCGTCCAGCGTCCGCCGGTCGCCGTCCCAGGGCTGCTCCGCGGGATCGACGGAGCCGCGCCCGGCCTGCCAGCGCGAGTGGACGTCGGTGCGGAAGACGGTGTCGCCCTGCGCGTTGCGGATGCGGAACATGTACGGCGCGCCGGTGAACGCGTCGAAGCTCGCCACCGGCTCGCTCGTCCAGATGCCCTCCTCCTCCTCCCCGAGCCGCAGCTGGATCACCGGCATGGCGGGGTGGATCCCCGCACCGTCGTCGGCGACGTAGCCGTGGTCGCGCGCGGCGAACACCACGTCCACCGCCTGCGCGTTGGGCGCCCAGACGGCAAAGCGGATGGACGGGGGAGCCGCGGGGTCGGTGTAGAGCTTCTGCGCGCCCAGGCGGCGGCTCCAGGTGAGGAAGTAGCGCTCGTGGCGCCCGGCCGAGCCGTCCAGCGTGAACTCGCGGAAGCGGAGCTGGGCGCCGGTGTTCGGGGTCTCGGCGGGGATCCCCCAGCGGTCGGCGCCCTCCGGCCCGTCCAGCGCCACGCCCCAGCGGAACGTCCGCCCGAGGCCGTCCTCGTCGAGCTGCACCGTGGCGGTGAACGCCGGGCAGCCGTCCTCGGCCACGATCTCCTGCATGGGCCGCTCGGTCCAGTCGTCGGCGTACCGGCCCTGCGCGTCCCAGCTCCCCCTCAGCCGGGCGTTGCGGAACAGGCTCCGCTTCAGCCCGGTGTAGTACGTGAACCGCGCCTCGATCATCGTCGCCTCCATGAGCAGGGGTTCCCCCGCCCCGCAACGTCGGCCCGGTCCGGCGCGCCGTCAAGCTTTTCGTCGCCAGGGGCGCGCGCCCGTCCGGCCGGGCGCGTCCGCGCGGCCGCGCGGCATGGCAGGCCGGGGCCCCGCGCGGTATCTTCGGGGAAACAAAACGGCCGTCGGCGCGTACCTCCCGCCGCCCGGCGCCGAGCCGGCGCTCGCGGCGGGCCTCCGTTCGCGCTCCTCTTACTCCGTACCGGTCTTCAGACGATGGCGCTGTTCCGCAAAACGATCTTCTGGCTCCACCTCGCCACCGGCGTCGCCGCGGGGGTGGTGGTGTTCGTCATGTCCGTCACCGGGGTGCTGCTCACCTACGAGAAGCAGATGCTCGCGTGGGCCAACGCCCGCGCCCACGAGGTCGCGCCGCCCTCGCCGGGGGCGCGGAGGCTGGGGCCGGAGGCGCTGCTGGGGCGCGCGCTGAGCGCCGAGCCGGGCAAGCCGACGGCGGTCACCTGGCGCGCCGGGGAGGACCGGCCGGTGGAGGTGGCGTTCGGGCGGGAGAAGACGGTGTTCGTGGACCCGTACACCGGCCAGGTGCTGGGCCAGGGGGCCACGGGGACGCGCGCCTTCTTCCGCACGGTCACGGACTGGCACCGCTGGCTGGGCGCGCAGGCGGAGAGCCGCGAGACCGGCAAGATGATCACCGGCGCGGCCAACCTGGGCTTCCTGTTCCTGGTGCTCAGCGGCTTCTACCTGTGGTGGCCGCGCAACTGGACGCGGCGCGTGCTCCGCAGCGTCACCTGGTTCCAGGGCGGGCTCTCGCCCAAGGCGCGCGACTTCAACTGGCACAACGTCATCGGCTTCTGGTCGTGCGTGCCGCTCGCCGTCATCGTGGCCTCCGCGGTGGTGATCTCCTACCCCTGGGCCAGCAACCTCGTCTACCGCTCCGTCGGCGAGGAGCCGCCCGCCCGGCAGGGACCCGGCGGCGGGGGCGGCGCGCGTCCGGCGGGCGACGCCCGCGGAGCTGAGGGACGGAGTGTCGAGGGGCGCGGCGGAGCGGACGGCGGCGACCCCGCGGCGGCGCTGCGGGGGATCGACCCGGCGTGGGCGGTGGCGAGCCGGCGCGTGGAGGGGTGGAGGAGCCTGACCATGCAGATCCCCGAGGCGGCGGACGCGCCGGTCAGCTTCAACATCGACCGGGGGAGCGGCGGGCAGCCGCAGAAGCGCGCCACCCTGGCGCTGGACCGCGCCACCGGCGAGGTGGTGAAGTGGGAGCCGTTCTCCGCCGGCACGCCCGGACGCAGGCTGCGCAGCATCCTCCGCTTCGCGCACACCGGCGAGGTCCTGGGCCTCCCCGGACAGACGCTTGCCGGCGTGGTGTCGCTGGGCGCGGCGGTGCTGGTGTTCACCGGCCTGGCGCTCTCGCTGCGGCGCTTCGCCGCCTGGCGCGGCCGCAAGCGCCGCGAGCCCGCCCGCGAGCGCGCCGCGCGCCGCCCGCGGGTGGCCGACCCCGTCTGACGGACGGGAGCACGAGGCGGTGACACGGGGCCGGCGCACGGGTGCGCCGGCCCCGTTCGCATAGGAGCCCGGCGGCCGGGCCGTTGTGGAATCGGCCGGCGCTCCCCATCATGCACGGCGGGCCCCCTTTCCCCCCGGCCCCCTTTCCCCCGCAAGCGGGGGCAAGGGGGAGCACGACAGTTTCGCGCAGTTCTCCCCTCCCCTGCTTGCGGGGGAGGG
>JBFMFL010000449.1:0-4424 GCA_040752145.1 Gemmatimonadota bacterium
GGCGTTCCTGGCCGGGTGGGCGCTGCTTGCCTGGGCGGCGTGGCGCGCCTGAGGGCGTCCACGGTCTGTCCCCTGCGGGGTACACCGGCGTCCTCCGCCGGGTGCGAAATCGCCCGGACGTGGCGCTGCTCGGGATGGTAAGTCGTTCGGCGGAAACGGCTTGTGGCTGCGGGCGCCGGGGAATGCTTGTTGCCTCCGGGAGGACCCGAACGGATCTGTGCCGCGCGGGTAACAGAGTCCGGAATTCCACCCTCACGCGAGTCACGCCATGAGAGCACTCTCGACTCTCGCCCTGGTCGCGCTCCTCTCGTCCTGCGCTGCGCTCCCCGCGCCGCCCGCCGAGGGGATGGACCCCGCGCAGTACGACGGACGTCCCCTCCGCGCCCGCATCGTCAACGGGAGCGGCCAGCTGATGGTCAGCGTCAACCGCCCGGCCCACGTCGCCATCTTCGAGATCATCCCGGGACGGGGGGTTGGGCTGCTGTACCCGGCGTACCGCGGCGAACGGAACTACCTGTACGGCGGGCTCAACAGCATCTTCCTGTCGCAGTCGCGCGGCTACTACTCGTACTTCCAGCCGGCGCCGCTGTTCGCGAGGGCCTCGCGCGAGGGGCCGCGCTACCTGTACATGATCGCATCGGACGCGCCGCTGCGGCTGGGGAGCTACCTGGGCGCGCCGGGGGCGCTGCGCCGCGAGCTGGGGCTCACCCGCTTCGCCTCGCACAGCCCGTACGCGCTCGCGGACGACCTGGCGGACCTGGTGCTCCCCTACGGCGTCGCCGGCGACTGGACCGACGACATGTTCGCGGTGTGGCCGGACCGCACGTACGGCGGCGACTACCAGGCCGAGCAGTGGATCCGGGTGCAGTGCGCCGACGGGCGCATCATCCAGGGGCCGGCGTATTACGTGTACGGCTCCTGCGCCGAGCAGGCCGGCATCCCTCCGCTGGTGCGCGACCCCGAGCAGCCCGGCGACTCCAGCGCGGTGAAGGAGCCGACGCGCCAGCGCCCGGAGCCGGGCCCGGAGACGGGGACCGGGGCCGCGGCCCCGCGGCCTCCCGTGGTGGTAGAGGCGATCCCGGAGCCGGAGCCGGCGCGCCGTCCGGGCGTGCGGGTCCCCGAGCGGTCCGCCGAGCGGGAGCTGGTCGACGCGGGGCGGGACCGCGAGGGCGGGCACTCGCCGCGGGTGGAGCGGCGCTCCGAGCCCGCTTCGCGCGACTCCGAGCCGCGCGTGGAGCGCCGCGCCGAGCCTCAGCCACAGGCGGAGCGCCCGGAGCCCCGGGTGGAGCGCCCCGAGCCGCGCAGTGAGCCGACGCCGCGCGCCTCGGCGCCCGAGACCCCGCGGGTGGAGGTGAGCCGGCCGGAGCCCCGCTCGTCGGAGCCCCCGGCGCGGTGAGGAACGGGCCGGGCGCCGCCCGGCCAGAACGGAATGGACACGGCTCCCCACCCTCCGGCCGGAGGGTGGGGAGTTCTGCATGAGGGAGCGAGATGCTGAACGTGCTGCAGGACGAGGTGACCGGGTGCCGGCGGTGCCCCCGGCTGGTGGAGTGGCGCGAGCGGGTGGGGCGCGAGAAGCGCCGCGCCTACCGCGACCAGGACTACTGGGCCCGCCCCGTGCCGGGGTTCGGCGACCCGCGGGCGCGGCTGCTGGTGTTCGGGCTGGCGCCGGCGGCGCACGGCGCCAACCGCACCGGGCGGGTGTTCACCGGCGACCGCTCGGGCGACTGGCTGTTCGCCGCCATGCACCGGGCCGGGTTCGCCAGTCAGCCCACCTCGGTGCGCGCGGACGACGGGCTGGCGCTCAACGACGCCTGGGTGACCGCGGCGGTGAAGTGCGCCCCGCCCGACAACCTCCCCACCCCCGAGGAGCGCGACGCCTGCGCCCCCTGGGTGCTCCGCGAGATGCGCGCGCTCACCGAGCTCCGCGCGGTGGTGGCGCTGGGCGGCTTCGCCTGGGGGCAGCTGCTGCGGCTGCTGCGCGAGGGCGGGCACGCCGTCCCCGTCCCTCAGCCCCGGTTCGGGCACGCGGTGGAGGTGGCGCTGCCCGGCGGGCTCACCCTGATCGGCTCGTACCACCCCAGCCAGCAGAACACCTTCACCGGCCGCCTCACCCCGGAGATGCTGGACGACGTGTTCGCCGCCGCCCGCCGCGCGATCGGCTGACGCCGGCTTCCCGCCGGCCGCGGCAGCGGATCGACACCTTTCATCTCCGCCCGGCGTATGGTTTCGTTGACGCGGCCGCCGGCCGCGGGTACCTTTCCCGGCGCGGAACTTTTGGCGCGCTGCGCCCGTTCCGCGCCCCACCCCCCTCCCGCCACGCCCCGTGGAAACCCTCTTCCTGGCCTGCGCCGCCCTGGGGGGCGCCGTCCTCGTCCTGCAGATCCTCCTGAGCCTGCTCGGGATGGACCACGGCTTCGACGCGCCCCACCTGGGCCTGCACGTGGAGGGCGCCGACGGGCTCAACCTGCTGAGCGTGCGCGCGCTCGGCGCGGGGCTCACCTTCTTCGGCATCGGCGGGCTGGCGGGGTACGCCACCCCGCTGGGGCTGGCCGCGGCGCTCCCCCTGGCCCTGCTGCTGGGCGCGGGGGCGGCGGCGGGGGTGGCCGCGGCCATGCGCGCGCTGCTGCGCATGGAGAGCGACGGCACGGTGCGGATCGAGCGGGCCGTGGGCGAGCCCGCCACGGTGTACCTGAGCATCCCCGGCGGGCGCGCCGGGATGGGCAAGGTGCACCTCAAGCTGCAGGACCGCCTGGTGGAGTACCAGGCCCTTTCCGCGCACCCCCTCCCCACGGGTGCGCAGGTGGTCGTCGTGGACGTGGTCGGTCCCGACACCGTCGAAGTCGCCCCCACACCGGACCTCGGAGGCCTTCTCGATGCATAGCACCCTCGCACTCGTCCAGCTCCCGCAGCTGGGCGGCGGCTCCCTCGCCGCCCTGGGGACGCTGGCGGCGTTCGCCGCCGCCATGGGTCTCCTGCTGCTCTTCGTCTCCCGGTACAAGCGCTGCCCCGCCAACAAGGTGCTGGTGATCTCGGGCACGGTGGGCGGGGGGAACGCGGCAAAGTGCATCTCGGGGGGCGGCGCCTTCGTCTGGCCGGTGATCCAGGAGTACGACTACCTGAGCCTGGAGCCCATCCAGATCGACATCCCGCTCAAGGACGCGCTCTCCTTCGAGAACATCCGCGTCAGCGTGCCCAGCGTCTTCACCGTGGCGGTGGGGACGGAGCCGGAGGTGCGGCAGAACGCCGCCATCCGCCTGCTCAAGCTGGACCAGCCGGTGATCAAGCGGCAGGCGCAGGACATCATCTTCGGCCAGCTCCGCCAGGTGATCGCCTCCATGCGCATCGAGGAGATCAACCGCGACCGCGAGTCCTTTCTGCACAACATCCAGACCTCGCTGGAGCCGGAGCTCAAGAAGGTGGGCCTGGTGCTCCTCAACGTGAACATCACCGACATCAACGACGAGTCGGGGTACATCGAGGCCATCGGGCGCAAGGCGGCGGCGGAGGCGGTGCAGAAGGCCCGCGGCGAGGTGGCCGAGCAGGAGAAGGTGGGCGAGGTGCGCGTGGCCGAGGCGGAGCGCGAGAAGACGGTGCAGGTCGCCAACGCCCACAAGGCGCGGGAGATCGGGATCCGCGAGGCGCAGCGGGAGCAGGCGGTGCGCGTGGCCGAGCTGGACAAGGAGCAGAAGGTGGGCGAGCAGATGGCGGCCTTCGAGCGCGAGGCGCAGATCAAGGAGGCGCAGCGCCAGCAGGCGGTCCGCATCGCGGAGCTGGACAAGGAGCAGAAGGTGGGCGAGGAGACGGCTGCCTTCCAGCGCGAGGCGCAGGTCAAGGAGGCCGAGCAGCTGAAGCGCATCGCGGTGGCCAGCGCGGACGCAAAGGCCATCCAGGGCGAGGCCCAGGCCCAGGCGACCATCGCCGCCACGCAGGCGCAGCTGCAGGTGAGGCAGGCCGAGGCGTACCAGCTCTCCGAGACCCGGCGGCGCGAGGCGGAGGCCGCGGTGCAGGAGGCGCAGAACCGCGCCATGGCCCGCGCGGCGGTCGCCCATGCGGAGCGGGTGGAGGCGGAGCGGCGCGCCGAGCTGGAGGCCCCCGCCAAGGCCGAGAAGGCCCGCACCATCGTGGAGGCCGAGGCGGAGGCGGAGCGGCGCCGGATCGAGGCGCAGGCGGAGGCGGCGGCGAACTTCGCCCGGCTGGAGGCGGAGGCCCGCGGCCAGTACGAGATCCTCGCCAGGAAGGCCGAGGGCCTGCGCGAGATCGTCGCCGCGGCGGGCGGGTCGAAGGAGGCGTTCCAGCTGCTCATGCTGGAGCACGTGGACCACCTGGCCGAGACGGCCGCGAAGGCGATCTCGGGGATCAAGTTCGACAAGGTGGTGGTGTGGGAGGGGGGGGGGAGCGGGGCCGGCCCGCCCGCCGGCCTCCAC
>JBFMFL010000045.1:0-33280 GCA_040752145.1 Gemmatimonadota bacterium
GGTGGAGAGGATCCCCGTCTACCGGGTCCGCACCACCGTGGCGGAGAAGCCGTCTCCGGGGGCGCCCGCGCCCGAGGTGATGCGGACCTCGCCCCGGCCCCCGGAGGGCACCGCCAGGCGGAAGAATGCGCCGCCGCCCGGCTCCAGCGTCACCGAGGTGGTGACCGCGTCGGCCAGGGCGCGCGTGCGCAGCGGGTACACGGCGTTGGTGGAGAGCGCCGAGAAGATGTCGCGGAAGTGCCAGCTGGGCTGCTGGAACGGGGCCGGCGCCGACGGCAGCAGGTCGTCCGTGTACACCGAGACGGTCCAGTCGCGCGCCCACTCCACCGGCTCCACCCCCAGCGCCGCGCGCAGGTTGGGGATCCCCGTGAGGGTGTTGTTCACCAGCCGGTTCCAGAGCGCCGCCTGGTCGCCGCCGCGGCGGTCCGCGGCGTAGCGCAAAAAGGCCCACGCCGCCCCGCGGGTGCCCAGCTCGTCGTCGTTGCCGTACGGCGAGTTCGCCTCCGGGTCGCGCAGGTACTCGCCGTAGCGCCCGAAGTTGGACGAGGCGTAGCCGTTGAACGCCGCGCGGACCCGCTCCGAGGAGCGCAGCCGGTCGGCCGTCAGGTTCTGCCCCGGCGCCAGCCCGGCCGCGCGGTAGAAGACCAGCTCCTCGGCGATGTGCGAGAGCCCCTCGTTGAGCCACACCTCCTCGTCGAAGTTCTCCGTCTTCACCACGTACAGCCGCCGGGCCGCGCTGATCAGGTGCTGGAACTCGTGCGCCACCGTCCCCACGGTGTTGTCCAGCACGAACGCCTTGCTGAACTGGTTGCCGTTGACCTGCCCGGTGGGGTCCGGCGCCAGCAGGTAGAACAGCTCTCCGAAGTTGCTCCCGGCGCACCCCTCGAACTCCGGCGTGTCCGTGCGGGGGAACAGGTCGCGGGCGTAGAAGAAGCCGCCCACGAACGAGTCCGAGTCGCGCTCCGTCAGCGCGTTCACGGCGCGGGTGAAGAACAGGACGGTCCGGCCGTTGGCGTCGATGTCCGTGGGTGCGCCGAAGTTGGCCACGTCCACGGGGTACACCAGCGTGTCGAAGGCCAGGCCGAACTCGCGGTACTCCGCGTCCGTGAACCCGCCCGCCGGGTTTGCCGTGTCCGCCACGACGATGGCGCGCTCGGTGACCGCCGCGACGCGCCCCACCCGGTCGTTGGGCTGGTCGCACGCCTCGATGGAGGCGTTGATGCGGAGCAGTGCCCCCACCGCCGGCGGATCCGCCAGCGCCACGCTGGCGCGGATGCCGGCACGCCGGGCCGCCGCCGCCCGCGCCGCCGGCACGTAGGGCGCCAGCTCGCGCCCCTCGCGCGCCCGCAGCGCCGACTCCCAGCCCAGGTCGCGCCGCCGCTCGCCGGCGGCCGCGTGCAGCGCCGCCGCCCGGGGCGCCACCCCCACGGAGGCGCTCCCCGTGGGGCCGGCGATGCCGCTGCCGCGCACGTCCAGCGGCATGCTCCCGGCGGTGCGGCCGTTGAAGGCCACCACGGTGAACTCGCCGCCGCCCGCGGGCCCCTGGATGCAGGCGATGCCGGCGGCGTCCAGCGCCACCTGCCGCACCTCGCCCACCGCCATGGTCAGCGCGGCGGAGGACTGGAGGCACGCCTGCGAGGTGGAGACCGACGCCACCGTCACCGAGACCGAGTCGGACACGCCCCCGGCCGTGGCGGCGATCCACGCCTGCCCGGGCGACAGCGCGGCCACGCGCCCCTCCTGGGTCACGCCGGCCACCGCGGGCGCGCTGCTCCGCCAGGCCACCGCCCGGCCGGTCACCGGGTTGCCGGCGGCGTTCACCAGGGTGATGGAGAGGGTGAGCGTGTCCCCCACCCGCAGCGGGGCGGCGGGCGCCCCCCCGATGTTCAGGTCCGCCACGGGGCTGGGCCCGGTGGAGTCGCTGCACGCCGCCGCGGCGAGCAGCGCCAGGCACGCCAGCAGCGCGCCCCGCCTCCGCCCCACCGCTCCAGTCCCGTTACGCATCACGACCGCTCCTTTCGTCTCGTGTTGCCGGGCTCAGAAGCCCGGCCGGATCGCCGCCACCCGGTGCCAGGTGCAGGCTGGAGAACACGCCCTCGCCGTCCGGCCCGTAGCGCCCGTAGCGCAGCCCGCGCAGCGCCAGCGCGAAGGGGCGCGGGTACGGGTCGCGGCGGAAGTCTGCCAGTACACCGGTGAAGCTGAGTTGTCCCGCGACGGGCGAAATCTCCCTGCCGGCGGCCGGGCCGTCTCCCTGGCGTCCACCAGCGGCGGCAGGCGGTACTCGGCCATCCCCCCGCTGAACCATCCCGGCACCTGGTAGCGCCGCGCCGGGGAGGAGCCCGAGGGCGAGTCCCGCCGCGCCGCGCGGCCGGGAGTGAGGACGTGCCGTGGGGACCTGGTCCCGTGCCCGGGCTGGATGGTTCCGCCGTGGAGGACGACACGCGAGGGGAGGGGAGCCCCTACGGGAGTGAACGGCAGCACGGCGTACGCGGTACGCTGAACGGCGGGAAAGCGGCGGGAACTGGAAAGCGGCGGGGTGCGGCCGTCTATGGTGCGAGGCTCCGGCGACGGAGCGGAGCACACACCAGAGGAGGTGCGACCATGACGGACGGCGAGGCGGGAAGCGCCGCGGCGGGGTCCGAGCCGGCGGGGCTGGACGAGGTTGTGGAGCGCCTGGCGCGCATCGAGCTGCTGCTCGTGGGCAGCCTGGCGGACGAGGTGGAGGGGAACGAGCCGCCGGAGGAGGCGGAGGGCGGGGCCGCGTCCCTGGGGTCGGAGGCCGCCGCGGCGGCGTCACCGGCCGCGGAGTTCGAGCGGTTCGTGGACGGGCTGGGGCTGGCCAGCTTCCGCGGCTCCGAGTTCACCCCGTACTGGTCGCGCACCAGGAACGGAGTGTCCAACTCCGCGCCGCCTCCGGAGCTGTGGGGCAACATCGTCCCCACGCTCGCCGTGCTCCAGCACTTCCGCGCCGACTTCGGGAGCCCGGTGCACCTCCTGAGCACCTTCCGCTCCAGGGAGTACAACCGGGCGGTGGGAGGGGCGAAGAACTCGCAGCACGTGCGCTTCCGGGCCATCGACTTCAGCGTCTCGTCGGGCACGCCCGCGCAGTGGGCGAAGCGGCTGCGGAGCTACCGCGGCCGCAGGTTCGCCATCCCGGGGACCGCCGGCACCTTCGAGTTCAAGGGCGGCATCGGGGTGTACAGCGGGTTCGTCCACGTGGACACCCGCGACGTCGTCGCCGACTGGTAGCTCCGGATCTCCGCCGCTCCCGGCTCTTCGAACGGCAGCGCGCCGCCGCGCGCGGCACCCGGGAGAAGTGGCCGCCACGCTAAAACGGGAACGGCGACCGTCGGTCGCCGTTCCCGTATCCGTATCCACCCCAGGAGCTTGCGTACACGAGATTCGGGAGCCGGCTAGGACTCCCCGCTCCCGCCCTCCAGCGCCCGCTCCATCTCCTCCAGCTGCTCCTGCACCCGCTGCAGGTCCGCGCGCGCCTTCCGGATGGACTCCGCGTCGCGCATCATCTCCGGCGGCAGCGTCAGCTTCACCTGGAAGGCACCCGTCTTGGTGGTCCCCGAGGAGAAGCGCTTCCGCGCCGGGCGCCCCGGCTTCTTCCTGGGGGCCAGGTCGCGCATCACCACCCGCACCATCCGCTCCGTGGGGCGCTCCCTGGTGAAGCGGTCGATGGCCGCCGCGCGCGTGGCGCGGTCCAGGCGCTGACCGTGCTCCCCCAGCCACTGCACCAGCGCGTACAGCGGCCGCAGCGGCGCGTCCGGCCACGTCTCGCGCAGCCCCGCCCGCTCCTCCTCCGCCAGCCCGCCCACCACGAAAAGGTAGCGCTGCACCACGCGCTCCTCCGTCCCGGTCAGCTCCGCCAGGCGCGTCGCGGCGACGGGCTCGGCGCGGCCGGCGGTGGCGATCAGGTGGTACTGCTCCGCCGTCTCCAGCGGGAGCAGGCCGCGGCGCGCGTTGTTCTCCACCACCTGCGCGATCCGCAGGCGCTGCTCCCCCTCGGCGCTGCGGTCCGGCGGCGGGCTCATCAGCACCGGCACCTGCCGGAACTGCTCGTGCCCCTCCTCCAGCAGCTCGCGCAGCGCGCGGAAGCGGCGCTCCCCGTGCTTGATGGTGAAGCCGACGCTCTCCCGGTAGTAGATCTGGATGGGGTTCTCCAGCCCGCCCAGCGCCAGGATCGCGCGCTTCAGCTCGTCCAGCCCCTCGCGGTCGAACGCCTTGCGCGGCTGGTCCGGGTCCGGCTGGATCTGCTCAATGGGGAGCGTCGCGTTCCCCGTGCGGGCGCCGCTCAGCAGTTGCTCCGTCTCCCGCTTGGCCGCCACCGCCGGCGCCGCCGTCTGGGCCAGGTTCTGCTTGGCCCTGTCCCGCAGGGCCGCCGCGTTGAACTTGGCCATCAGACCGCCGCCTCCGCCCGCCCGATCGCCTGCATCCACTCCTCCGTGAGCGCCGTGAAGTCGCGGATCGCCTCGCGGTCGCCCATGTTCTGCACGCTCACCCGGAACGAGCTGGCCCGCTGGATCGCCTTGAGCGTCCGGATGCGCGCCGAGTACACGCTGTAGTAGGGGAGCACCTCCACCAGCGTGTCCGCCGCGATCTGCGCGTCCACGTCGCCGCGCGGCCCCGCGGTGGAGATCACGATCCCGTCCACCTGGAGCACGGGGTTGGCCCCGCGGCGGATCTCCTCCACCATCTCGAAGAAGTCCATGGTGCTCTCGATGGAGTTTCCGCCCGGCTGGAGCGGCACCAGCACCCCCTCGCTCGCCACCAGCGACGAGCGGATCAGCCGCCCCGTGCGCGACCCCGGCAGGTCGATGAACACGTAGTCGTACTCCGCCGCCAGCAGCGCCAGGTTGTCCTTGAGGTCGAACTCCTTGCCCCTCACCCCGTCCGCCGCCTCCAGCCCGTCCGCGTGCGCCGGGATCAGGTCGATGGGCTCGTTCTCCGCCCGCTGGATCGCCGCCCGCAGCCGCTCCACGTGCCCCTCGCGGTCCCCGTTCCGGGGCACCGCCTGGAACAGCACCGCGCTGCTCTGCTCCGCCGAGGCCGCCTCCACGCCCAGCCAGCGGCTCGCCGTCCGCAGCGGCTCCAGGTCGACGAACAGCACGCGCTGCGGCGGCAGCCCGCCCACGCCGTGCCCCAGCATGCAGGCCAGGTTCACCGCGTTGGTGGTCTTGCCGGAGCCGCCCTTGAGGTTTCCTACGGTGGTGACGCGCGCGAGGCGGGGCTGCGGTGTCTCGTTCATCGTGTCCAGCGAGAGGGGTCGGATTGGGTGCCCGGTCGGGCGCACAATGTTATTCCCGCCCATGCGTCGTGACAAGCCCTGACGCCCCCCTCCGCCCGCCCGACTCGCGGTCGGACCTCGCGCAACGTGCTTGTCCACCGGATCTTGCGCGCGCCGCAATTCGATTCGCGCATGTCGCGCAGGCATTTGCGCAGTCCTGCGTGTGTCACGCGCGGTCCCGAACCGACGCGGTTCAGCATGCGGCGTACGTCATGCTCCCGCACTTTCGCACTCCCGCACCGCCGTTCCCTCGCCGCCCCTTGCCCGTCCGCCTATACTTCCCCCGTCACCGCCTGGCAACGAACTTGCTCCGGGCGGCCCGAATGCACGCGAACGGAAGGCAACGGTGAGCACCCCCAACGAACCCGACGAGGGCCCCCTCGACGAGCTCCTCCAGCAGGCCGCCGGGCTCGGCGAGCAGGGGAGGTGGGACGAGGCGCGCGACCTCCTCCTGGAGCGGCTGGACGAGCACCCCGAGGACCCGGCGCTGCTCTGCTCGCTCGGCGTGGCCTCGCGCGAGCTGGGGAGCGACGGCGAGGCGTACGAGTTCTTCCGCCGCACCCTGGCCGCCGAGCCGGAGGACCCCTTCATCCTCGCCACCGCGGGGAACGGCGTGGCCGTGTACGACGACCCGGACGCCGAGAGCGCGCTGCGCCTGGCCGCCATCACCGCGCCCGACCTGGCGTTCGCCCGGGTGTCGTACGGCGCCTACCTGGCGCGCGAGGGGATGTTCGAGGACGCCGTGCGCGAGCTGGAGGCCGCCCGCGGCCTCGCCGCGGACGAGCCGGGCGTCCGCGCCGAGCTCGCCATCGCCTACCTGCTGGCCGGGAGGCGCGACGAGGGGATCGCCGAGCTGGAGGAGGCGCTCGCCGTGGATTCCGAGGACGCCTGGGTGCGCGGCCTGCTGGGGATGGCGCTGCTGGAGGCCGGGCGCGGCGAGGAGGCCGCCGAGGCGCTGCACCGCTCCGCCGCCGAGCGCCCCGGCGACCTGGAGGCCCAGCTCCTTTCCGCCCTCGCCTCCGCCGGCGAGGGGTGGGACGACGAAGCCTGGAACGCCCTGGCCCGCGCCGAGCTCTCCGCCGAGGAGATGGACGCCGCGCTCCTCCAGGAGGTGGAGGAGGTGATCGGCACCGGCCCCGACGAGGCGCGCGAGTTCCTGATCACCCAGCTCGCCCCGACGGTCCTCCGTGAGCGCCTCCTCCAGCGTCCGTGAGCGCCCGCGTGCCGTGCCTTCCCGCCCTCCGGCGCCCATGAAGCGCCTGCTCCGCGTCCTCGGCATCGCCGCGCTCGCCGCGCTCGCCGGCTGGGGCGCCGTGCTCACCGCCATCGTGCTGTTCGCGCGGCGCGACGAGGCCCGCCCCGCCGGCGCCATCGTCGTGCTCGGCGCCGCACAGTACGACGGCAAGCCGTCCCCGGTGTTGCGGGCGCGGCTGGACCACGCCGTGGAGCTGTACCGCCGCGGCGTCGCCGACACGCTCATCATGACCGGCGGCACCGGCCCCGGCGACACCGTCAGCGAGGCCGTGGTCAGCAAGCGCTACGCGGCCAGGCGGGGGATCCCGGCCGGGGTGATCTTCACCGAGGAGGCCGGCATGACCTCGCTCCAGTCCATGCGCGCCGTGGACCGCATCATGGAGCGCAACGGCATCCGCTCCGCGGTGCTGGTCAGCGACCCGTTCCACATGCTGCGCCTGCGGCTCCTGGCCCTGCGCGTGGGCTTCCGCGCGCACAGCTCGCCCACCCGCAGCAGTCCCATCTCGCGCAACCCGGACGAGGAGCGGCGGTTCATGCTGCGGGAGAGCTTCAGCCTGCCGTTCGCGCTGATCGAGCGGGATCCGTAGGCGCTGCGTCGGGGCCGCTCCGGAACCAGGCCAAACTGCCGGCCTGGTTCCTACGCGGGCTCCGGGAACCCCGCCAAACTGCCGGCGGGTTTCCCTGCGCCGGAGGGAGCCACCGGAAACTGCCCCGGTGTCTCCCTCCGTGACGGATGTGGGAACGGCAGGGAACTGCTACTACGGCCCGCCACGGCGGGCTTCGTGCTGTAGGGACGCGCCCTCAGGTACGTTCGCACTTTCGCACTCACGCACTTTCGCACTTCGATGCACATACCCATCGAGCACTACACCCTCCCCAACGGCCTGCGCGTGGTCCTGTCCGAGGACCACACCAACCCGGTGGTCGCCGTGAACCTCTGGTACAACGTGGGGAGCCGGAACGAGCAGCCGGGGAAGACCGGGTTCGCCCACCTGTTCGAGCACCTCATGTTCCAGGGCTCGCAGAACGTCCCCGACACCCAGCACGTGGCGCACGTGGAGAGGGCGGGGGGCTCCGTCAACGGCTCCACCTGGCTGGACCGCACCAACTACTTCGAGACGGTCCCCGCCAACCGGCTGGAGCTGGCGCTCTGGCTGGAGTCCGACCGCATGGGCTTCTTCCTCCCCGCCATCAGCCAGGAAAAGCTGGACAACCAGCGCGAGGTGGTGAAGAACGAGCGGCGGCAGCGGGTGGACAACGCCCCGTACGGCGACTGGGACGAGCGGCTCCAGGGGATGGTCTTCCCGCCCGACCACCCGTACCACCACTCCGTCATCGGGAGCATGGCCGACCTGGACCGGGCCACCCTGGACGACGTGCGCGAGTTCTTCCGCACCTACTACGCGCCCAACAACGCCGTGCTCACCCTCTGCGGCGACTTCGACCCCGCCGAAGCGCGGACGCTGGTGGAGCGCTGGTTCGGCCCCATCCCGCGCGGCCCCGAGATCCCGCCGCTCCCCGGCCGCATCGACATCCCGCACCGCATCGGCAGGGAGGTGCGCGACCGGGTGGAGGGCGACGTGGCGCTGCCGCGCCTGTACCTGGCCTTCCGCACCCCGCCCTACGGCAGCGAGGAGTTCTACGCCGCCGACGTGCTCGCCGGGGTGCTGGCCACCGGCAAGTCCTCGCGGCTGTACCGGTCGCTGGTGCGCGAGCGGAGGATCGCCAAGGACGTGGGCTCGTTCGCCTTCCCCATCGCCACCGGCGCCGCCATGCTGGTGGTGACCGCCACCGCCACCCCGGGCACCCCCGTGGAAGCGCTGGAGGCCGCCGTGCTGGCCGAGCTGGACGCCGTCCGCTCCGCCGCCGACCTCCCCGCCGAGATCGAGCGGGCCGTCACCGGCCTCGAGGCGCGCCACGTCATCGGCATCCAGCAGGTGGGCGAGCGGGCCAACGACATCTCCATGTACACCACCCGTTTCGACGACCCCGGCCGGATCAACACCGAGCTGGACGACTACCGCGCCGTCACGGACGAGCGGGTGCGCCGCTTCGCCCTGGAGTTCCTGGTGCCGGGGAACCGCGCCGTGCTGGCGTACGTGCCGCGCGCTCGGCAGGAGGCCGCGTGACCGCCCCCCGGCAGGACGGGC
The DNA here is from genome assembly GCA_040752145.1 of Gemmatimonadota bacterium. Taxonomy (GTDB): domain Bacteria; phylum Gemmatimonadota; class Gemmatimonadetes; order Longimicrobiales; family Longimicrobiaceae; genus JAFAYN01. The sequence goes on from JBFMFL010000045.1 coordinate 8,698, forward strand.
CGGACCGGAGCGTGCCGCCCGCGCCCGGGCCGCTCCGCCCCTTCCACTTCCCCCCCGTCCACCGCCGCTCCCTGTCCAACGGCATGGAGCTGCTGGTGGCCGAGGCGCGCGACTTCCCCGTGGTGTCCATGGGCGTCTCGCTCCCGGCGAGCCCGCTGGACGAGGAGCCGGAGCGCGCCGGCGTCGCCTCGCTCACGGCCGACCTGCTGGACACCGGCGCGGCGGGGCGCACCGGGCTGGAGATCGCGGCGGAGCTGGAGGGGCTGGGGATCCTGGAGGACACCGGCGCCTCGTGGGACTCCACCTACGTGGGCTTCACCGCGCTGCGCGCCCGGGTGGAGGCCGGGGCGCGCATCCTCGCCGACCTGCTCCGCCGCCCCGACTTCCCCGAGGCCGAGCTGGACCGCCAGCGCGCCCAGCGCCTGGCCGGCATCCAGCAGCGCCGCGCCGACCCCAGCCTGCTGGCCAACGAGGCGATCCTCCGCTTCGTCTACGCCGAGGGCTCGCCCTTCGCGCGGCCGATCTCCGGGACCAGCGCCTCGCTCCAGGGGCTCACCCGGCAGGACGTCGCGGCCTTCCACGCGGCCCGCTACCGCCCGGCCGGGGCCACCATGATCGTGGCCGGCGACCTGGGCGCGGACCAGGCGGTGGACGTCGCGGAGGCGTGCCTGGGCGACTGGGCGGGCGCGCCGGACCCCTCGCCCGCGCCGGACATCCGCCCGCGCGAGGACGCGCCGCGCGTGGTGCTGGTGGACCGCCCCGGCTCGGTGCAGTCGGAGCTGCGCGTGGGGCACGTGGGGATCCCCCGCACCCACCCCGACTACTTCGCGGTGACGGTGATGAACCAGATCCTGGGCGGGGGCTTCAGCTCGCGGCTCAACCTGAGCCTGCGGGAGAGGCACGGCTACACCTACGGGCTCAGCTCGTCGTACACCATGCGGCGGCACGCCGGGCCCTTCGCCATCATCACCGCGGTGCAGTCCGGCGCCACGGCGGCCTCGGTGCGCGAGATCCTCCGCGAGGCGCGGGCGATCCGCGAGGCCCCCGTCACCCCCGCCGAGCTGGACGACGTGCGCAGCTACCTGGCCGGCGTCTTCCCGCTGCGCCTGGAGACCACGGTGGGGCTCGCCTCGCGGCTCTCGCAGATCGCCGTGTACGGGCTCCCCGACGACTACTTCCAGGGCTACCGGGAGCGCATCCTGGCCGTGACCGCCGACGACGTGCTCCGCGCCGCCCGCGACCACCTGCACCCGGACCGGCTGGTGACGGTGGTGGTGGGCGACGCGGCCGGGCTGCGCGACTCGCTGGAGGAGTTCGGGGAGGTCCGGGTGATGCAGCCCTCCGAGCTGGAGCTCTGAGCCGGACCGACCGGAGACCGGGGCGCCCCGTCCACGCGGCGGGGCGCTCCGCGTTTGGGAGAGTGTTAAGAGTTCGTTAAGGCATCGAGTTACGGGTTGAACACCCGCGGAGTCGCGTCCATCTTACAACCACGGGAGAAGACGATGAGCGAGCAGCCGCAGCAGGGCGGGGCGGAGGGGGAGACGGGGCGCATCTCCTCCAGGCCCGTCTACGACGGGCGGATCGTGCACCTGAACCTGGACACCGTCCGCTTCCCGGACGGCTCCACGGGCGAGATCGAGATGATCCGCCACTCCGGCGCCGCCGCCGTCCTCCCGGTGGTGGGGAGCACGGACGACGAAGACCCCGAGGTCGTGCTGATCCGGCAGTACCGCTACGCGACCGACGGGTACATCTACGAGGTGCCGGCGGGGCGGCCCGACAGGCCGGGCGAGGACTGGGAGCTGTGCGCGCGGCGCGAGCTGGAGGAGGAGACGGGGCTGCGCGCCGGGGAGATGCGGAAGCTGACCGCCATCTACACCACCCCGGGCTTCACCGACGAGCGCATCCACCTCTTCCTCGCCACCGGGCTGGAGGAGGGGACCCAGGCCCGCGACGTGGACGAGTTCATGGACGTGGTGAGGCTCCCCTTCTCGAAGGTGCTGGAGATGGTGCGGGACGGGGAGATCGTGGACGCCAAGTCCATCTGCACCATCCTGTACGCCGCCGGGTTCGTGTTCGGGCTGTAACGGAACGCGCCCCTCGCGCGTCTTACGAGGGTGGACCGCCCCGGGCGGGAGTGTCCTTTTCCCGCGGGCGGCGTCCTCCCCGGAGGACGGAGGGCAGCGGGGCGGATCCGGTGCCGAGAGAGCGTAAGTAAATGTGATTGCGCGGTTTGCGGGTGGTGTGGCGCGGGGAATGGAAACTGCGCTTCGAGCGGGGTGAAGGCGATCGCGGGCCGCGCGGGCGGACGCGGCGCCTCCCTACCATGGATAAGCCTACCAGGGGGTTCGCATGTCGGAATCATCGTTTGCCTTGCGCGCCAGGGATGCGGACGAGCCCCGTACCACCCGGGTCGTGCTCAGGGAGCTGGACGACAGCGGCGTGGTGGCGCAGTTCCTCGCCGGTGAGAAGCGCGCCTTCAACGAGCTGGTGGAGCGCTACCAGACGCGCCTGCTGAACTTCGTCTACCGCACCACCGGCGACCGGGAGCGGGCCGAGGACCTGGTGCAGGAGACCTTCATCCGCGTCTACCGGCACCTTCACCGGTTCGACCAGACCAAGAAGTTCTCCACCTGGATCTACACCATCGCCTCCAACCTGGCGAAGAACGAGCTGCGCAACCGCTCGCGCAACCCGCTGGTGCTCTTCCAGGCGATCAAGAAGAACTGGGACGCGGATGCGCGGCCGCTGGAGTGGGAGGACAACACCTACCGCCCCGACGACCTCTTCCGCAAGCGCCACCTGCGCCGCATGGTGGAGTCCGCGGTGTCGGAGCTGCCGGAGCACCACCGCACGGTCTTCGTCCTCCGCGAGATGGAGGGGAAGACGTACGAGGAGATCGCGGACATCACCAAGTGCAACCTGGGCACGGTGAAGAGCCGCCTGAACCGCGCCAGGAACAACTTCGCCCAGATCATCGCGCCCATGCTCGACTGATCGTGCGCAGACAGCCAGGTCGGTCCGGCCCGGAAAGGCGTCGGTTCGGAGGGTCGGAACGCGGAAGGGTCGCTCCCGGGGGGGAAGCGGCCCTTTCGTGTCTCCGGGGCACGCGTCGTCCGGACACGGCGGCCGGCCGCCGCAGGCCGGCGCGAAGCGGGCTGGAACACCCAAACCGTTCCCGCGTAGAAGGAACCGGTTTCACGGTCCGCCCGCGCGGACCCGCTCCGACCGCGTTTCCCAGCGACACACGAGCCATGGTGGACTGCGCACGCTTCCTCGACGAGTACTCGGAGTTCAGGGACGGATTCCTGTCCCCGGAGGAGAACCGCGAGTTTGAGGCGCACCTCGCCGCCTGCCCCTCCTGCGCCCGCTACGACCGCGTGGTCGACCGCGGCGCGACCCTGTTCCGCGACCTCCCGGAGCTGACTCCGTCGGAGGACTTCGCGGCCCGGCTCCAGCACCGCATCTTCCACCTGGAGGACGAGATGAAGACGCCGGACCGGCGCTCCTCGGGCGTCCCCACCCCGGCGGTGCTCTCCATCGCGGCGGTGCTGGCGACGGCGGCGTTCCTCCCCGTGCTCCGGCCGGTCACGGACGGGCTCTACAGCCTGCCGGCGGTCTCCGCCCGCGCCCCGGGCGCGGACCTGCCGCCGCTCTTCGTGGCGGGGCCGCTGCTGGCGCACACGGCGGTGCTCCACCCGGACCTGGAGCCCTCGGCGCTGCAGGCGCGTGACAACCACCTCCTGTTCCGCTACTATCCCATCGGGGTGCCGGTCACCAACCCCGTCGCCATGAACGTGCTGCCGGCCAACTGACGCCGGCGGCCGGCCGGGCGGCGCGCCATCCGCACGAACCGCCCTGCTGCCGTGCCCGAGATCTCCTACGACGCCCTGCTCCGCTCCCTGCGCGACCGCGCGGGAGGCGGAGCTTTCTTCTTCCACGGCGAGGAGGACTACCTCCGCGAGGAGGCGGTCTCGCGCGTGGTGGACCGGCACCTGGACCCCGGCACCCGCGACTTCAACTTCGACCAGGTCTCCGGGTCGGACGTGGCGGCGGACGAGCTGGCCTCGCTGATCGCGACGCCGCCCATGATGGCGGAGTGGCGCGTGGTGGTGGTCCGCGCGGCGCAGGGGCTCTCGGTCAAGGCGCGCGAGACGGTGGAGGCCGCGGTCAAGGCGCCGCCGCCGGGGCTGGTGCTGGTGCTCTCGGCGGCGATCCCCTCCGCCTCCAAGGCCAAGTTCTACTCGGAACTGCAGAAGCGCGCGACGTCGGTGGAGTTCCCGGCGCTGGGGCCGCTGGACGCGCCGGGGTGGCTGATCGAGCAGGCGCGCGCGGCGCACGGCGTGGAGCTGGAGCCGGACGCGGCCAGCGCGCTGGTGTCGGCGGTGGGGACCAGCCTGGGGACGCTCACCTCGGAGCTGACCAAGCTCGCGGGGTACGTGCAGGACCGCGACCGCATCACCGTGGACGACGTGCGCGCCGTGGGCGGCAACGTCCCCCGCTACGATCGCTGGGCCTGGTTCGACCTGGTCGGCGAGCGGCGCCTGGGCGAGGCGCTACGCATCCTCCCCGTCCTGCTGGAGTCGGGCGAGAACGGGGTGGGGCTGCTGATCGGGATGGGGCAGCAGCTCCTGCGCGTGGCGCTGGTGTGCGCGGGGGGGCAGGGCGCGCTGGAGCGCGAGCTGAAGCCGTACCAGAAGTGGCTGGCGCGCAAGGTGGCGCCGCAGGCCCGCAGGTGGTCGCTGGCCGAGGTGGACCAGGCGCTCTCGGAGCTGCTGCGCACGGACCGGCTGCTCAAGTCGGCGTCGCTCTCGGACCGCCAGGCGATGGAGGAACTGCTCCTCCGCCTGATCGCGATCCGCCCGCCGCGGGAGAGCGCCGCCTGACGCGCGGCGACCACCCGCCGGCCTTCTGCCGCCTCGCCGAACATCTCGCGCCTCCCGTGCGCTGCTGTTAGGATGTCCCTCCATCCGGAAGTACTCCCGCGTTTCACGACAAAATTCCTGGAGAAGAGCCGATGGACGTCATCCTCGTGCACGACGCCGCGATCGACGAGTTCATGTCGCAGGTGCTGTTGACGACCATGCCGGTGAACCTCCTCGGCGCGGTGATCGTCAACGCCGACTGCATCGACACCGCGGCGATGCAGGCCGGCTGGCAGGTCAACACGTTCATCGGCGCGCAGGCGATGCCACTCGGGCTCAGCCGCGCGCGCGGCTGGAATCCCTTCCCCTGGGAGTACCGCACCGACTGCGTGAAGCTCACGCAGATCCCGGCGCTGTGGCGCGTGCCGGGCAACGTGAAGTGGCCGCCGTTCCCCGACGGCGACGACCTGCTGGAGAGGCTGCTCGACGAGTGCGAGCCCGGCGTGACGATGCTGGTCACCTGCCCGTTCACGCCGCTCTCGGAGCTGCTGAAGCGGCGGCCCGAGCTGGAGGCGAAGATCGGCCGGATCGTCTGGATGGGGGGCGCGATCAACGTGGCCGGCAACCTGGATCCGGCCACCCTGTCGACGCCGCCCTGGAACCCGCTCGCGGAATGGAACGCGTTCTGGGACCCGGCTTCGGTCGACTGGATCTTCCGCAACACCACCTGCCCGATCGTCCAGTTCCCGCTGGACATCACCAACCAGGCCTCCGTCTCCAAGTCGTTCATGGACACGCTCGCCGCGCAGTCGGCCGCGGGCGCGAGGTACTCGACGCTCGCGCACCAGGCCTACGGCATCGTCGCGAGCGAGACCTTCTACGACATGTGGGACGTCGTGACGACGTGCTGGCTGGTGAACGACGCGCAGAACTTCTTCGCGCCGCCGACGACGCTGAAGCTTGCGATCGACGTGGAGCTGGACGCGAACCAGGGCGCGATCTCGCAGAGCGAGAACGGCCGGGAGGTGCAGGTGGTGTTCGGCTTCGCCGAGGGAGGACAGCAGCGGTTCTACGACTACGTGGCGGGGCAGCTCGACCGGTCGTGATCCGTGCCGGGGCCGCGCGTCCGCGCGGCCCCGGCTCCGTCACCCCAGCACCCGCGCCAGGTAGGGAGCGGTGCGGCTCTCCGGAGCCTGTGCCACCGCGGCGGGCGGCCCGGCGGCGACCACGCGGCCGCCCTCCTCGCCCGCGCCGGGCCCGACGTCGACCACCCAGTCGCTGCCGGCCGCCACCTGCATGTCGTGCTCCACCACCACGACCGTGTTGCCGGCGTCCACCAGGCCGTGGAGCTGGGCCACCAGCTTCTCCACGTCGGAGGGGTGCAGGCCGGTGGTGGGCTCGTCGAGCACGTACAGCGAGTGGCCTCGCTGCGGGCGCTGCAGCTCGGCGGCCAGCTTGATCCGCTGCGCCTCGCCGCCGGAGAGTTCCGTGGCGGACTGGCCCAGCCGCAGGTAGCCCAGCCCCACCTCGCGCAGCACGTGCAGCGAGCGGCGCACCGCGTCCTCGTCGGCGAAGAACTCCCACGCGGCGTCCACCGTCATCCCCAGCACCTCCGCGATGTTGCGGCCCGCGTAGCGGATCTCCAGCGTCGCGGCGTTGTAGCGCGCGCCGTGGCAGGTGGGGCAGGGCGCGTAGACGCTGGGGAGGAAGAGCAGCTCCACCATCACGAACCCCTCGCCCTCGCACGTCTCGCAGCGGCCCTTCGCCACGTTGAAGGAGAACCGGCCCGCGTCGTAGCGCCGCTTCCTGGCGTCCGGCGTGGCGGCGAAGAGGCGCCGCACGTGGTCGAACAGCCCGGTGTAGGTGGCCAGGTTGGAGCGCGGCGTGCGCCCGATGGGCTTCTGGTCCACCCGCACCAGGCGGCGGATCTCCTCCATCCCGCCCGCGATGCGGCCGCCGGAGGGGACGGCGGCCGCGTGCTCCGCGTCGTCCTCGTCGTCGGGGGCGGCGGGGATCTCGTGGCCCAGGTGCGCGGCCACCAGCTCCACCAGCGCCTGGCTCACCAGGCTGGACTTCCCCGAGCCGGAAACGCCGCTGACCGTGGTGAACACCCCGAGCGGGAACTCCACGTCCAAGGCGTGGAGGTTGTTGCGGGTGACGCCCTCCAGCCGCAGCCATCCCCGGGGCTCGCGCGGCGCCCGCGCGGGCGGGCGACCCTCGCCGAAGAGGTGGCGGCGCGTCTGCGACTCCTCCACCGCCGCGAGCCCGGCGGGGGGGCCGCTGTAGAGCACGCGCCCGCCGCCCTCGCCCGCCGCCGGGCCCACGTCCACGATCCAGTGGGCGTGGCGCACCACGTCCATCTCGTGCTCCACCACGAACAGCGAGTTCCCCGCGGCCAGCAGCCCGTCCAGCGCGCGGAGCAGCGCCTCGGTGTCGGCCGGGTGCAGGCCGGCGGAGGGCTCGTCCAGCACGTACACGACGCCGAACAGGTTGGAGCGCACCTGGGTGGCAAGCCGCAGCCGCTGCAGCTCGCCCGGGGAGAGCGTGGGCGTGTTGCGCTCGATCGACAGGTAGCCCAGCCCCAGGTCCAGCAGCACCGCCAGCCGCACGGCCAGGTCCTGCGAGATGCGCCGCGCCACCAGCGCCTTTTCCGGGTGCTCCTCGTCCTCCCGCTCCCGGCCGGCCGCGGTCCCCTCCGCGAAGGGCCGGACCAGGGCGGCCAGGCGGGACAGCGGCAGGCGGGAGAGCTGGGCGATGTCCAGCCCGGCGAACTTCACCGACAGCGACTCGGGGCGCAGCCGCCTGCCCCCGCAGACCGGGCAGTCGGTGCTGAGCATGTACTGCTGCACGCGCCGCTTCATCGCCGCGCTCTGCGTGTTGGCGAAGGTGTGCATCACGTGCCGCCGGGCGCTGGAAAAGGTGCCCATGTAATTGGGCTCGTCCCCGCGCTCCAGGGCGCGCCGCGTCTCCTCCGGGGTCAGGCCGGGGTAGACGGGCACCACGGGCTGCTCGTCGGTGAACAGGATCCAGTCGCGCTGCTCCCGCGGCAGGTCGCGCCAGGGCCGGTCCACGTCGTAGCCCAGCGTGACCAGGATGTCGCGCTGGTTCTGCCCGCCCCACGCCTGCGGCCAGGCGGCGACGGCGCGCTCGCGGATGGTGAGCGAGTCGTCGGGCACCATGGACCGCTCCGTGACCTCGTAGACGCGGCCGTGCCCGTGGCAGCGGGGGCAGGCGCCCTCGGGGGTGTTGGGGGAGAACGCCTCGGCGTGGAGCAGCGGCTGGCCGGGCGGGTAGTCGCCGGCGCGCGAGTACAGCATCCGCAGCAGGTTGGAGAGCGTGGTCACGCTCCCCACCGACGACCGCGTGGTGGGCGTCCCCCGCTGCTGCTGGAGCGCCACCGCCGGCGGGAGCCCGTCGACCTCGTCCACGTCGGGAACGCCCATCTGGTGGAAGAGCCGCCGCGCGTACGGCGCCACCGATTCCAGGTAGCGCCGCTGCGCCTCGGCGTACAGCGTGCCGAAGGCCAGCGACGACTTCCCCGACCCCGACACGCCGGTGAACACCACCAGAGCATCCCGGGGGATGTCCACGTCCACGTCCCTGAGGTTGTGCTCCCGCGCCCCGCGCACCCGCACGAACTCCGCCCGTCCCATGCCCTCCGCCGTATCTGCCTTCCCAGCCTTCATCCGTCCGCCCGTCCGAGGTTTCCGTTGATGGGGCACTGAGGATAAGCAGATGGCGATGCATCCGCACGCCGGTCGCATCCGCATTGCCGTTCGCAGTTCTCCGCCGTATCCCCCAAATCCGTTGCGGGGGGAGACTCGCCGGCAGTTTGGCGAGGCTCACCCCGGCGGAGGGAGACCCCGCAGCGTCGGCACAGCCGTTCCGTGCCGACCGAGGAGGCTCCCGGAGCCCGCGGAGGAGACCGGCGGGGCAGTTTCCGCCGGGCTCCGCAGCGGCCCCGCCACCGCGCAGGGATCTCGAAGCGAAACTCAGGAAAGGCGCCAAGGAGTTGCCCGCGACAACCGCCCTGGCTACCTTGCGCAGTCCCGAAAGCAGCACTCCCGCTCCCCGCACGTGATGCCTGGCACCACCCGCAACGGCCGTCCGGCACCCGTCCTCCGCCGCGACGGATGAGCACCGCCGCAGAGACCCCCATGATGCAGCAGTGGCGGGAGGTGAAGTCCCGCCACCCCGACGCCATCGTGTTCATGCGCGTCGGCGACTTCTACGAGATGTTCAACGAGGACGCGGAGGAGGGCTCGCGCCTGCTGGACATCACCCTCACCTCGCGCAACAACGGCGGCTCCCGCGCGCCCCTGGCCGGCGTGCCCGTCCACGCGCTCAACAACTACCTGCAGCGCCTGGTGTCGCTGGGGCGGCGCGTCGCCATCTGCGAGCAGGTGGAGGACCCCAGGGAAGCCAAGGGGATCGTCCGGCGCGCGGTGACGGAGATGGTCACGCCCGGGGCGGTGTTCTCGGACGCGCTGCTGGACGCGCGGCGCAACAACTTCCTGGTGGCGCTGGCGGGCGAGCCGCAGGGGAGCGACGCGCTGGGGCTGGCGTGCGCGGACCTGTCCACGGGCGAGGTGATCCTGCGGCGCGTGGCGTGGGCGGAGGTGGCGGCGGAGCTGGGGAGGATCGGACCGTCGGAGGTGCTGCTGCCGCGCTCGTGGGAGATCTTCCCGGTGCCGGGGGCGGAGGAGGTCACCCGCACCTTCCGCGGCGACTGGCTGTTCGACGCGGAGACCGGGCGCGAGGAGATGACGCGGCGCTTCCGGGTGCTGGGGCTGGACGGCTTCGGGCTGGGGGCGGAGGATGCGGACCTGGTGGGGGCGTGCGGGGCGCTGCTGGCGTACCTGGGCGAGGCGCAGCCGGGCGGGTGCGACCACCTGCGCCCGCCGCGGGTGGAGCGCGACGGCGACGTCATGGCGCTGGACGAGATGACCCGCCGCAACCTGGAGATCCTGGAGACGCTGCGCGGCACCGGGACGGAGGGGACGCTGCTGCGGGTGATGGACGAGGCGCTCACCCCCATGGGCGGGCGGCTGCTGCGGCGCTGGATCGTCTCGCCGCTGGTGAGGCCGGAGCCGATCCGGGCGCGGCTGGACGCGGTGGGGGAGCTGGTGGAGGAGGGGGAGCGGCGAAGCGCCATGCGCGCGGCGCTGGGGGAGATCCGCGACCTGGAGCGCCTGGCCGCCAAGGTGGCGACCGGGCGGGTGGCACCGCGCGAGATGCTGGCGCTGGCGGCATCGCTGGGGCGCCTGCCGGCCGTGCGCGACGCGCTGGCGGGGACGGGGAGCGCGCTGCTGGCGGAGCTGCGGGACGGAGTTGACCCGCTGGACGACGTGCGCGACGCCGTCGCGCGGGCGGTGCACCCGGAGGCGCCCGCGTCGGTGGCGGACCCGGGGTACATCCGCGAGGGGTACGACCCGGAGCTGGACGAGCTGCGGGCGGCGCGCGACGGGGCGGTGGAGTGGATCGCCCGGCTCCAGGCGCGCGAGCGCGAGCGGACCGGGATCGCCTCGCTCAAGGTGGGCTTCAACCAGGTGTTCGGCTACTACCTGGAGATCACCCGCGCCAACCTGGACCGCGTCCCCGACGACTACCACCGCAAGCAGACGCTCGCCAACGCGGAGCGCTACTTCACCCCCGAGCTCAAGGAGTGGGAGGAGAAGGTGCTCGGCGCGGAGGAGCGCATCGCCGCGCTGGAGCTGCGGCTGTTCACCGAATTGCGCGCCTTGGTGGCGGCGGAAACGGCGCGCATCCAGGCCACGGCGGAGCGGGTGGCGGCGCTGGACGTGCTCGCCGGCTTCGCGGAGGTGGCGGTCCGGCGCGAGTACGTCCGCCCGGAGGTGGACGAGGGATACGCGCTGGAGATCGAGGGCGGGCGGCACCCGGTGGTGGAGACCATGATGCCGCGGGCCGAGTTCATCCCCAACGACGTGCGGCTGGACGCGGAGGCGCGGGTGATGGTGCTCACCGGCCCCAACATGGCGGGCAAGAGCACCGTGCTGCGGCAGGTGGGGCTGATCGCCCTGCTGGCGCAGGTGGGCTCGTTCGTCCCGGCGAAGCGGGCACGGGTGGGGATCGTGGACCGCATCTTCACCCGCGTGGGTGCCTCGGACAACCTGGTGCGGGGACAGTCCACCTTCATGGTGGAGATGAGCGAGACCGCGGCCATCCTGCACGGCGCCACGGAGCGCTCGCTGGTGCTGCTGGACGAGATCGGGCGCGGCACCTCCACCTGGGACGGGCTCTCCGTGGCGACGGCCACCACCGAGCACCTGCACGACCGGGTGGGGGCGAAAACCATCTTCGCCACGCACTACCACGAGCTGACCCGGCTTTCGGAACGCCTGAGCGGAGTGGTAAACTTCAACGTGGCCGTGCGCGAGTGCGGCGAGGAGATCGTGTTCCTGCGCCGGCTCCTCCCCGGCGGCGCGGACCGCTCCTACGGCGTGGAGGTGGCGCGGCTGGCCGGGCTCCCCCGCGAGGTGGTGGAGCGGGCGCGCGAGGTGCTGGCCGAGCTGGAGGGGACGGCCGCCCCGGCGCCCGCCGCGGCCGGCGGCAACGGCCGGGCGCCGCGCGCCGCGGCCCCCGCGCCGGAGCTGCAGCTGGCGCTCTTCGATGCGCCCCCGCACCCCGCGCTGCTGCGGCTGCGCGGCACGGACGTGCACAACCTGACCCCGATCCAGGCGCTGGTGCTCCTGGCCGAGCTGGTCGAGACGGCGAGGCGCTGAGCCTCGCGACGGATGCCATGAAGCCATTTCGCCCCCTCGTCCACCTGGCGCTCGCCGCCGCGCTCCTGCCGGCGGCGGGGTGCGAGCCCGAGGTCGTGCCGGAGACCCCGCCGCGGCAGCTCTCCGCCTCGTCGTTCCAGTACCCCGAGGAACTGTGGGACGCGGGGGTGGAGGGGGAGACGGTGCTGCGGCTCTTCGTCACCCCGGCCGGCACGGTGGACTCCACCCGGGTGGAGCGCTCCAGCGGGCAGGAGGCCTTCGACCGGGCGGCGCTGGACGGGGCCCGCGAGCTCAGGTTCCAGCCCGCGCGCCGCGGCGAGGAGCCGGTGGGGGCCTGGGTGCTCCTCCCGGTGCAGTTCCGCATGAACACCGAGGGCGGGGCGCCCGCCGACCCGCTCTGACCGCCTTCCGATCCCCACTCCCAGAGCCATGTCCCGTCACGAGAAGCCGTACGACGACGTCCTGCAGACCATCGGGTGGACCCCGCTCATCCGCCTGACGCGGATCACGCGCGGGATCCGCACCCCGGTGTTCGGCAAGGCCGAGTTCTTCAACCCCGGCGGGAGCGTCAAGGACCGCATCGGGCTCCCCATCATCGAGGCGGCGGAGCGCAGCGGCGCGCTGAAGCCCGGCGGCACCATCGTGGAGGGGACCAGCGGCAACACCGGCGTGGGGCTGGCGATCGCCGCGGCCATCCGCGGCTACCGCTGCATCTTCACCATGCCCGACAAGATGAGCCAGGAGAAGGTGCGGCTCCTCAAGGCGTTCGGGGCGGAGGTCATCATCACCCCCACCGCGGTGGCGCACGACCACCCGGACAATTACGTGATGATGGCCAAGCGGATCGCGGAGGCGACGCCCAACGCGGTGCTCGCCAACCAGTTCTACAACCAGGCCAACCCCGCGGCGCACTACGCCACCACCGGCCCGGAGCTGTGGGAGCAGACGGAGGGGCGGATCACCCACTTCGTGGCGGCGGCGGGGACGGGCGGCACCGTCACCGGGGTGGGCCGCTACCTCAAGGAAAGGAACCCCGCGATCCGGATCGTCGCCGCGGACCCGCAGGGCTCCATCCTGGCGGAGACGTGGCGCACCGGCGGGGAGGGGAAGGTGGAGGGGGCGCCCTACAAGGTGGAGGGGATCGGCCAGGACAAGGTGCCGGGGACGCTGGACATGAGCGTCATCGACGACTACGTCACCGTGAGCGACCGCGACGCCTTCGCGGTGGCGCGGCGCCTGACCCGCGAGGAGGGACTGTTCGTGGGCGGCTCGGCGGGGCTCATCACCCACGCGGCGCTGAACCTGGCGCGCCAGCTGGACGACCCCGAGGCGTGCGTGGTGACGTTTCTGTGCGACACGGGGGAGCGCTACCTCTCCAAGCTGTACAACGACGAGTGGATGCGCGAGAACCAGCTGCTGGAGGCCGACCGCGTCCACATCGGCATGCTGCTGGAGCGCCGCAGCGGGGCGCCCGCGGCGGTGGTCAGCACGGCGCCGGGGGCGCTGGTGCGGCAGGCGCTGGGGCTGATGAAGCTGCACGACGTGTCGCAGCTCCCGGTGATGGACGGGGAAGAGTGCGTGGGGAGCGTCACCGAGTACGACCTGGTCACCCGGGGGCTGGAGAGCAGCCGCTTCCTGGACGCCACCGTGGGCGAGGTGATGGACGAGCCCTTCCCGACGATCGACGCGTCGCAGCCGGTGGACTCGGTGTCCAAGATGCTCTCCCGGCAGACCCCGGCGGTGCTGGTGCGCGACGGGGCGGGGGTGGCCGGCATCGTCACCCGCTCCGACGTGCTCCAGTTCCTGATGTCGCGGTAACGTTCGGACGGCGGCGGCGCGTCCCTTCGGGGCCGGTCCGGACGACGCGGGCCGGCCCCGAAGTCGTTTCGGCGGGCGGCGCCGCGGGTGCCCACTTTCTTCTTTTCCGATCGTTTCGCAGGTGTTACATTCCCGCCTGTCTCGATGTGCCTCCCGGCGCTATCCTCATTGCGCTTGCGGGGAATCGGGATCTCCCCAGCTCCATCCTCAACCGAGAAACACATGATGAAACGACGTGTGCGGAACGCGGCCCTCGTGCTGTGGGCTCTGCTGCTCGGCCTCGCGCTGCCCGGAGCCCTGGAGGCCCAGGGGATCACGACGGCGGCCGTCAGCGGCCGGGTGACGAACGCCGAGGGCCAGGGCGTCCCCAGCGTCCAGGTCACGGTGACCAACAACGCCACCGGCGCGGTGTCGTCGGTGGGTACGCGCTCGGACGGCCGGTACTTCATCCCGGGCCTGCAGCCGGGGAACTACAGGGTTCAGGTGAGCGGGCTCGGGTTCGGCGCGCAGGTTCGCGAGCGCGTGGACCTCGCCCTCGGGCAGACCGCGACGGTCGACTTCTCCCTGGCGACGGAGGCGCTCGCGCTGGAGGGGCTCACCGTGGTCGGCGAGGGGAGCGGCGTGATCTCCCGCAGCCGCACGGGGGCTTCGGCCGTGGTGAGCGACAGCACGCTGCGCCGCACGCCGACGATCACGCGCGACCTGCAGGACTTCACGCGGCTGGTGCCGCAGCTGGCGGTCACCAACTCGACCACGGGCGCGGTCAGCGCCGGCGGGCGGAACAACCGCTTCAACCAGCTGCAGATCGACGGCACCGCGAGCAACGACCTGTTCGGGCTTTCCGGGAGCGGCACCCCCAGCGGCCAGGCGGGCGCGAAGGCGATCACCCTGGAGGCGATCCAGGAGCTGCAGGTGGTGCTCGCCCCCTTCGACGTGCGCCAGAACGGCTTCACCGGCGCATCGGTGAACGCGGTCACCCGCTCCGGGACCAACCGCTGGCAGGGGAGCCTCTCGGGCTTCCTGCGGAACCAGGACCTGGTGGGCTCGTACCCCGGCGCCCCCGCGTTCGAAAAGTTCGTGAACCGGGAGGTCGCGGGCTCGTTCGGCGGCCCGATCATCAGCGACCGGGCGTTCTTCTTTCTGGCGGGTGAAGTCTCGAACCGGGTCCAGCCGACCAACGTGGTGGCGGGCAACGATCCGAAGCAGGGCGTGACCCAGGCCCAGGCGGAGGAGCTCACCACCTACCTGCAGGGGCTCGGCTACGACGCCGGGGGCGGCGGTGCACGCGACCTGGATCGCGAGTCGCTGAACCTGTTCGGCCGGCTCGACTTCAACCTGGGGCAGAACAACCGCCTGACCCTCCGCCACAACTACATCGACGGGGTGCGGCAGGACTTCGGCCGGAGCGAGCGGAGCTACCAGCTCAACAACGGGGGCTACTCGCAGAACAGCACGACCAACTCGTCGGTGGTGCAGCTCAACTCCAGCTTCGGCGGCGGGCTCTTCAACGAGCTCCGCATCGGCTACAACCGGGTCCGCGACTTCCGCTCGTACGACGGCGGCGTGTTCCCGCGGATCACGGTTCGCTCGCCGAACGGCAACCTGATCGCCGGCACGGAGAACTTCTCGGGGCAGAACGTGCTCGACCAGGACGCGCTCGAGGTCACCAACGACCTCACCATCCCCTGGAACGCCCACACCTTCACGGCGGGCGTGAACACCGAGTTCGGGCGGTTCAGCAACCTGTTCGTCCGGAACCCCTTCGGCAACTACGAGTTCGCGGACATCGCGGCGCTCCGTGCCGGGACTCCGCAGCGCTACGAGTACAGCTACCTGTGCCGCGTCGGCCTGCCGAACTGCGTGGCCAACGGGGAGGAGCGGGCCGAGTTCGGCGTGAACCGCTTCGGCCTGTACGTGCAGGACCGCTGGGACGCGAGCGACAACCTGCAGCTCACCTTCGGCATCCGCGGCGACCTGACCACGCTCCCGGACGACGTCGCCGAGAACCCGTCGGTGCTCGCGGCCTACAACCGCAGCACCTCGGACATCCCGGGGACGACGGTGCTGTTCAACCCGCGCTTCGGCTTCAACTGGGACGTGACCGGCGACGGGACGACCCAGATCCGCGGCGGCGCCGGGACGTTCAGCGGCCGCGCGCCGTACGTGTGGATCTCCAACGCCTACGGCAACACCGGGCTGGACTACGTCCGCTTCACCTGCACCTCGGCGGCCACCTCGCCGCGCTTCGTGGCCGACCCGAACAACCAGCCGACCGGCTGCGTGGGGGCGACCACCGCGGCTCCCAACGAGATCAACCTGATCGACCCGGACTTCAAGCTCCCGCAGGTGGCGCGCTACTCGCTGGGCATCGACCGGCAGATCCCCTTCGGGCTGATCGCGACCGTCGAGGGGCTGTACACGCAGACCGTCAACGACATCCTCTACCGGAACCTGCGGGTGGAGCGCGACGCCCAGGGCCGCACCGTGGAGGGGCGCCCGCGCTACCAGACGCGCTCGGTCGCCGGGCTCGGTGACATCATCGAGATCACCAACACGGACGAGGGCTACGCCTACAACCTCACCGGGCAGATCCAGCGTCCGTTCCGCAACGGGTGGGACTTCTCGCTGGCCTACACGTACTCGAAGTCCGAGGACGTCAACCCGCTGGGCTCCAGCCAGGCCATCTCCAACTGGCGCTTCAACCTCACCGGCGACGACCCGAACAACCCGGGGCTGCGCCGCTCGGACTTCGACATCCCGCACCGCTTCGTCGCCACCAGCTCGTACCGGCTGGAGCTGTTCAGCCGCGCCTCCACCGACCTGTCGGTGGTCTACGTCGGCCAGTCCGGCCAGCCGTTCTCGGTGCGGTACAACGACGACGTCAACTTCGACGGCTCGTTCGGCAACGACCTGATCTACGTCCCGCGGGACGCCTCCGAGATCCGCTTCGCCCCCGGCACGGGGAGCGCCGCCGGTGTGACCCCCGCGCAGTCGTGGGCGAACTTCAACGACTTCATCGAGCGGGTGGACTGCCTGGGCGAGGCGCGCGGGTCGGTGCTCGTCCGGAACACCTGCCGGACCCCGTGGTCGAACCGCTTCGACTTCCGCATCGCGCAGAACCTGTCGGCGATCCGCGGCCAGAACGCGCAGATCACGCTGGACATCCTCAACGTGGGCAACCTGATCAACGAGGACTGGGGCCGCAGCCAGTTCATCAGCAACCAGGTGATCACGGTGCTGCCGCTGGCGACCGGGAGCGGCGTGAACAACCAGCCCGACGCAAACGGACGCCGCCTGTACCAGGCGTTCACTCCGCGGCAGGACATCTTCACCACGTCGAACCTGGACTCGCGCTACCAGATCCAGCTGGGGCTGCGCTACACCTTCTAGGATCGGCGGGAAGTCGCAGGGCAGAGAGGAGCGGGGCGGCCGGTCGGCCGCCACGCTCCGCTTGGTGGAACGGCAGGCACTCCCGCGCGGGGAGGGCCTGCCGTTCGGGCATTTCCCCGGTTGCGCCCCGGGTTCTCGCATTCCACTTGCGTCCGGTCCGTCCGCCGGGTACATCTACGCCCTTTCGTGGCCCCCCCCGCGCGGGCCTGGGACGCACAGCTCAGCGGCATCCATGAAGCCCTTCGTGATCGGCATCGCCGGCGGCACCGGCTCGGGGAAGACCACCGTCGCGCGGCGGATCTACGACTCGCTCCACCTGGATTCGGCCGTCTTCCTGGACCACGACTCCTACTACCGCGAGCTGGACCACCTCCCCATGGAGGAGCGGCGGCGCGTCAACTTCGACCACCCGGACTCGCTGGACAACGACCTGCTGGTGGAGCACCTGCAGCGGCTGCTGGAGCGCGAGCCCATCGACAAGCCGGTGTACGACTTCGCGGCGCACACGCGCGCCGGCACCACGGTGCGCATCGAGCCGCGCGACGTGATCCTGGTGGAGGGGATCCTGATCTTCGTGGACCCGCGGCTGCGCGACCTGTTCGACCTCAAGATCTTCGTGGACACCGAGGCGGACGTGCGCTTCATCCGCCGCATGCGGCGCGACTTGGAACTGCGCGGGCGCACGGTGGAGTCGGTGATCGAGCAGTACCTGGGCACCGTGCGGCCCATGCACTTCGAGTTCGTGGAGCCCTCCAAGCGCTACGCCGACGTCATCATCCCGCGCGGCGGCAACAACACCCCGGGGATCGAGGTGATCGCGGCGCGCGTCCGCGAGCGGCTGGGCGGGAGCGGCGCGCTCGGGTAGGCGCGGGCGCTCGACGAGTCGGACGTGCCGGTGTGCCATAGCGTACTTGACGACAGATAAATAATGTCGCTATGTTGCTCCTGTGGCCCGGCGCCGCCGGGATCCGCCCCACCGTCCAGCAGGAGCTTCCATGATGCAGCGCAACCGCCTCTTCCGTTCCCTGGCCGTCCTCGCCCTGTTGTCATTCGGTGCCTGCGACGCGGGCCGAAGCCCCACTGCCGTCGAGGCACCGGCTGCCCCCCACTTCAACACGAATCCGGCGCCGTCGCCGACCGTGACCAACTCCGGCGGGTACCCTCTGATCAGCTGGTCCGCGCTGGCGGGCGCCACCAGCTATTCCGTCGTTCTCCGCGAGGATAGAATGGAGTTCAACGAGGCTACCTTCGAGTCCCAGACGCAGACTTACGACTATTCGCTGGGGAGCACGGCAGGCACCTCGTTCCTTGATACGGTGAACGCCTACACCGGCTCAAGCTTTTGCGAGTCGTACGCCACCTATAACCGCACCACCGTGTGGACGTCGTACACCTACAGAGTCACCGCCACGTTCCCGGACGGGACCACCACCGGGACGGTGGATGCTCCCGTCGCGCCCTGCTGAGCCAGGGGCCTTCTTCCGACCAGTGACCGAAGGGCCGGCTCTCTGCGCGGAGCCGGCCCTTTTGCTTCTTCCGATTCGACCTGCCGGCCCGTTCCTACGCCGCTACCGCCTCCGCCGTCTCGATCTCCGCGATCTCCTCCCGCACCCTGTCGATCATCGCCAGCTTCTCCGGGCGGTGCATGAAGGCGCTGTCGAAGCCCATCAGCGACAGGTCCACCAGCTCCTCCCAGGTGAAGCCCAGGTACCGGTGGGCCCGCCAGTACTCCTCGGTGACGGTGGTGGCGGACATCAGCCGGTTGTCGGTGTTCAGCGACAGCACCAGCCCCGCGTCGTAATACTGCCGCAGTGGGTGCGCCTCGAAGCTCTGCACCGCCCTCGTCTGCACGTTGGAGGTCAGGCAGATCTCGATGGGGACGCGGAAGTCGTTGACGTAGCGCATCAGGTCCGGGTCCTCGTACAGCCGGGTCCCGTGGCCGATGCGGTTGGCCTTGCAGTAGTGGAGCGCCTGGTGGATGGATTCGGCGCCGTACGCCTCGCCGGCATGGATGGTGGCGGCCATGTTCTTGTTGATGACCGTGAAGAAAGCGTCCTTGTGCTTCTTGGCCGGGTAGTTGTACTCCGCCCCGGCAAGGTCGAACGCCACCACGCCGCGGTCCTTGTACGCCACCGTCAGGTCGGCCAGGTCGCGCGACGTCTCCGGCTCCATGTTGCGGATGCCGCAGATGATGATCGCCGTGCGGATGCCGAAGTCCTCCTCCGCCCGCTTCAGCCCGCGCAGCGGCGCGTCCACCGCCTCGGTGAGGGGGAGCCCCTCGCGGGAGTTGAGGATGGGCGAGTAGCGGATCTCCGCGTACCTCACGTTCTCGCCCGCCAGGTCCTCCGCCAGCTCGTAGGCGATGCGCTCCAGCGCGTCCGCCGTCTGCATCACGGAAAGGGTGATCTCGAAGCGCTCCAGGTACTCCACCAGGTTGCGCGCGTCCTGCACGTGCATGTAGTCGCGCAGGTGGTCGGGGTCGTGCGCCGGCATCTTCTTGCCGTACTCCGCGGCCAGCTCCAGCATCGTCTCCGGCCGCAGGGAGCCGTCCAGGTGCACGTGCAGCTCGGCCTTGGGGAGGCGGTGCAGCAGCTCCCTCGTCACTTCGATCGCCATGTCGGTCGCCCTGTGCTGTTCGGGTCGCGGCCCCCGGAAGATTCCCGGAAACAACGCAGGCGGACGCACCACCGGTGCGTCCGCCTGTTCGCGGAGGCCGTCCATTTCGCCGCTCCGGTGGAGAATGATACGCTCCCCCGGCCCGCTCCGCCAGAAGGCTCCGCTCCCCACCCGCCACGGGGCGTCTACTGCACCATGTCGGCACTGAAGCGGATGGGCGTGCGCAGCCGCTCGCCGGTGGCCGGCAGGTCACGGATGGCGCGCACCACCTCCATCCCGGCGGTCACCCTGCCGAACGCCGCGTAGCCTTCCTGCCCCGGCCCGCGGTGGTCCAGGTGGGGCTGGTTGCCCAGCACGACGAAGAACTCCGCGCGGGCGCCGTTCGGGTCCTCGAAGCGCGCCATGGACACGGTGCCGTCCGTGTGCCGCAGCCCGGTGCGCCGCGTGGACTCGAAGGGGACCGGCGGGAGGAGACGGGTGGAGTCGCCGTACCAGAGCCCGCCCTGCACGATCCCCGTGGGCCGCTGCATCGGCTGCGCCGGGCCCCGGCGGACCCGGTAGAAGCTGGCCCCCGCGTAGCGCCCCTCCCGCACGTAGCGCAGGAAGTTGGCGGCGGTGGCGGGCGCCCGCGCCGAGTCCACCTCGATGCGGATGATCCCCAGCTCCGTCCGCAGCTCCACCTGGGGCCGCGACGGGCCGCACCCCGCGGCGCCCGCCGCGAGGGCCAGGGCCGGGAGCAGCGCCGCGAGGCGGGGCCGGCGGACCACCGTCGTCACTCCGCCGCGCGGTCGCGAGCGGGCGTCAGAGCAGCACGCCCACGACGCAGGCCGTCATGAAGCTGGCCAGCGTTCCCGCGATCATCGCCCGCAGCCCCAGGCGGCTCAGGTCGCCGCGGCGCTCCGGGGCCAGGCCGCCGATGCCGCCGATCTGGATGGCGATGGAGCTGAAGTTGGCGAACCCGCAGAGCGCGTAGGTGGCGATCACCACCGACCGGGCGGAAAGCTGCTCGCCGCCCTGGAGCATCTCGGCCAGGTGCAGGTAGGCGACGAACTCGTTGAGCGCCGTCTTCTCGCCGATGAG
Source organism: Gemmatimonadota bacterium (assembly GCA_040752145.1). Classification (GTDB taxonomy): domain Bacteria; phylum Gemmatimonadota; class Gemmatimonadetes; order Longimicrobiales; family Longimicrobiaceae; genus JAFAYN01. Next base: position 29,210 of record JBFMFL010000045.1, read on the forward strand.
CGTGCCCACGGCGAGCGCGTCCTTCCAGGGCGTCCCCATCAGCCAGGCGAGCGGCGCCCCCAGCCAGCCCAGGATCATCTGCAGGCTGAGCTCCGCGCCGAACCACCCCGCCACCCACCCGATCATGCCGTTGACCAGCGCCAGCAGGGCGATGAAGGCGAGCAGCATCGCGCCCACGTTGAGCGCCAGCCCCAGCCCCTCGCTCGCCCCGCGCGCCGCCGCGTCGATCACGTTGGCGTCCGTCTTCTCCAGCTCCAGCCGCATCTCGCCCCGGGTGGCCGGGACCTCCTTCTCCGGGAACATCACCTTGGAGATGGCGACCGCCGCGGGGGCCGACATCACCGACGCGGCGATCAGGTGTCCGGCGATGTTGGGGAAGTACGCCACCAGCATCCCCACGTACGCCGCCAGCACCCCGCCCGCCACGGTGGCGAAGCCGCCGGTCATCACCAGGTGCAGCTCGCTCAGCGTCATGGTCTTCACGAAGGGCTTCACCAGCAGCGGCGCCTCCGTCTGCCCCAGGAAGATGTTCCCGGAGGTGCTCAGGCTCTCCGCCCCGGAGATGCGCATGGTGCGGTACATCACCCACGCGAACGCCTTCACGAAGAACTGCATGATCCCCAGGTGGTACAGCAGGGTCATCAGCGACGAGAAGAAGATGATGGTGGGGAGGACGCTGAAGGCGAAGAGCGCGCCGGTGTTGGCCCAGGACCCGCCCGCCGCCACGGGGGCGTAGGGACCCGCCGCCGGGCCCACCGGGACGTTGGGGGTGATCAGGTTGCCGAACAGGAAGCGGGCGCCCTCCTGCGTGTAGCCAAGGAGCGCGGTAAACATCTCGTTGGCGCCCTGGAAGAAGGCGAACCCCGCGTCCGTGAGGAGGATCAGCGCGCCGAAGGCGAACTGGAGGCCGAGCCCCCACGCCACCGTCCGCCAGTCCACCGCCCTCCGGTCCACGCTCAGCGCCCACCCGATCCCCACGAACACCAGGAGCCCCAGGAGCGACACCGCGCGCTGCGCCAGGGTGCCGCCCTGCGCCTCCTCGCGCGCGAGCCGGGCGCGCTGCCCCGCGGACACGTCGCCCGTGACGGGACCCGGCTGCCCGCCTCCGGTGACCACCCCGCTCTCCGCGTCCACCGCCCGGGTGGTCGCCTCCTGGAGGCCGCCGGCGGTCCCGGCGGCCGGCGCGGGAGCCGCGGCGGTGGTGTCGGCGCGGACGGTGTCGAGCGGTTCCTGGGCACTGGACATCCAGCCCAGCCCCAGGAGCAGGGCGGCGGTCATCCAGAGCGGCGCCAGCCTGAGCAGCTTCTTGCGTTGGGCCATCGGTGGGGGCGACGGAAGGGAGCGTAAAGAGACCCCGGGCGGGACACCGGAACGGGCCGCGCCGGGGCGGGGAAGGGGACGGGGTTCCCGGGGCACTATCTTACGTTCACCACTCCAATCGCGCTACCTCGTCGCGCGAAAGGTGCACGCCGCGCCGCTTGGCCTCCACCAGGCGGCGCTTCCTGAACAGGCGGACCAGCACCACGCCGGCCACGAACCCGCCCACGTGCGCCCACACCGCCACGCCGCCCTGCTCGCCCGCCTCCGGCCCGTAGGTGAGTACCCCGGACGCCAGCTGGATGAAGAACCAGTACGCCAGGAGGAAGAAGGCGTTCAGGTCCAGCACGAAGAACGGCGGCACCCAGGTCCTCACCCTGACCCTGGGGTACAGGACGATGTACGCCCCCATCACCCCGCTGATGGCGCCGCTGGCCCCCACCGCGGGAATCGCGCTGGCCGGGCTCAGGTACACGTGCGCCAGCCCCGCCGCGACGCCGCACAGGAAGTAGAAGACGATGAAGCGCAGGTGGCCCATGGAGTCCTCGATGTTGTTCCCGAAGACCCACAGAAAGAGCATGTTCCCCAGCAGGTGGCCCCAGCTGCCGTGCATGAACATCGAGGTGAAGAGCCCGCCCCAGACAAGCCCCTCCGGCCGGCAGGCGCCGGTCAGCTCGCACGGCACTGTGCCGAAGGCGTAGACCGAGGCCTCCAGCACCTGCGGAGCGCCCATCCCCTGGACCAGCACCCAGGCGAGGACGTTCAGCACGATGAAGACGACCGTGATGAACGGGGTGATCTCGGTGGGGTTCTCGTCGCGAAGCGGGATCAAGCGGCGGCGGCTCCGGCGTTCGTGTGGCGTGCGGCGTCTCGCCGGAAGGAACCTGCAAGAAGGGTGTCAGATCGTTCCGCGCGGCGGTTCCGGAGTTCGGCGGGGCCGCTCCGGGGTGCTGGAGCCTCCTCCCTACAGGTGGATTGAGGCCGTGTGCGTGGTCCGGGACGGCCGCAGGTGTCCGGAGTCGCTCTCCAGGTGCTCGAACGCTCGCCACCGTCCGGGTCGACTCACCCGGCCGGGCACGCGTGGCCCGCGCATTTCATTGCGTCTCCGCCTCCAGCAGCGCGTCCAGCTTTCTGCGCCGCGCCCGCTCGCGTTCCCGGTGCAGCCGGTCCTCCTCCTGGAGCGCCCGCAGGATGGAGACACACATGAGCACCATGATGATCGCGAAAGGGGCCGCCGCCACAATGGAGGCCGTCTGCAGGCCCTCCAGGCCCCCGCTGACCAGCAGCACCGCCGCGATCGAGGACTGCAGCGCGCCCCAGGTCAGCTTCACCCGGTTGGTCGGGGTGAGCCGGCCCTCGGAAGACAGCATGCCCAGCACGAACGTGGCCGAGTCGGCGGAGGTCACGAAGAACGTGATGATCAGCAGGGTCGCCAGCCCGGAGACGACGGAGCCGAGGGGGAGCTGCGCCAAGGTGATGAACAGCGCGGACGTGACGTCCTCCTCCACGGCGGCCGCGATGCCACGCCCCTGGAAGATCTCCATGTGCAGGGCCGCCCCGCCGAAGGTGGAGAACCAGACGAAGCTGAACAGCGACGGGACGAGCAGCACCCCGAGCACGAACTCCCGGATCGTGCGGCCCCGGGAGATCCGCGCGATGAACATCCCGACGAACGGCGCCCAGGCGATCCACCAGGCCCAGTAGAAGAGCGTCCAGTCCTTGACCCAGGTGTTCAGGGTGAAGGGACTGAGGCGAAGGCTCATCGGGACCAGGTTGTGGAGGTAGCCGCCCAGGGAGGTCGTGAGCACGTCGAAGAGATAGGCTGTGGGCCCGGCAACCAGCGTGAAGACCAGCAGGGTCGCGGCCACCACGAGATTGACGTTGCTGAGGATCTTGATGCCCCGGTCCAGCCCCGTGAGGGCCGAGAGCATGTAGAGCACGGTCACGACCGCGATGATCCCGAGCTGCGTGCCGGTGCTGATCGGGACCCCCGCGAGGTGGGCGGCGCCACCGTTGATCTGTAGCGTGCCCAGGCCGAGCGAGGTCGCCACCCCGAACACGGTCGCGATGATGGCGAGGATGTCGATCGCCTTGCCGACGGGGCCGTTCACCCGCTCGCCCAGGAGCGGGCGGAACGTGCTGCTGATCAGCCCCGAGTACCCCTTGCGGAAGCTGAAGTAGGCGATGGACAGAGCGATCACCGTGTAGATGGACCACGCGTGCAGCCCCCAGTGAAAGAACGAATAGCGAAGCGCCGCACGGGCCGCGTCCGGGGTCGCGGGGGGGATCCCGGGTGGCGGCGACAGGTAGTGCTGGACCGGTTCGGCCACTCCCCAGAACACCAGGCCGATCCCCATGCCGGCGCTGAACAGCATGGCGAACCACGAGCGATTGCTGTACTCCGGCTCGTCGTCGTCCTGCCCCAGGACGACGTTGCCGTGGCGGCTGAACGCCAGAAACAGGGAGAACACCAGAAACCCCAGCGTGGCGATCATGTAGAACCAGCCGAAGTTGGTGGTCGTCACATCCAGCAGAGACCCGGAGAATGCCATCAGCCCGTCCGGGTCGGCCGCTCCCAGCACCACGACCAGGAGTACGATGACGACAGAGATGTAGAAGACCATGCAGGGGCCCCGTCGCGGGTGCAGGGATCGGGCGGTCGCCGCGTGCCGCCCGATCCCTGCTGCGAAACGCGCGCCGATGTCGCCGGATACGGGTGCGGCGGAACGGCAAGCGGCGCCCGGCGGGACGATC
>JBFMFL010000450.1:0-4377 GCA_040752145.1 Gemmatimonadota bacterium
GAGCGCCGCCGCGCCGCGCGCCAGCAGCACGTCGTACTCGCCGGGCCCGCCGCGCGCCGACGGGCGGGCCTGCGCGCGGTAGCCGCGCGCCGCCGCCAGCTCGCGGAACGCCTCCGGGTCGGGCGCGCGCCCCTCCCGCTCCGCCGCCAGCGCGCGCAGCTCGCCCGCGCTCCCCGCCTCCCCGCCGTCGGCGAGCGCCTCCAGCGCCGCCAGAGCCCCGGCCACGCGCGGGTTCGGCACCCCCGCGACCGCCAGCGCCTCCGGGGCCTCGCCGTCCAGCACCCGGCGCACCGCCTCCAGCCCGCCCGGCCCGTCCCAGCGGCGCCACGCGGTCACCGCCGGCGGCGCCCCGGACTCCACGTGCAGCAGCACGTCGTAGCGGAAGCGCGTCATCTCGTTGGCGTGGCGGCCCTGCTTGAGCCGCGTCTCCACGCCGGAGATGCGCGGCAGGCGGTGCGGCAGCGCACGGAAGAAGCCGGGGTCCAGCAGCAGCTCCTCGTCCCGGAGCACCCGCGTGCGGATGCGCTCGCGCAGCGCCGGGGCGGAGACCGCGTCGTCGGCCCGGGCCAGCTCCACCGAGGCGTGGAAGGCCTCCTGCAGGGGCAGGCTGCGCACGTCGCCCAGCCACAGCTTCCCCCCGGGGGCGAGCGCCGCGACGGCGCCGTCCACCACCCTCAGCAGGTACTCCACCCCGGGGAGGTACTGCACCACGGAGTTCACCACCACCAGGTCGAACCGGCCTTCGGGAATCCCGGAGAAGTCGTCGGCGGGGCGCCGCAGCAGGCGCACGCCCGGCAGCTCCCGGCCGGGGCGGGCCAGCTGCGCCTCCAGGTACGAGACGGCGGCGGGCGAGAGGTCGCAGCCCCAGTACTCCTCGCACTCCCGGGCGAGGCGGAAGAGCAGGAGGCCCGTTCCGCACCCGATCTCCAGCACGCGGCGGGGACGCAGCGCGCGCAGGCGGGCGGCCGTGTCCTCCACCCACTCGCGCATCTCCGCGGCGGGGATGGGCTCGCCGGTGTAGCTGCTGTTCCAGCCGACCACGTTGAAGGCGGGGTCCTCGTCCGCGGCCTCCGCGGAGTAGGTGGTGCCGAACACCGACTCCCACTCCCGGACGACCCCCGCCTGGAGCTCCGCCCTGGGGGCGCCGGCCGGCTCCCGGCCCGGGACCACGTAGGCCACCAGCCGCCGGTCGCCCGGCGCGTCCTCGCGCACGGCCACCACGGCCTCCCGCACCTCGGGGTGCTCGGCGAGCACGGCCTCCACCTCGCCGGGCTCCACGCGGAACCCGCGGACCTTGACCTGCGCGTCGATCCGGCCCAGGTACTCCAGCTCTCCGGCCGCGATCCAGCGCGCCCGGTCTCCCGACCGGTACAGCCGCGCGCCCGGCTCCCCCGAGAGCCCGTCCGGGACGAAGCGCTCGGAGGTCAGCTCCGGGCGTCCCAGGTAGCCGCGCGCCACCCCCGCCCCGCCCACGTACATCTCGCCGGGCACGCCGACCGGCGCCGGCTCCCCGGCCGCGCTCAGGACGTAGACGCGCAGGTCGGGGATGGGCACGCCGACGGGGCTGGCCGTGCCCGCCTCCACGTCCTCCCGCGCGATGGGCCGGCAGGTGACGTGGACGGTGGTCTCGGTGATCCCGTACATGTTCACCAGCCGAGGACGCTCGTAGCCGTGCCTCCGGGTCCAGGGCCGCAGGCCGGCCGGCTCCAGCGCCTCGCCCCCCAGGACGACGTACCGCAGGGGCGGTCCGGCCCCGTCCCCGGCCCGCTCGTCCGCGGCCATCAGCTGCTTGAACGCCGACGGCGTCTGGTTGAGCACGGTGACGCGCTCGCGCTCCAGCAGCGCGCGGAACGCGTCGGGGTCGCGGGCGGTGTCCAGCGGGACGACCACCAGCTGCCCGCCGTGGAGGAGCGCGCCCCACATCTCCCAGACGGAGAAGTCGAACGCGTAGGAGTGGAACAGCGTCCACACGTCCCGCTCGTCGAAGGCGAACCACGCCCGGGTGGCGAGGAAGAGCCGCACCACCTGCGCGTGGGGGACGAGCACGCCCTTGGGGCGGCCGGTGGAGCCGGAGGTGTAGATGACGTACGCAAGGCCGCCGGGGGCGGCATCCACGGCGGGCGGATGCTCCGGCCGCCCGTCGAGCAGCGCCGCGTCGCGGTCCAGGCAGAGGACGCGCGCGCCGCCGCCGGGCAGGGCGTCCAGGTGGCGCTCCAGGGTGACCAGCACCGGCGCGCCGCAGTCGGCCAGGGTGCGGGCCAGGCGCTCCGCGGGGTAGGCCGGGTCCAGGGGCACGTACGCGCCGCCGGCCTTGAGCACGCCCAGCACGGCGACCACCAGCTCCGCCGAGCGCTCCAGGCACAGGGCGACGGGCACCTCGGGGCCGACGCCCAGGGCGGCCAGGGCGTGGGCCAGGCGGTTGGCGCGCCGGTCCAGCCCGGCGTAGCTCAGCGTCTCGTCCCCGAAGCTGACGGCGGGGGCGTCGGGCGTCCTCGCCGCCTGCTCGGCGAACAGCTCGTGGACGCAGCGCTCCGGGTGCACGGCCGCCTCCGTCCCGCTCCAGCGGGCGACGACCAGTTCGCGCTCGGCCGGCGTCAGGAGCGGGAGCGCGCCGACCCGGCGGTCCGGGTCCGCCACGGCCGACTCCAGCAGGAGGCGGAAGTGCTCCGCCATGCGCGCGACGGTCGCGCCCTCGAACAGGTCGGCGCGGTAGAGGAGCTGGCCCTCGATGCGCTCCCCCGCCTCGGCGAGCGTCACCCGCACGTCGAACTTCGCTCCCAGTCCGCCGCGCTCCAGCGGCTCCATCTCCACGGGGCCGAGGGTGAGCGGGCCCACCTCCTGGTTCTGCAGGGCGAACATCACCTGGAAGAGCGGGTTGTGCGCCAGGCTGCGCTCGGGCGCCAGCTCCTCCACCAGCCTCTCGAAGGGGAGGTCCTGGTGCGCGTACGCGCCCAGCGCCGTCTCCCGCACCCGCGCGAGCAGTCCGCGGAAGCCGGGATCGCCCGACAGGTCGCCGCGCAGCGCCAGCGAGTTGACGAAGAAGCCCACGAGCCCCTCCAGCTCCGCGCGCGTGCGGTTGGCCACCGCGGTGCCGACGACCAGGTCCTCCTGCCCGGACCAGCGCCCCAGCAGCGCCTGCCACCCGGCCAGCAGCGCCATGAACAGGGTGGCGCCCTCGCGCCGGCCGAGCGCGCGCAGCCCCTGCGTCGCCTCCGCCGGGAGCGCGAAGGGCTGCGCCGTCTCCGCCACGCCCGGCGCGCCGCCGCGCGGTCGGTCGGTGGGCAGCTCCAGCAGCGGCGGGGCGCCGTCCAGCTTCTCGCGCCACCAGCGCAGCTGCGCCTCCAGGCGCTCGCCCGAGAGCCAGGCCCGCTGCCAGGCGGCGAAGTCGGTGTACTGCACTTCCAGCTCCGGAAGCGGCGAGCCGGCGTAGAGGGCGGAGACCTCGCGGGTCAGCACGCCCATGCTCCAGCCGTCGCCGACGACGTGGTGCACGGTGAAGCAGAGCGTCCACTCCTCCGGCGCCAGCCGCACCAGCAGCACGCGCAGCAGCGGCCCTCGCGCCAGGTCGAAAGGAAGCCGCGCCTCCTCGGCCTCCCGGCGCGCCGCCTCCGCCCGCCGAGCCTCCGGGGGGAGCCCGACGAGGTCCAGCACCGCGAAGGGGACCCTCACGCACGGGAGGACCACCTGCACGGCCTCGCCGCCCCGGTCCGCGAAGACGGTGCGCAGCGCCTCGTGGCGGCGCACCACCCCGGCGAGGCTCCCGCGCAGCGCGCCCACGTCCAGCGGGCCACGCAGCCGGAGCGCGAACGGCATGTTGTAGGCGCTGCTGCGGGGGTCGAGCTGGTGGATGAACCAGAGCCGCTGCTGGGCGAAGGAGAGCGGCGCGGGGCCGTCCCCCGCGCGGCGGGGGATGCGGGCGAGGGCGGAGCGCTCCACGCCCAGCGCGGCCTCCACGCGCCCGGCGAGCGCGGCCAGCGTCGGCGCCTCGAACAGGGCGCGGAGCGGCAGCTCCACCCCGAACGCATCGCGGAGGCGGGCGACCACCCGCGTGCCCAGCAGCGAGTGCCCGCCCAGCGCGAAGAAGTCGTCGTGGGCTCCGACCGTCTCGACCCCCAGCACCGCGGCCCAGATCCCCGCCAGGATCTCCTGCACCGGGGTGGCGGGCGCGGCGGGCTCCGCCGCGTCGCCCGCTCCCGCCTCCGGCTCGGGGAGGGCGCGCCGGTCGACCTTGCCGCCGGGAGTCAGGGGAAGCGTCTCCAGCGCCACGACCGCCGAGGGGACCATGTGCTCGGGGAGGGTGCGGCGCAGCCAGTCGCGGGGGGGCCCCCCGGGGGGGGGGGGGGCGCCCCCCCCCCGGCCCGAGGAAGCCGCCCCGCC
>JBFMFL010000451.1:0-4354 GCA_040752145.1 Gemmatimonadota bacterium
CCAGCGCCAGCACCAGCGCCAGGAGCAGGGCCACGAACCCGACCCCCAGGAGCGAGCTGACGATCCCCCGGACGACGCTCAGCTCGTTCGCCACGGGGCGGAGCAGGACGGCCGCGGCACGCACGCCGCGGGTGGGGAGCGCCGCGACCTGGTACTGGTAGGGGGCGCCCGCCAGGCTCACCCGCCCGGTCGCCCCGGCCCGCGCCAGTCCCCGGATCTCCGTGTCCAGCAGCCCGCGCCGGACGCTGTCCGGGAGCGTGCTCCCGATGATGGAGTCGCCCACGATCAGCGCCACGTCCGTGGCGCCGGTCACGTCCTTCTTGAGCTCCCCCACGGCGGCGGTGTCCAGCCGCATCCCCACCCCCACGATCCCCACCTGTCCGCTGTCCCCCCACACCGGGAACACCGCTACCCGGATGGGCGCCTGCCCCGAGTCGGGCACGGTGACGATGGAGCCGATGCCGTGCCCGCTGCGCAGCAGGGTGGAGTCGAGCGAGGGGCCGAGCAGGGGGCGCGCCGCCGAGTCGGCGGCCAGGATCACCCGGCCGCGCCCCGGGCGCCGGCGCAGGATGCTGCGGACCCAGGCGGTGTCCTGGGCGCCGAGCGCGGCGACCAGCCCCTGCGACTCGGCCCGCAGCGCCGCCTCGGTGAGCAGGTCCTCGTCGCGGCTCCTCCAGTTGCGGGCGAGCACCATCGCCGCGTCCGCGAGCTCCTCCGTGGTCCGCTGGTACACGCGCTGCTCCACGGCGCGCGCGATGAGTCCCAGCGTGGGGACCACGATGAGGAGGGCCGCCCCCGCGAAGAGGAAGAACACCTTGGTGCGGAGCGACAGGCCCCGCGACAGGCTGCTGAATCTGGCCATGCGCGTCGCTGGTGGAGCGGGTTGCTGGAACGGCCGGAGTGTTCACTGAACAGAGACGGGCGTTCACTGAACACCCGCGAACGCTCCGAACGGTGCCCTCCAGACACCCGCGGCGGGGTCGCCAAACCCTGAAAAGATAAGGCGTGGCGCGGACTTCCGCCACGTTCGCGGCGAGCGTGCCGGGTCGGGCACACCGGTTGCCTTGGGAAGGAGCCGTGCCGGGGCGGAATCGCCGCGGCGGTCACGAAGAAAGTCCCCGGGATCGCCCGGGGCGACCGAGAACAAACCCCAGGAGGGATCCATGCTGAAGAACCGCCTTTCGATCTTCGCCGTCGCCGGTCTGGCTGCGCTCGCCGCCTGCGGCGGGGATGAGGCCGAGGTCGCCGAGGGTGAGGGCGTGGTGACCGACACGCTGATCGACCGGGGCACCGAGACGGTGCCGGTCGTCGCCGAGGTCCCCGTGGCCGACACCTCCGTCGTCGTGACCCAGTCGGACACCACGATCGACATGGACCGCGACACGGTTCCGGTCTCCACGACCCAGCCGTAAGCTGAACCAGACCGCTCCGGACCCGCACACCGACGTGCAGGTCCTGATTCACCCAAGGTAAGGATACACCACAATGCTGAAGAACCGCTTCTTCTCGATCTTCGCCGTCGCCGCCATGGTCTCGCTCGCCGCCTGCGGCGGCGAGGAGGCTCCCGAGGCCACCGTCGAGGAGACCACCCCGGCGGCGGACGCGACCGCCCCCGTGATGGAGCCGGCCGCTCCGGTGACCACCGACACGATGGCGATGGCCCCGGCCACCACCGACACGATGGCGATGGGGACCACCACCCCGGCGACCACCGACACGATGGCCGGCGCCACGACCACCCAGCCGTAATCGGCTCCCGGTCGTACGGAGCCGGGCCCGGGCTTGCTGCCCGGGCCCGGCTTTTTTGTTTCCGGTGCGGTCGGAACGGCAACGGCTTTGAGCGGCGGGTGTGGGCGTGCCCCTCGCTGTCGCTCGGGTCGGGCTGCGCGCGGAGTAACGCACGATACGACCGTGCGTAACTCCGCCGAGCCCCGCAAACGGCCGCGGGTCTCGGCCCTGCCGGGCACGCATCCCTCACGCGGGTGCGGCGTTTCCCCGGGGCACAAAACCGGCGCGCCCGCGTACCATCCGCACGACCCCCTTCCCCGCGCACCGCGCCCTCCGCCCCGCGGAGGCGGCGCCGCCCAACCCCGCGAGCCCTTGAAGCACCCGACCCACTCCCCCGCACCGTACGCCCGGCGCCCCGCGCGCGCCCGCACCCCGCTGCTCGCCGGCGCGCTGCTCCTGTCGCTGGGCGCCGCTGCGTGCGGCGGCGAGTCCGCCCCCCGCGCCGCGACGGCGGACGGAACGCGGGCCCGCCCGGACTCCGGCGCCGCGGGCCGCCAGAGCGCCGACAGCGCGGCGCCCGGACGGGAGCGCCTGGCCGGCAGGATGCCGCGGCCGGACTCGGTGCGGGCGCTGTACGTGAACGGGTGGGCGGCGGGGCGCCGCCAGGGGATGCGCGACCTGATCCGCATCGCGGACGAGACGGAGATCAACGCCTTCATCGTGGACATCAAGGAGTCGGACACCTACCTGGTGCACGACTCCACGGGGATCGCGCTGGCCAAAGAGATCGGCGCGGACCAGCGGCCGGGCTCCAAGTGGCTCCCCGAGCTGGTGGATTCGCTCCGGGCGCACGGGATCTACCCGATCGCGCGGATCGTGGTGTTCAAGGACCGGATGCTGGCGGAGAAGCGCCCCGACCTCTCCATCCAGCACGTGGACGGCGGGGTGTGGAAGGACCAGAACGGCAAGCCCTGGGTGAACCCGTACAGCCGCGCCGTCTGGGACTACAACGTCGCCATCGCGCGGGAGGCGCTGGAGATGGGGTTCTCGGAGGTGCAGTGGGACTACGTGCGCTTCCCCGACGTGGTGGAGGCCCGGCGGCGCACCATGGCGTTCCCCGGCTCCGACGGGGTCTCGCGCGAGGACAACATCGCCGCCTTCATCCGCTACTCCAAGGAGCGGCTGAAGGAGTTCGGCGCCCCGGTGACGGCGGACGTGTTCGGGCTGATCACCCACCTGGAGGGGGACTCGGGGATCGGCCAGAACTGGGAGAAGGTGATCCAGGAGGCCGACGTGGTGCTCCCCATGGTCTACCCGTCGCACTATTACGCGGGATTCTACGGCTTCCAGCGGCCCAACGCCCACCCGTACGAGTTCATCCGCATCTCCATGCAGGACGGGGTGGAGCGCGCGGAGCTGGTGCGCCGCTCGGGGAAGCCGGTGGCGGAGATCATGCCCTGGCTGGAGGCGCAGACGGCGTCCTGGATCAAGCCCACGGTGGAGTACGGCCCGGCGGAGCTGCGCCAGCAGATCCAGGCCACCTACGACGCCGGCCTCAAGAGCTGGGCCCTGTGGAACCCGCGCTCCCAGTACGACCGCTACCTCCCCGCCTTCCGCCCCCAGGCCGGCGGCCCGTCACCCGTGGAGCGCAGCGGCTGGAAGCCGACGAGCTGGAAGGTGCCCCGCGCCCGCCTCAGCCGCGTGATCAGGCGCCACGAAGCCGCCGCTGACTCCGCGGGGAGAGCCGCGCCCGCCGCGGGCGCCGCGGACACGGCCGGGAGGCAGTAGGGACGAGAGTGCGAGAGTGCGAGAGTGCGAGAGTGCGAAAGTGCGAAAGTGCGAGAGTGCGAAAGGGCGCCCCCACCTCGGCATCGAGGTGGGGGCGCCGTTCTGCCGTTCCGCAGTACCCGTATGATCCTGAACGGAGGGAGACTCGCCGGCAGTTTGGCGAGGCTCACTCCGGCGAGGTGAGACTCACGCAGGCCGTATCGCGTGAGGCTCGCCGAGCCCGCGGAGGAGACCGGACAGCAGTACCGTCCGGGCTCCGTAGCGGCCCGCCCGGACACTCCGCACCCCGACCTGCTTGCAGCCCGAGCCGCCCCCCGCCATGATGTCCACGAATCCCACCGGACACCACGAAGCCGAACAAACAACGATGCGCCACTGGCTGTTGAAGACCGAGCCCGAATCCTACTCGATCGAGGACCTGCGCCGCGACGGCAGCACCTTCTGGAACGGCGTGCGCAACTACCAGGCGCGCAACTTCATGCGGGACGACATGAAGGCGGGCGACCCGGTGCTGTTCTACCACAGCAACTCGGAGCCCCCCGGCGTGGCGGGGATCGCGCGCGTTTCGCGGGAGGGCTACCCCGACCACACGGCGCTGGACCCGGAGAGCCCGTACTTCGACCCCAAGGCCGGCCCCGACGACCCGCGCTGGCACATGGTGGACGTGGAGTTCGTGGAGGCGTTCCCCCGCCTCGTCTCCCTGGACGAGATCCGCAACACCCCGGGCCTGGAGAAGATGCCGCTGGTCAACAAGAGCCGGCTCTCGGTGCAGCCCGTTGCCCCGGAGGAGTTCGAGGCGATCGTGGCGCTGGCGCGGAGCGGCGCGGGCTGAGCCCGG
>JBFMFL010000452.1:0-4346 GCA_040752145.1 Gemmatimonadota bacterium
TCGGCCGACAGGTCGCCGGACGCCACCGGCGCCGCCGCGGAGTCGAAGAGCACCAGCGCGCCCCGCGCCGCCCCGTCCGGCCCGAGCAGCGCCCGCCGCGCCTCCCCGACCGCCGCCGCCCACGCCCGCCGGTCCATCGCGGCGCTCCGGTCCAGCAGCACCAGCTCCGCCGTGCCCCGCTGCCGCGGGAGCCAGGCCGGCCCCGCCGCCGCCGCACCCAGCAGCGCGAGCAGCAGCATGCGGAGCGCCAGCAGCAGCAGGTCCGTGGGCCGGCGCCGCAGCCGGATGGCCGTGCGCGCGTCCGGCGACAGGAAGCGCGCCGTGGGGAGCGCCGTCCGCTCCGGCGGCCTCCGCGCGATCAGGTGCAGCAGCAGCGGCACCAGCGCCGCCAGGACCCCGGCCGCGAGCAGCGCCGGCCGCGCGAATTGCAGCACCGGCTACGCCCTCCGCGAGCGGGCCCAGCGGATCAGCCCGCGCTCCACCGGCTCCGCCGTGGAAAGGGCCACGTACTCCGCCCCGCGCTCGCGCAGCCGCGCCGCCAGGGCGTCGTAGTACGCGCGCACGCGCTCCGCGTACCCCGCGTCCGCAGCCGGCGCCGCCGCGATCCCCGGCCCCGGCCGCTCCGGGTCGAAGAAGCGCCCCGGCTCCGGCGCCCGCGTCCCCTCCTCCGCCGGGGTGAGCACCCGCATCACCACCGCCTCGTCGCCGCGCGCCCGCAGCCGCCCCACGGCCGCCACCAGCGAGTCCCCGTCGCCCTCCTCCAGCAGGTCCGAGACGAGCACCACCCGCCCCGGCCGCCGCAGCCGCTCCCCCGCCCGGTCCAGCGCCGCCGCGGCGGGCGCGTCGCCCTCCGCGCGCAGCCCCTCCAGCCGCAGCAGCAGGTCGTGCAGCTGCCCGCGCCGCGAGCGGGGCGGCAGCGCCAGCTCCGCCCCCCGCCCGAACACGGCCAGCCCCACCGCGTCCCCCGCGCCGAGCATCAGGTGCGCCATGGCCGCCGCCACGTACGCCGCGTAGCGCAGCTTGGGAACGCCGCCCGGCTCCGCGTACCCCATGGACGCCGTGGCATCGACGACGAGGACCGCGCCCAGGTTGGAGCGCTCCCGGAACTCGCGCACGTACAGCCGGTCCGTGCGCCCGTACACCTTCCAGTCCAGCCGGCGCACGTCGTCGCCCTGCTGGTAGTCGCGGTGCCGCGCGAACTCCTCGCCCGCCCCGTGGTTGGGCGAGCGGTGGATGCCCGCCACGAACCCCTGCGCCACCGTGCGCGCGACCACGTCCAGGCCGCCCAGCCGCTCCAGCAGGCCGGGAGGGAGGAAGTCGTGGCGCGTCGTGGCGTCAGGCATGGATCTCTGGAAGAAAATTGAACTGCATGTTCGGGCGTGCCCCCGGCTGACGCCGGGGTCGGGCTGCGGCTCCGTAGGCGAGCAAACAACGCTCGCCAACGGAGTCGAGCCCGCGCAAACTGCCGCGCGGTCTCGCCCCTCCGGGCCGACATCCCTCACGCAACCGCCTGCCCTACCTCGACATCCAGCCGTTGCCCCCTCTCCCAGAATTGGGAGAGGGTGGCGAGCCTCAAGCGAGCCGGGTGAGGGCCGCCGGGTGAGGGCCTACAACCCGCTCCGCGGCGGCGCAACCGCGTCCAGCAGGCGGCCCACCAGGTCGTCCGGCGTGACGCCCTCCGCCTCGGCGCTGAAGTTCACCAGCACGCGGTGGCGCAGCACCGGCGGGGCCACGCGGCGCACGTCGTCGGGGGTGACGTGGAAGCGGCCGGCGAGCAGGGCGCGCGCCTTGGCTCCCAGGATCAGCGCCTGGCCGGCGCGGGGGCCGGCGCCCCAGCGCACCCAGCGGCCCACCTCGTCCGGGGCGCCGGGGGTGCCGGGGCGGGTGGCGCGCACCAGGCGGGCGGCGTACTCCAGGACGTTCCCGGCCACCGGGACCTCGCGCACGCGGCGCTGCAGCAGGAGCACCCGCTCCGCGTCCAGCACCCGCTCCACCGGGGGCTCCGCCGTGCCGGTGGTGGCGCGCAGGATCTCCACCTCCTCCGCCTCGCTGGGGTAGTCCAGCCGCACGTCCAGCATGAAGCGGTCGAGTTGCGCCTCCGGGAGCGGGTAGGTGCCCTCCTGCTCCAGCGGGTTCTGCGTGGCCAGCACGAAGAAGGGACGGGGGAGCGGCAGGTCCTCCCCCGCCACCGTCACCCGCCCCTCCTGCATCGCCTCCAGCAGCGCCGCCTGCGTCTTGGGCGGCGTGCGGTTGATCTCGTCGGCCAGCAGCACCTGCGTGAACACGGGGCCGCGCAGGAAGCGGGCGGCGCGGCGGCCGGTGGCGCGGTCCTCCTCGATCACCTCCGTCCCGGTGATGTCCGAGGGCATCAGGTCCGGGGTGAACTGCACCCGCCGGAACTCCAGGTCCAGCGCCTCCGCCAGCGTCCTCACCAGCAGCGTCTTGGCCAGCCCCGGCACCCCCACCAGCAGCGCGTGCCCCCCGGCCAGCAGGCAGAGCAGCACCTCCTCCAGCGCCGCCTCCTGCCCCACGATGCGGCGGCGCACCTGCTCGCGCAGCGCGGCGGCGTGCGCGACCAGCGACTCGATCTCCCGTTCAGCGGTGGCCAGGACTCCCCCTCGTGGCTGCGGACGTGCGCGGCAGGGCGCGGAAGCGCGGTGACGTGGGTAATCATACCCTTGCCCGAGCCCCCCGCGAAAGGCGTGTTTCCATGGGGCGCGCGGCGCCGCGCGCCCCATGGATTCGCCGCGCGCGCGGCGTTATACTCACATCGTACGCCGGTGGGACCGCGCCGTCTCCCGCACGCCTCTCCGCATGCTCCGCTCCGGAAGCGCCGCCCGGCTCCTCGCCCTGGCGGCATCCCTCGTCCTCCTCGCTGCCGCACCCGGGTGCGCGGGCTCCCTGCCGCTCCCCGGCGCCGCCGCGGGCGTCCCCCTGACGCCCGCCGACCGCGAGCGCGCCTTCTGGGCGGCCGTGAGCGAGCTGGAGCTGGTGCGCGCCACCCGCATCGCCCCGGGCGGCGAGCACGCCGAGTTCGCGCGCGGCGTGCGGCTGCTGATGGACGGGCGCATGGAGCAGGCCGAGGACCGCTTCGCGCCGCTGGCCGAGGCCGCCGCCGACACCCTGGTGCGCGCCGCCTCGCGCATCGCGCTGTCCAGCGTCTTCGGGTACGACGGGCGCTGGCAGGCGCTCCACGACCTGTCCGCCGGTATCCCGCTGCGCGCCTCCGCCTCCGCGCGGGGCCGCGCCGGGATCGACGCCTGGTCGGCCGCCATGCGCCTGGCGCCGGAGGCGCAGTACCGCATCTCCCCCATCCCCGGCGCGCTCTCCTTCGGCGTCACCGGCACCGGCACGCCGCTGGTGCCCGTGCAGCTCAACGGCCGCGTCCGCTACTTCTGGCTGGACACCGGCACCAGCCTCACCCTGGTCGCCTCCGACGTCGCCGCCGAGGCCGGGATGCGGCCGCTCACCGGCGACACCCTTGAGATCGTCACCACGGTGGGGCGCATCGCCGCGCTCCCCGCCGTGGTGCAGGAGCTCCGGCTGGGGCCCCTGTCCGCCGCGGGGCACACCGCCGCCATCGTGCCGGAGTACGAGCTCACCATCACGGAGACGGTGGAGGGCGGGCGGCCGGAGCGGGTCAAGATCGACGGCGTCATCGGCATGGACCTGCTGCGGCGCCTCAACGTCATCATCGACTTCCCCACCGGCGTCGCCATCCTGGGGCGCCCGCGCTCCGACCCGGACGCCCGGGTCCGCCGCAACCTGTTCTGGCTGGGCTACCCGGTGGTGAGGGCCGAGGGGCCGCGCGGCACCACGCTGTACTTCGGGCTGGACACGGGGGCCGACTCCACCTTCGTCACCCGCAACCTGCTCCGCAAGCTCCCCGGCCGGCTGCTCGCCAAGCGCACCCGCTACCTGTCCGGCTTCGGCGGCGACACCACGGTGCGCACGCCCATCCTGTCGGGGCTCACGCTCCGGGCCGCGGGGAGGAGCTTCGACCTGCGCCAGGTCACCGTCCACGAGAACCGGCGGCTGATGATGTTCGAGCTGGACGGCATCCTCGCCGCCGACCTGGGCTCCGGGCACCGGGTGAGGATCGACATGACCAACGGCATCTTCGAGATCGGGACCCCCGGCAGCGACCCGCGCGCCGTGGAGCGCCGCGCCGGCACGCCCGGTTCCGGAAGCAGCGCCGTCGATCCTGCTTTTTAGGGGCGGGTTCGGGCGTGCCCCCGGCTGGCGCCGGGGTCGGGCTGCGGCTCCGTAGGCGAGCAAACAACGCTCGCCAACGGAGTCGAGCCCCGGCAAACTGCCGCCGGGTCTCGCCCCTTCGGGCCGACATC
>JBFMFL010000453.1:0-4338 GCA_040752145.1 Gemmatimonadota bacterium
CGGGGCCCCTGCGACCATCGCAGGGGCCCCGCCATACGTGCGGACGAAGTGCGGACCCGCGTGAGGGATGCGCGCCCGGCAGGGCCGAGATCCCGCGGGGCTGTTTCCGCGGGGGCTCGGCGGAGTTGCGCACGGTGGTATCGTGCGTTACTCCGCGCGCAGCCCGACCCGAGCGCCAGCGAGGGGCACGCCCACACCCGCATTCAAACGTCGTTACTCCTCGGCCATGAACGGGTACTTCCACTCCCGCGGTGGCGAGAACGTCTCCTTGATGGTCCGCGGCGAGATCCACCGCACCAGGTTCAGGATCGACCCCGCCTTGTCGTTGGTGCCGCTGGCCCGCCCGCCGCCGAAGGGCTGCTGCCCCACCACCGCGCCCGTGGGCTTGTCGTTGATGTAGTAGTTCCCCGCCGAGTGCCGCAGCTCCTGCTCCGCCTGCAAAACCGCGCGCCGGTCGTTGGCGAAGATGGCCCCGGTGAGCGCGTACGGCGTGGTGCGGTCCACCACCCGCAGCGTGTCCTCCCACTTGGCCTCGGGGTACACGTACAGCGAGACCACGGGCCCGAACACCTCCTCGCACATCAGCTGGTACGCCGAGTCCTGCGCCTGCACCAGCGTGGGCTCGATGAAGTAGCCCTGCTCGTCGCTGAACCCGCCGCCCGCGATCACCTCCACGTCGTCCGCCTGCTGGGCGTGCTTGATGTACCCGGTGATCTTGTCGTACGCCTTGCGGTCGATCACCGCGCCCATGAAGTTCCGGAAGTCGGCCGGGTCGCCCACCTTGATCTCGGCCATCATCGCCAGCGTCCGCTCGCGCACCGCCGGCCAGATGGAGTCCGGGACGTAGATGCGGGACGCGGCGCTGCACTTCTGCCCCTGGTACTCGTACCCGCCCCGCACGATCGCCACCGCCAGCGCCTCCACGTCCGCGCTGGCGTGCGCCACGATGAAGTCCTTGCCCCCCGTCTCGCCCACCAGCCGCGGGTAGCCCGCGTAGTTGGAGATGTTGTTCCCCACCGTCTTCCAGATGTGCTGGAACACCGCGGTGGAGCCGGTGAAGTGGATCCCGGCCAGCGCGCGGTCCTTGAGGAGCACGTCGCTGATCATCACCGGGTCGCCGGGGAGCATGTTGATCACCCCCGGCGGGAGCCCCGCCTCCTCCAGCAGGCGCATGATGTAGTGGGAGCTGAACATCGCGCTCGCCGCCGGCTTCCAGATCGCCACGTTGCCCAGGAGCGCCGGGGCGGTGGGGAGGTTGGCGGCGATGGAGGTGAAGTTGAACGGCGTGACCGCGTAGACGAAGCCCTCCAGCGGCCGGTGGTCCAGCCGGTTCCACGTCCCCGGGCCGGAGACGGGCTGCTCGGAGTACAGCTGCTGCGCGAAGTGGACGTTGAAGCGGAAGAAGTCGATCAGCTCGCACGCTGCGTCGATCTCCGCCTGGTGCGCCGTCTTGCTCTGCCCCAGCACGGTGGCTCCGTTGAGGATGGGGCGGTAGCGCGTGGCCAGCAGCTCCGCCGCGCGCAGGAACACCGCCGCGCGCTCCTCCCACGGCCAGCGCGCCCAGTCGCGCTGCGCTTCCTTGGCCGCGTCGATCGCCTGCCGGACCTCGGCCTCGCCGGCCTGGTGGTAGGTCGCCAGGACGTGCGCGTGGTCGTGCGGCATCACGGACTGCGCCGTGTTCCCGGTGCGGATCTCCCGCCCGCCCACGATCACGGGGATCTCGATCTGCTCTCCCGCCATGCGGTCGATCGTGGCCTTGAGCTCCGCCCGCTCCGGGGTGCCCGGGGCATAGGAGAGCACCGGCTCGTTGCGCGGCTCGGGAACGTTGGGTATGGAATTCATCACGGTCTCCTGGGTCGGTGTGAAGGCCCCTAAAGTATGCTCGGGGGCGCTGTGCCGCCACCGGACGTGCGGTTCGCTGGCTGGCTTCCCAACCTGCGGGAGGGAACAGGCCATTCCGGGATGGAGATCCCTGCTTGGCGCGGAACGTACGTGGCACAAGTCTTCCGGCCAAGCGGAAGTCGCTCGAGGCTCGTTCGGCGCCGGGGTGTCTCGCTGCTTTTGCTGAAGGGCGGCCGCGTTCCACCCTGACCCGGGAACCCGGTGGAAGCTCAGGAACCATCTTCCCGCTCACAGCGATGGACCAAGCTACCGGACGTGTGTGGCAAGTCGGCGTATTCGCCGCACTGATTCTCAGCGTGCCGGCCACGCCTCTGTACTACGTGAGCGAGGGGTCCGTTCGGTTTACCTACGTCCAGTGGCTGGGTTTCGGCAGCCTCGCGCTGGGTGCCGGCTTCGCGGGCGTCTACCTCGTGGAATGGGCGAGTCGCAGGAAGCCCGGGATGCTTTCGATCATCGACCTTTCCATCGCCCTCGGAGCGGTCGCAGTTGGTTACCTGCTGCTCACCGCCGCCGATCTGCCGAACGAGGCGAGCATCCGCTCGTGGGTGGTCGCGCTGATGCTCGTGCTGACTGTCGTCCGGCGGCGCGTCGAGAGCAGGCCGGCCCGCGCGGACGGTTCGACCGGGGGGTAGGGGTGCTGGAAGCGGTGGAACCGCGTTCCGGGAGCGGCGTACAGGGAGGCGCCGGGGCGGCCGGGCCGGGTTGACCGTGCCCGTGCACGCCGGTAACTTTGGCCCGAGTCCACCGCTTCCAACCCGTTCCGCCCGCATGAGCATCCTGGACAGGATCGAGGACACGCTCGACACCATCCGCCCGGCGCTCCGCTCCGACGGCGGCGACGTGGAGCTGGTGGGGTTCGACGACGCGGAAGGGACCGTGCAGGTGCGGCTGATGGGCGCGTGCAGCGCCTGCCCCATCTCCACCATGACCATGAAGCAGGGGATCGAGAGGCGCCTCAAGGCCGCCGTCCCCGAGGTCCGGGAGGTCCAGGCGGTCTGACCGCGCCCCGGCCCCTCTGCCTGGCCGACGCTCCGGAGGGGCGTCGGTTTTTTGTATCCGCCGACCGCCGGCGCCCTCCAGGGCACGCCGGAGAGGATCTCTGCAGATGAACGTGGAAATCAACCAGACGCTGCGCCGCCTCGCCGCCGCCCTCGCCGGGGTGCTCCACCCGCAGACCGGGGACGACGTGGTCTCCAGCGGGCGCGTGCGCGACCTCCAGGTGCTGGAGGACGGCACCGTCCGCTTCCGCTTCGTGCTCCAGCCGGACGACCCGGGGACGCTGGTCCGCCAGGCCCGCGCCGCCGCCGAGGCGGTGGAGGGCGTGGGCAAGGTCAAGATCGACATCTCCCTGCCGGCCGCGCAGCCGCAGCAGCCGCACCGCAAGGCGCCCGGCTCCGTCCCCGCGCCGAAGCCCAACCCCAACCTCCTCCCCAACATCGACCGGGTGATCGCGGTCAGCTCCGGCAAGGGCGGGGTGGGGAAGAGCACCGTGGCCGTGAACCTGGCCGCCGCGCTCGCCGCCGAGGGGCACCGCGTGGGCGTGCTGGACGCCGACGTGTACGGGCCCAACGTCCCCATGATGTTCGGGGAGCACCGCCGCCCCGCGGTCACCGGCACCAAGGGCGCCGAGAAGATCGAGGCGCTGGAGGCGCACGGCGTGCGCCTGATGAGCCTGGGCTTCCTGCTGGACGAGGAGCAGCCCGCCATCATGCGCGGGCCGCTGATCGCCGGCATCCTCAAGCAGTTCCTGGAGCAGGTGGAGTGGGGCGAGCTGGACTACCTGGTGGTGGACATGCCCCCCGGCACCGGCGACGCGCAGCTCTCCCTGGTGCAGACGGTGAATGTGGACGGGGTGGTGATGGTGACCACGCCGCAGGACGTGTCCACGGGCGACGTGCTCCGCGGCATCCGCATGTTCGAGCGCACCAACACGCGCGTGCTGGGGATCGTGGAGAACATGAGCGGCTTCATCTGCCCCTGCTGCGGCCAGCGCTACGAGATCTTCGGGCGGGGCGGCGGCCTGCGCCTCTCCGAGCAGACCGGCGTCCCCTTCCTGGGCGACGTGCCGCTGGAGATGGACGTGCGCGCTGGCGGCGACGCGGGCGCCCCGGTGGTGGTGGCCTCCCCCGAGTCCCCCGCGGCGATGGCGCTGCGGGAGGTCGCCCGCAAGGTGGCCGCGCACCTCCAGGAAGTGCCCGCGGCGGTGTAGCGGCGACCACCGGCGGGGGGAGGATGCCCGCCAGGGAGGGGATGGGCTGGTCGGAGGAAAGAGTTTGGGGAGCGGCCGGGGCGGGGTGGCATTAACTCTTTCCGGAGAGCAGCCCGTCCCCGACCGTCAACGCACGGCAGCCGAACAAACGACGGAGGGGGGGGGGGGGGGGGGGGACGGCCCCCCCCCCCCCCCGCCCGCCCCACGCCCCCCCCCACCCCACACCC
>JBFMFL010000454.1:0-4308 GCA_040752145.1 Gemmatimonadota bacterium
CCGCGCCGCCCATCGAGCGGGTGCCGCGGACGGGGCCGCTGCCGCTGTCGTTCGCGCAGCAGCGGCTCTGGCTGATGGACCGGATCGAGCCGGGGAGCCCCGCCTACAACATGCACTTCGCGCTGCGGCTGCGGGGCGCGCTGGACGCGGACGCGCTGCGGGCCAGCCTGGACGCGCTCGTGGAGCGGCACGAGACGCTGCGCACCACGTTCGAGGAGCGCGCCGGCGTGCCCGTGCAGGTCGTCCACCCGCCCGCCCCCGCGGCGCTCCCGGTCCTCGACCTGCGCGGCGCGCCGGACGCGGAGGCCCGGGCGCGGCGCCTGGCCGCCGAGGAGGCGCTGCTCCCCTTCGACCTGGAGCGGGGGCCGCTGCTGCGCGCGCGGCTGCTGCGCCTGGGCGAAGACGACCACGTGCTGTGCCTCACCCTGCACCACGTGGTGAGCGACGGCTTGAGCATGCAGGTGCTGGTGCGCGAGGTGTCCGCGCTCTACACCGCCTTCAGCCGGGGCGAGGAGCCGCGGCTGCCGGAGCTGCCGGTGCAGTACGCCGACTTCGCCGTCTGGCAGCGGGAGTGGCTCAGCGGCGAGACGCTGGAGGCGCAGGTCGAGTTCTGGAGAGGCGAGCTGGCCGGCGCTCCGGCGCTGCTGGAGATCCCGCTCGACCGGCCGCGCGCCCCCGGACAGAGCCCCCTCGCGGCGAACCACGCCTTCCGGCTCTCCCCGGAGCTGTCGCGGGCCCTGCGGGCGCTCTCGCGACGCGAGGGGACGACGCTGTTCATCACGCTGCTGGCCGGCTGGCAGGCGCTGCTCGCCAGGTACTCGGGGCAGGAGGACCTGGTGGTGGGCACCCCCATCGCCGGCCGCAGCCGGGTGGAGGTGGAGGGGCTGATCGGCTTCTTCGTCAACATGCTCCCGCTGCGCGCCGACCTCTCGGGAGACCCCACCTGGACCGAGCTGCTGGGCCGGGTACGGGAGACGGCGCTGGGAGCGTACGACCACCAGGAGCTCCCCTTCGACCGGATGGTCGAGGAGCTGGCCGTGGAGCGGGACCTCACCCACACCCCCGTCTTCCAGACGAGCTTCACGCTCGAGTCGTCCGGCGCCCGGGACCCGCGCCTGGAACTCGGGGAGCTGACGCTGGAGCCGGTCGGACGGGGAGAGCGAGCGGCCCAGTTCGACCTGGACCTGTCCGTGTTCGACCGGGGCGACGGGCTGGTCGTGGGGATGATGTACCGCGAGGCACTGTTCGACGCCGCGACCATGGAGCGCATGGGGCGGCACCTGGAGGCGGCGCTGGAGGCCATGGCCGCCGACCCGCGGCTCCGCCTCTCCGGGGTTTCGCTGCTGCGCGGCGCCGAGCGCGCGCAGGTGCTGGAGGAGTGGAACGCAACCGCGGCCGACTTCCCCCGGAGCGCCTGCGTCCACGACCTGTTCGCCGCGCAGGCGGCGCGCACCCCGCACGCGCCGGCGGTGGTGTTCGAGGAGGTGGTCCTCAGCTACGCCGAGCTGGACGCCGCCGCCGGGCGCATGGCCGGCGCGCTGCGCGCGCGGGGCGTCGTCCCCGAGACGCGCGTGGCGATCTGCGTCCCCCGCGGGCCCGGCATGGCCGTGGCCATCCTGGGCGCGCTCCGGGCCGGCGGCGCCTACGTTCCCCTGGACCCCGACTACCCGTCCGAGCGCCTGGCCTGGACGATGGCCGACAGCGGCGCCCGCGTGCTGGTGACCACCGGCGCTCTCGCCGGCGCCCTGCCGGACTTCGGCGGCGAGGTCGTGCGGGTGGACGGGGACCTCGCCCCCGCCGACGGGGTGGAGCACGGGCCCGCTCCCACCCCCGACAACCTGGCGTACGTGATCTACACCTCCGGCTCCACCGGGCGGCCCAAGGGCGCCATGGTTCAGCACCGGGCGGTGGTCGGCTACGCCGTGGACTTCGCCGCGCGCATGGGGCTCGGCGCCGGGGACCGGGTGCTCCAGTTCGCCTCGCCCGGCTTCGACGTGGTGGTGGAGGAGCTGTTCCCGGCGTGGGCGAGCGGCGCCGCCGTGGTGTTCTCGCGCGGCAACCTGCTCTCGCCGGCGGAGCTGCTGGCGACGATCGAGCGGCACGGCGTGACCGCCTTCGAGCTGCCCACGGCCTACTGGCACGAGTGGGTGCGCGAGCTGGCCCGGGACGGGCGGCGCCTCCCCGCGAGCGTGCGCCTGGTGATCGTGGGCGGGGAGCGGGTGCTCCCCGAGCGCCTGGCCGAGTGGGCGCTGCTGGACACCCCGCTGGTGCACGTGTTCGGGCTCACGGAGACGGCCTGCACCTCCACGACGCTGCGGCTGGAGGCGGGCGACGACGGCTCCCGCTGGAGCAACCTCCCCGTCGGCAGGCCCACGGGGAACGTGCGGCTCTACGTGCTGGACCCTTCGCTGCAGCCGGTGCCGCCCGGCGTGGCCGGGGAGCTGTGGATCGCGGGCGAGGGCGTGGGGCGCGGCTACCACGCGAGCCCCGGCCCTACCGCCGAGCGCTTCGTCCCCGACCCCTTCGGGCCCGTGGGCGCGCGGGCGTACCGCACCGGCGACCGGGTGCGCTGGCTCGCCGGCGGGGAGCTGGAGTTCCTGGGCCGCCTGGACCAGCAGGTCAAGATCCGCGGCTTCCGCATCGAGCCGGCGGAGGTGGAGGCGGCGCTGGTGGAGCTGGGGCCGGTGCGCGAGGCGGCCGTCCTGGTGCGGGAGGACGTGCCGGGGCAGAAGCGCCTGGTGGCCTACCTGGTCCCGGAGGAGGGGGCGGACGGGGCCGCGGCCGGGGTGCGGGAGCGCCTGCGCACCCGGCTCCCGGAGCACATGGTGCCCTCCGCGTACGTCCTGCTGGAGCGGCTGCCGCTCAGCGCCAGCGGCAAGGTGGACCGGTGGGCGCTCCCCGCGCCGGAGCAGGAGGGCGCGGCCCACCTGGCGCCGCGCCCCCCCCCCGAGGAGGTGCTGGGGGGGATCTGGGGGGAGGTGCTCCGCCTGGAGACGGTGGGAGTGGAGGAGAGCTTCTTCGAGCTGGGCGGACACTCGCTCCTGGCCATGCAGGTGGTCTCGCGGGTGCGGCAGGCGTTCGGGGTGGAGGTGCCGCTGCGGGCGCTGTTCGAAGCCCAGACGGTGGCCGGGCTGGCCGCGCGCGTCGAGGCCCTGCGCGGCGCCGGGACCGCGCTGGCGCCGCCGATCGAGCGGGTCTCGCGGACGGAGCCGCCGCCGCTGTCGTTCGCGCAGCAGCGGCTGTGGGTGGTGGACCGCCTGGAGCCGGGAAACGCCGCGTACAACATGCCGTTCGCGCTGCGGCTGCGGGGCCGTCTGGACGTGGAGGCGCTGCGCTCCGGCCTGGACGCGCTGGTGGAGCACCACGAGACGCTGCGCACCACGTTCGCCGAGCAGGGTGGCGCGCCCGTGCAGGTCATCCACCCGCCCGCGCCCGTCGCGCTTCCCGTCCTGGACCTGCGCGACGCGCCGGACGCGGAGGCCGAGGCGGAGCGCCTGGCCTTCGAGGACGCGATCCGGCCGTTCGACCTCACCCGTGGGCCGCTGCTGCGCTGCACCCTGCTGCGCCTGGCCGGGGACGACCACGTGCTGTGCTTCACCCTGCACCACGTGGTCGGCGACGGCTGGAGCATGCAGGTGCTGGTGCGCGAGGTCAGCGCGCTGTACGCCGCCTTCGTGCGCGGCGAGGAGCCGCGCCTGCCGGAGCTGCCGGTGCAGTACGCCGACTTCGCCGTCTGGCAGCGCGCCTGGCTCAGCGGCGAGAGGCTGGAGGCGCAGATCGGGTTCTGGAAGACGCGGCTCTCCGGGGCTCCCCCGCTGCTGGAGATCCCGACGGACCGGCCGCGCGGCACGGGGAGCACCCCGCACGCGGCGCGGCAGCCGCTGCACGTTCCGCCGGAGACCTCGCGCGCGCTGCGGGCCCTCTCCCGGCGCGAGGGGACGACGCTGTTCATGACGCTGCTGGCGGCCTGGCAGGCGCTGCTGGGGCGCTACGCCGGGCAGGACGACGTGGTCGTCGGCAGCGCCGTCGCCGGGCGCAACCGGCACGAGGTGGAGGGGCTGATCGGCTTCTTCGTCAACATGCTCCCCCTGCGCGCCGACCTCTCGGGCGACCCCACCTGGACGGAGCTGCTGGGACGCGTGCGGGAGACCGCGCTGGCCGCGTACGACCACCAGGACCTCCCCTTCGAGAGGCTGGTGGAGGAGCTGGCCGTGGAGCGCAGCCTGGTGCACTCCCCGGTCTTCCAGGTGATCTTCTCGCTGAACCGCGCCGACGCGCGCGAGGAGCGGCTGTCGCTGGACGAGGTGC
>JBFMFL010000455.1:0-4307 GCA_040752145.1 Gemmatimonadota bacterium
GGCTGGGCCGCGGCGCCCCTGGTTCATCCCGTCGGACCCGCCGGGCTCACCAGAACGGTGAGTACCCGCGGCGGCTGGCACCCCCGTACCCGAGGAAGAAGTCGCCCCGGCTGGTGGGGTTGCTGAACGGGCCGCCCGAGTAGCTGCCCAGCCCGCTGCCGACGCCGCCGTAGTCGTTGCCCCGGCTCATGCCGTACCCGCCGGCGCCGCTGTGGCCGCGGTTGCGCTGGAAGACGCCCCGGCCCTGCGCGCCCATGTCGCGGTCGTAGGCGCCGCGGTTGCGCATGGGCTGCTGGCGCCCGAAGTCGCCGTGGGTGTAGTCGCCCTGGCCGTAGTCGTTGTAGTCGGACCCGTAGCGCATGCGGACGCTGCCCTCGCCCGCGATGTACTCGCGGCGGCGCCAATTGTCGTCGTTCTGGTTCCGGCCGCTGTAGCCGCCCCCCATGCCGCGGTTGCTGCCGTAGCCGCCGCCCTGGAAGCCGGAGTCGTACCCGCGGTTGCCGTACGCCTGGTCCTCCCACGAGGGGTTGTGGCGCATCCGGTCGCGGTAGATCCCGCTTCCGCCGCTCAGGTACCGCTCCTGGTCGTTGTAGTCGCGTCCGTAGCCTCGCATGGATTCCTCCTGTCTGTCGGGTTCGGCCGCCCGGCTCCGGGCGGGGAGGCCAGGGGGGTGCAAGACGCGGGCCGCAACGCGGTGTCTAAGTAATTGCTGCAATGCTGTTTCCACCCGATGCGCCAGGTCCGGGCCGCGGAACGGTTTGACGCGTCCGTGCCGCCGCCGTAACCTTCGGGACATCTCCCCCGACGCCGACTCCGCCCTCCGGATTTGCGATGACCTCCCGAGCCCATCCCGTCCGCCTCGCCGCCGCACTCGCCCTCCTCGCGCTGGCGCTCGCCGCGCCCGCCGCCGCCCAGGACGGCGCCGCCCTCCGTGCCGAGGTGGACCGCCGCGCCGCCGAGGTGCAGCCGAAGGTCGTGGCCTGGCGGCGCGACATCCACCGGCACCCGGAGCTGTCCAACCGCGAGACGCGCACCGGCAGGCTGGTCGCCGACCACCTGCGCAGCCTGGGGATCGAGGTCCGCCACCCCGTCGCCCACACCGGCGTCGTCGGCGTGCTGCGCGGCGGGCGACCCGGGCCCGTGGTGGCGCTGCGGGCGGACATGGACGCGCTCCCCGTCACCGAGCAGACCGACCTGCCGTTCAGGTCGGTCGCGAGGACCACGTACAACGGGCAGGACGTGGGGGTGATGCACGCCTGCGGGCACGACCTGCACACCGCCATGCTGATGGGCACCGCGCAGGTGCTGGCCGGGATGCGGGAGCGGATCCCCGGCACCGTGCTGTTCCTCTTCCAGCCCGCGGAGGAGGGGCCGCCCGCCGGCGAGGAGGGCGGCGCGCGGCTGATGATCCGGGAGGGGGCGCTTGCGAACCCCCGGCCCGAGGCCGTGTTCGGGATGCACGTGTGGACGCAGCCGGTGGGGACGCTGCACTTCCGCCCGCTGGGCACCATGGCCGCCGCCGACAACGTGCGGATCGTGGTGCGCGGCCGGCAGACGCACGGCGCCGTGCCGTGGGGCGGGGTGGACCCCATCGTCGTCGCGTCGCAGATCGTTGGGGCGCTGCAGACCATCCCCTCGCGCCAGCTCGACCTCACCGTGGCGCCCGCCGTGGTCACCATCGGCAGCATCCAGGGCGGCATCCGCCAGAACATCATCCCCGACTCCGTGGTGATGCTGGGGACGGTGCGCACCTTCGACCCCGGGATGCAGCGCGAGGCCCACGAGCGCATCCGCCGCACGGCCACGATGATCGCGCAGAGCGCCGGGGCCACGGCCGAGGTGGAGATCCGCGAGCTGGCCGCCGTCACCTACAACCACGCCGAGCTGACGGCCCGCATGGCGCCCACCCTGGCGCGCGTCGTGGGCGAGGAGCGGGTCGGGACGGTGCTGCCCATCACGGCCGCGGAGGACTTCTCGTACTACCAGAAGGAGGTCCCGGGGATGTTCTTCTTCCTGGGGATCGTGCCGCAGGGGCAGGACCCGGCGAGCGCGCCGGCCAACCACTCGCCGCGGTTCTTTGCCGACGAGGGGGCGCTGCCCGTGGGCGTGCGGACCATGGCGTACATGGCCGTGGACTACCTGAGCGGGGCGGGGAAGTAAGGCGTTCTTCGACGTCGAGGTCCGGGGCCGCTCCGGAGCCGGGCGGTACTGCTGCCCGTCTCCTGCGCGGGCTCCGCGAGCCACGGAAACTGCCCCGTGTCTCGCTCCGCCGGAGTGAGCCCCGCCAAACTGCCGGCGGGTCTCCCTCCGCAACGGACTTGGGGGGTACTGCGGGAACTGCAACGGCGGAACGGCTCAGCCTCCCGGCTTCCATCCCGGCCCGCGGCCTCCTCCGCCGGCTTCGCCGGACGGCCGCGGCGCTCCCCCGACCGGACGCGTCCGCGAGCGCAGACCCACGCGCCCGGGCGGCGCGGGCGCCGACGCGTCCACGGCTGCCGCTGGCGGCCCCGGCTCCGACGGCTCCGTGCGCGGCGGCGGCGCCTTCCGCACCGGCGGCCCGATCGCCACCTCCGCCTCCGGCCCGACGACGTGCACCGCGTCGTAGCCCTCCGCCGCAAGCGCGCCCCTCGCCTCCGCGAACTGCGCGTAGTGCAGCTCGATCACCTCCGGCGGCACCCGGCGGGCGCGCTCCTGGTTCTGCGCCAGGCAGGTCGCCAGCGGCACGTCCAGGGCCAGCACCACGGCGGGCGCGCCCCAGCGGGCGGCCTCCTCGCGCAGGCGGGCGCGGGCGCCGGGGCTCAGGTTGGTGGCGTCGGCCACGGCCAGGCGCCCCAGCGACAGCCGCCCGCGGAGGATGGCGTGGAACACCTCGAACGCCTGCGCCGTCGCGGCCTGGTTCGCCTCGTCGTCCGAGACCAGCCGCCGGCACTCGTCCGAGGACACCACCTCCGTGTCGCGGAAGCGGCGGCGCGCGAAGGTGCTCTTGCCGCAGCCGGACGGCCCGACCAGGATGACCAGTGCGTTGGCGGGGATCTCTGCGGCGGGCATGGCGTCTCGGGTCGGCGGTTCAGGCCCCGCCCGGCTGCAAGTCCCCTTCCACCCGCGAGCCCGCGCGGGCTCCCCGCCCGACAGCATGCCTCTTGCGGCTCCGCGCGCCGCGGGCCCTGCGGCCTCCGGGCCCGCGGCGCGCATCCCCCGATCCATCCGCCATCCATGTCCGCCACCGAGCACGCCGTGCCGCCCGCAGTTCCGGACGCAGCTCAGGATCCAGCCGCGGATCCGCCCGGAGCGCCGCCCCCGGAGCCCGTGCGCGTCGTCCGCGGCCCCGTGCTGGCCGGGGCGGTGGCCGGGTGGCGCACGGCGCTGCGCGAGTTCGCCACCATCGTGGCGGGCGTGCTCTGCGCGCTCGCGGCGCAGGCGTGGTGGCAGGGGCACGAGGAGCGCGGCCGCGAGCGCGACTACCTGAACCAGCTCCTCGCCGACACCCGCGAGAACGAGCGCCGGCTGGACGAGGCCATCGCCACGGACAGCGCCGCCGCGTTGTCGGCGGCCCGCGCCATGGACGCGCTCACCGGCACCGCGCCCCCGCCCCCGGCCGACTCGCTGGTGGAGTGGATCGGGCGGAGCGGGCGGTCGTCCAACTTCCAGCCGCTCGCGGGCAACTACCAGGCGCTGCTCGGCACCGGGGACCTGCGGCTGGTGCGCAGCGACTCGCTGCGCGCCCGGCTCGCCGCCTACGCCGCCGCCGTGGAGAGCGAGGGCGAGCGGCAGGCGCAGTTCCGCGAGATCGTCACCGCCGGCGCCGGCCCCATGGCGCGCGCGCTGCCGTTCATGCGCCGCGCCTTCCTGGGCGACGTCAGCCCGCGGGGGGTGGACGTGGCCCGCCTCCGCGCCGACCCCGACGCCGCCGCCGTGCTGTTCAGCATGCAGGCCGCGGGCGCCAACAAGCTCGCCGGCCTGCGCCAGCTCCGCGACGAGACGCGACGCCTCCGCCGCGCCCTGGAGGCCGCGCCCGGCGTCGCCGGCAGGTAGGCCGTTCCGCCTCCCTTGACATCCCGGCACCGCCGTTGCATCCTTCGTGAAGGACTTTGCGCAACAAAGTAAACCGAACGGAGGGAGCTGGTATGCAGATCGAGCGCTTCGCCAAGATCACCGCGGGACTCGCCGCCGCGGGCGCCGCCGCCGGCAGCGCCGTCGGCTTCGGCTTCGCCATGTGCCTGCTGGTGCTGTCGCTGGTCTCGGGGACGCTCCCCGGGTCCGTTTTCAACGTGCTCGTGGGCGTCACGCTCCTCACGGGGGCCGGCGCC
>JBFMFL010000456.1:0-4289 GCA_040752145.1 Gemmatimonadota bacterium
TGCTGCCGGAGCGCGCTCCGGCTCCGCGGACAGCGCCTCCCGCTCGGCGTCGAGGACGAACGGCTCCGCCGCGCCCGCGGGGACCCGGTCCGTCAGCGCGGACTCGGTGAGGACCAGGGCGATGCCGGCGTCCTCGACCATGCAGCCCAGGCGCTCCCGCGGGTAGGCGGGGTCCAGCGGCACGTAGGCGCCGCCGGCCCTGAGCACGCCCAGGAGCGAGACCAGCAGCTCCGGCGTGCGGCTCAGGCAGACGCCCACCCGGGTCTCCGGGCCCACGCCACGCCGGCGCAGCGCGCCCGCCAGGCGGGCGGAGCGGCGGTCCAGCTCGGCGTACGTCAGGCGCTCGCCGCGCCAGGAGACGGCGGGCGCCTCCGGGGCGCGCGCGGCCTGGGCCGCGAACAGGTCGTGCACCAGCCGGCCGGCCGGACAGGGCTGCTCCGTCGCGTTCCACGCCTCCAGCTGCGCCCGCTCGGCGGCGGAAAGGAGGTCGATCTCGCCCACGGGGCGGTCGGGCGCGGCGGCGATGCCGTCGGCGAGAGCGCGGAAGTGCCCGAGCATCCGCTCGACGGTGGCGGCCTCGAAGAGGCCGGTGCGGTAGACCATGGAGCCGGCCAGCGTCTCGCCCCCGTCCTGGAGCGCGAGGCTCAGGTCGAACTTGGCCGTGGTCTCGCCGGCGTGGAGCGGATGCACCTCCACGTCGCCCAGCGACAGCCGCTCCTCGCCGGGCCCCGCGCCCGCGAGGGCGAACACGACCTGGAAGAGCGGAGCGCGGTCCAGGCTCCGCTCCACCTGCAGTTCGTCCACCAGCCGCTCGAAGGGGAGGTCCTGGTGCGCCTGCGCCGCCAGCACGCCCTCCCGCACCCGCCCCAGCAGCTCGCGGGCGCTCGGCCGCCCGGCCAGGCCGGTGCGGATCACCAGCATGTTGACGAAGAAGCCGATCAGCGGCTCCAGCTCCAGCAGGCCTCTTCCCGCCACCGGGGTCCCGATGCTGATGTCGTCCTGCCCGGACCAGCGGGCGAGGAGCGCCTGGTACACCGCCAGCAGGGTCATGAAGAGCGTGGCGCCCTCCCGGCGGGCGAGCGCCCGCAGCGCCTCCGAGGTCTCCGCGGAAAGCGCCAGGGAGCGCTGCGCCGCACGGTCGCCGGCCGCCGCGGGACGGGGATGGTCGGCGGGGAGCTCCAGGCGCGGAGGGGCGTCCCTGAGCGCTTCCCGCCAGAAGGCGAGCTGCCGCTCCAGCGCCTCCCCCGCGAGCCACCCCCGCTGCCAGACGGCGTAGTCGGCGTACTGGAGGCGCGGCTCGGGGAGCGGCGAGGGGAGGCCCCGGGCGAAGGCGTGGTACAGCTGCGACATCTCCCTCACCAGCACGCCCATGGACCACCCGTCGCTCACCACGTGGTGGACGGTGAAGAGCAGCGCCCACTCCTCCTCGCCTGCACGGAGGAGCGCCGCGCGCAGCAGCGGTCCCCGGGCGAGGTCGAACGGCCGCCCGGCCTCCTCCGCGGCCAGCCGCCGCACCGTCGCCTCGCGCCGCCCGGCCTCGATC
This sequence comes from Gemmatimonadota bacterium, assembly GCA_040752145.1. Classification (GTDB taxonomy): domain Bacteria; phylum Gemmatimonadota; class Gemmatimonadetes; order Longimicrobiales; family Longimicrobiaceae; genus JAFAYN01. The sequence continues at coordinate 1,544 of JBFMFL010000456.1, forward strand.
CCGCGCAGGTCCACGACGGGGAGCGCGGCGGGCCCGGCGGGGCGGACCACCTGCTCCGGCTCCCCCGCCGCGGAGCGGAAGACGGTGCGCAGCGACTCGTGCCGGCGGACCAGCTCCGTGAGCGCGCGCTCCAGCACGCCCGGCCGGAGCCGCCCCCGCAGCCGCAGTGGCGAGGGGATGTTGTACGCGGGGCTCCGCGGCTCCAGCTGGTGGATGAACCAGAGCCGCTGCTGCGCGAAGGAAAGCGGGAGCGGCCCCTCCCGCGGCGCCGGCCGCAGCGGTGGAAGCTGCACGCCCGCGCCGGCACGGAGGAGCTGGTCGGCCCGCGCGCCCAGGCGGGCCACCGTGGGCGACTCGAAGAGCGCGCGCAGCGGGACCTCCACCCCCAGCGCCTCCCGGATCCGCGAGACCACCTGCGTCGCCAGCAGGGAATGCCCGCCCAGCGCGAAGAAGTCCTCCGTCACGCCGATCCGCTCCTGGTGGAGCACGTCGGCCCAGATGCCGGCGAGCACCTCCTCGGTGCGGGTCCGCGGCGCCACGTAGCGGTCGGCCGAGGCGTACTCCGGGGCCGGCAGCGCCCTGACGTCCAGCTTGCCGTTGGGCGTCAGCGGCAGCGACTCCATCGTCACGAACCCGCCCGGCACCATGTACTCCGGCAGGCCCTGGCGCAGGTGGTCGCGCAGCCCGTCCGCGTCCGCCCGGCCCACCACATAGGCCACCAGGCGCTGCTCGCCCGGCACGTCCTCCCGCACGATCACCCGCGCCTCGCGCACGTCGGCGTGGGCGGTCAGCGCCGCCTCGATCTCCCCCGGCTCGATGCGGAAGCCGCGCACCTTGACCTGCTCGTCCACGCGCCCGATGAACTCCAGGCGCCCGTCCGCCCTCCAGCGCAGCCGGTCGCCGGTGCGGTACATCCGCGCGCCCGGCTCCGCAGCGAACGGGTCCGGGAGGAAGCGCTCGGCCGTCAGCGCCGGCCGGTCCAGGTAGCCGCGCACCACGCCGTCGCCGCCCACGTACGCCTCGCCCGCCACGCCGACCGGCACCGGGTTCAGTGTGGCGTCCAGCAGGTAGATGCGCTGGTTGCCCGTCCCCCGTCCGACGGAGACCGTCAGCGCGTCGTCTGCAACGTGCTCCACGTTCTCGTACGAGCACCACGCCGTCGTCTCGGTCGGCCCATACATGTGCAGCAACCGCCGGGGTTTGCCGGCCCTCAGAAGCCGCCGCACGCTGTCGGCGTCCACGGCCTGCCCGCCGAAGAGCACTTCCCGGAGCGGGGCGAAGACGTCCGGCTGCTCGCGGGACAGCTGGTTGAGCAGCGCGGTGGTCTGGTACAGCGTTGTGATGCGCTCTTTCCGCAGCGTCTCGCGGAAGGCGGGCGGCGACAACAGCACGTCGCGGGGGATGCCGACCAGGGTGGCGCCGTTGAGGAGCGCGCCCCAGAGTTCGAAGGTCAGCGCGTCGAAGCTGGCGTTGCTGGCCTGCGCGACTCGGTCGCCGGGGCCGAAGCGGACGTAGTCCGTCTCGCAGACGAGCTGGACGACGTGGCGGTGGGCGACCATGACGCCCTTGGGGCGGCCGGTCGAGCCGGACGTGTAGACGATGTACGCCAGGTTCTCCGGGTCGACACCGCTCTGGATCGGCTCCGTTGGGAGCGACGCGAGCGCGCCGGCTACCTCGTCGAGGCGGACGACGGACGGCCCGACGCCCTCGGCCGCCGAAGCGAGATCCGAGCGGGTGAGGAGCACGCGGACGCCGCTGTCCTCCAGCATCAGGCGCAGGCGCTCGGCGGGGTAGCCGGGGTCGAGCGGGACGTAGGCGCCGCCGGCCTTGACGACCGCCAGGATGGAGACCACCAGCTCCACGCCGCGCTCCAGCAGCACGCCGACCCGCGCATCGGGCCCGACGCCGAGGCCGCGCAGGTGTCGGGCGAGGCGGTTCGCCCGCGCGTCCAGCTCGGCGTAGGTCAGCTCCACGTCGCCCCAGACCAGCGCGGGCGCGTGGGGGCGGGATGCCACCTGAGCCTCGAACAGCTCGTTCATCCCCACGCCGCGCGGGTACGGCCGCCCGGTCCGGTTCCACGTCTCCACCACCTGCTCGCGCTCGGCCGGGCGCAGCAGCGACGCCTCCGACACGCGCCGCTCCGGCGCCGCGGACAGCGCCTCCAGGAGCGCTTCCAGGTGCCCCGCCATGCGCCCGGCGGTGGCGTCCTCGAACAGGTCCGCGCGGTAGACGAGCTCCCCGGCGATCTCCTCCTCCGCCTGGGCGAGGCTCAGGCTCAGGTCGAACTTGGCCACCCGCGGGCCGCTCGCCAGCGGCGCCGTCTCCACCCCGTCCAGGCGCAGCGCTTCCCCGGCTCCGGCCGCGGTCTCGAAGGCGAACGCCACCTGGAAGAGCGGCGTGTGCGCCAGGCTCCGCTCCGGCTGCAGCTCCTCCACCAGGCGCTCGAAAGGGAGGTCCTGGTGCTGGAAGGCGCCCAGCGTGGTCTCCCGCACCCGGCCCAGCAGATCGCGGAAGGTGGGGTCGCCGCCCAGGTCGCTGCGCAGCACCAGCGTGTTGACGAAGAAGCCGATCAGCCCCTCGGTCTCAGCGCGGGTGCGCCCGGCGATGGGGGAGCCCACCACCACGTCCTCCTCCCCCGAGTAGCGGGCCAGGAGCAGCTGCCAGGCGGCCAGCAGCGCCATGAACGGCGTCGCCCCCTCCCGCGGCGCGGCGCCGCGCAGCGCCCGCGCGGTGCCCGGGGGGGGGA
>JBFMFL010000457.1:0-4230 GCA_040752145.1 Gemmatimonadota bacterium
CAGGGGTCGCGCGGCAGCGTCACCGGCCCGCTCCCGCGCCGGGCGCCGGGCAGGCGCGGATGGAGCCGGGCGCCGGGAGCGCCCCGGGGGCGGGCGCCTCGAACACGGCCAGGTACCCGCTCTCCGGGCCCAGGTCGTGGAAGGCGGCGGGGGTGTAGCCCACCGCCGCCATCTCGCAGCGCAGCAGCGCGGGCGGCGTCCCGTGGCGTCCGGTGGGGCGGTCCAGGTCCACCACGGCCACCCGCGCGCCCCGGCGCAGGGCGGGGCGCAGGTTGTGGAGCAGGGCGTACGGCTGCTCCACCTCGTGGTACATGTGCACCAGCAGCGCCAGGTCCACGGAGTCGCGGGGGAGCCGCGGGTCGTGCGGGTCGCCCAGCACCAGCGTCACGTTGCCCAGCCCCTCGCGCCGCACCCGGTCGCCCAGCCTGCGCAGGTAGTCCGCCACGATGTCCTGCGCGTACACCCGCCCCGTGGGCCCCACCCGCGGCGACAGCCGCGCCACGTAGTAGCCGCTCCCCGCCCCCACGTCGGCCACGCGCATCCCCGGGCCCACGCCCAGCAGCCGCATCACCCGCTCCGCCTCGCCGGCGCGGTCGCGCGCGTCCTCGCTGCTCCAGGTGTCGGTGACGATGCCGGCCACCGGGCGCGACGGGGCGGGGAAGGAGTCGGCCGGGACGCCGGGCGCGGCGCGCGGCACCGGCACGCCGGCCGCGCTCTCCGCGGGCGGGGCGGGGGCGCGCGAGCAGGCGGCGCCCGCGAGCAGCAGCGCGAGCGCCAGGGTGCGCGGCGCGGCGGCCGGGGCGCGCCCGCGGCGGGGGATGGGGAGCATCGTCGGGCACGGTCGAGAGGGGCTGCGGGCGGCCCGGCGGGCCGCGGACCGGCTCCGTACCCGCAAGGCGGGGGCCCGGTGCCGCGCGCCGGGGCGGGAACGGCCGGCGTTCCGCATCCCCCGCGGCCGCATTACCTTGCTCGCAGGCGCCCGTGCCGCCGCTCGACCCCCTCCCCGGAGCGTCCGCCCATGACGCAGGCCGTCCTCCTCCCCCTCTGGCTGGTCCTCCTCCTCGCCGCGCTGGCCGCGTGGGCGGTGCTGGAGCGGATGCTGGTGCCCGGCGCCCGCTGGTTCGTGCGGCAGCGCACCAACCGGGTGATCGAGGAGATCAACACCCGCCTCCCCTTCGAGCTCCCGCCCTTCAAGCTCACCCGCCGGCAGGTGCTCATCGACCGGCTGGTGTACGACCCGCGGGTGATGGAGGCGGTGGACGCGCACGCCCGCGAGCACGGCATGCCGCGCGAGGTGGTGGTGGCGCGCGTGGAGCGCTACGCCCGCGAGATCGTCCCCGCCTTCAACGCGTACCTGTACTTCCGCGTGGGATACTGGGCCGGCCGCCGCGTGGCGCGGCTGCTGTACCGGGTGCGGCTGGGGTACGCCGACGAGGACGGGCTGGCCGCCATCGAGCGGGGCTCCACGGTGGTGTTCGTGATGAACCACCGCAGCAACATGGACTACGTGCTGGTGGGGTACCTGGCCGCCAAGCGGGCGGCGCTCAGCTACGCCGTGGGCGAGTGGGCGCGCATCTGGCCGCTGCACATGCTCATCCGCTCCATGGGCGCGTACTTCGTGCGGCGGGGCTCCGGCGACGAGCTGTACCGCCGGGTGCTGGAGCGCTACGTGGCCATGGCCACCGCCGCGGGCGTCACCCAGGCGGTGTACCCGGAGGGGGGCCTCAGCCGCGACGGGCGGCTGCGGCAGCCCAAGCTGGGGCTGCTGGACTACCTGGTGCGCTCCTGGGAGCCGCGCGGGCGCGACCTGGTGTTCATCCCCGTGGGGATCAACTACGACCGGGTGCTGGAGGACCGCACCCTGCTGCTGGACCTGGACCCCGGCGCGCCGAGGCCCGGCGCCGCCCGCACCGTGGCGAACACGCTGCGCTTCGTGGGCCGCAACCTGCTGCTCGCCGCCCGCAATCGCTGGTACCGTTTCGGCTACGCCTGCGTCAACTTCGGCACGCCGGTGTCCATGCGCGCCTACGCCGCCGGGCACCGCGTGGACTTCGCCGCGCTCCCCAGGGAGGAGCGCTTCGCGGCGGTGGAGGCGCTGGGGAGGACGCTGATGGACGCCGTGGGGCGCACGGTGCCCGTGGTCCCCGTGGCGCTGGCGGCCACGGTGTTCGTGCGGGCCCCGCGGCGCGCCTGGAGCGAGCTGGAGCTCAAGGCCGAGCTGCACCGGCTCATCGGCGAGCTGGAGGCCGCGGGGGCGCGCATCTACGTGCCCCGGCGCGACCGCGACTACGCGCTGGCCGTGGGGCTGCGGATGCTGGTGCTGCGCCGCCTGGTGGACGAGGACGCGGAGGGGCTGTTCGTGGCCCGACAGGAGGAGCTGGCGCTGCTGCGCTACTACGCCAACTCCATCGCCCACCTGGTCCCGCGCGCCGTGGCCGTCCCCGCGCTGGTAGGCGAGGAGGCCGGGAGCCCGTCCGCCGCCTGAGGCGGGAGGGGTGCTGCACGGGGCTTTCGCCCGGGTCCGGGAGGGGGGTACATTGGCGCCCATGACGACCCGCCGCCCCGCCCCGCAGGTGATCCCTGGATAAGTCCTTCGCCAAGCTCGCCGTGCTCATGGTCACGGCGTTCGTGGACATGGTGGGGCTCCTGATGGTGCTCCCCCTGCTCCCCTTCTACGCCGTGAAGCTGGGCGGGGGCGGGCTGGTGGTGGGGGTCCTGGTGTCGTCGTACGCGGTGGCGCAGCTCCTCAGCGCCCCGCTCTGGGGGCGCGTCTCCGACCGCTTCGGGCGGCGGCCGGCGCTGCTGGTGGGGCTGGGCGCCTCGGCCATCGCCTACGTGATCTTCGCGTACGCCGGCTCGCTCTGGGTGCTGCTGCTGTCGCGGCTGGTGCAGGGCGCGGGGGGCGGCACGGTGGGGGTGATCCAGGCGTACGTCGCCGACGCCACCGAGCCGGAGAACCGCGCCAAGAGCCTGGGGTGGCTCTCCGCCGCCACCAACGTGGGCGTCACCATCGGCCCCGTCATCGGCTCGTTCAGCATGGGGATCAGCGAGCACGCCCCGGGGCTGATCGCCGCCGGGCTGTGCGTCGCCAACATGGTGTTCGCCTGGTTCTACCTGGCCGAGTCGCACGACGTGGCGGGGGCGCGGGCGGCGGGCGCGGGGGCGCGCCGGCCGCGGCAGGCGGTGTGGCACGCCCTCACCCACCCCGGCGAGCCGGCGCCGCGGATGATCTGGATCTACGCCGTGGGGATGGGCGCCTTCCAGATGATGACGGCGCTGCTGGCGCTGTTCCTGGCGCTGCGCTACGGGGTCACGGAAAAGACCATCGGCTGGGTGTACGCGTACAACGGCATCATCTCGGTGCTGGCGCGCGCGGTGGTCCTCGGCAAGGCGGTGGACAGGCTGGGGGAGGCGAGATTGTCGCGGGTGGGGCAGACGCTGCTGGCCGCGGGGCTGACCTTGCTGCCGCTCACCTGGATGGTGCCGGGCGGGACCACGCTGGACCTGTCCGGGCTCCCCGGCTCGCTGGGGGTGGTGGACGTGCAGTTCCGCGTGCTGGCGCTGATGGGGGCGCTGGCGCTGGTGCCGCTGGGGACGGCGTTCACCTTTCCGTGCGTGACGGCGATCCTGTCGCGGCTGATCCCGCCGTTCGAGCGCGGGGTCTACATGGGGGTGCAGCAGAGCTTCGGCGGCATGGCGCGGGTGCTGGCGCCGCTCTGGGCGGGGTGGGCGTTCGACCACCTGGGGGCCGGGGTGCCGTTCTGGACCGGGGCCGTGCTGGTGGTGGGCACGCTGTTCATGGGGTTCGGCATCGAGGAGTACACGCGGCCCAAGCCTGCTCCCGTGGTGGCGAGTTGATGTTTCGGCTGTCCTGATCGCGTTTGTTCGGGATCCGGCGGGCCGCTCCGGAACCAGGCCAAACTGCCGGCCTGTTTCCTACGCGGGCTCCGGGAGCCACGGAAACTGCCCCGTGTCTCCCTTCGCCGGAGTGAGCCAGCCGAAACTGCCCGGCTGTCTCCCTCCGTTACAACTTTTTGTGGGTACTGCGGGAACGGCGAACGGCGGGTCCCGGGCTGACAGGAGGTGTGGGATGCAAGGCCGGCGCTCGTGGACGCGCGGCACGACGTGGGGGCGCTTCGGCGCGCTGGTCGCGGCGGCGCTCGCGGTGTGGCTGCTCGTGGGCGGGGTGGCGGGGCCGCTGCTGCTCCCCTCGCTCGCGGCGGACGGCGT
>JBFMFL010000458.1:0-4211 GCA_040752145.1 Gemmatimonadota bacterium
ACGCCGGCCCCGGAGAAGTGCCCGGCCAGGTGCGCCTGCGTCAGGAGCAGGGCGGCCCCGCAGTCGCGCAGCATGGTGGCGCAGCGCTCGGCCGGGTAGGCGGGGTCCAGCGGGACGTAGGCGCCGCTGGCCTTGAGCACGCCCAGGATGCACAGGGCCATCTCGGGCCCCTTCTCCACGCCGATGCCCACGCGGGTCTCGGGGCCGACGCCACGGCTGCGCAGCAGGTGCGCCAGGCGGTTGGCCTGCCCCTCCAGCTCGGCGTAGCTAAGGCTCCGCCCCTCGAAGCGCACCGCCGCGGCTGCGGGCGTGCGCGCGGCCTGCGCGGCGAAGAGGTCGTGGATGCAGGCGTGGCGGGGGAAGTCGGCGGCCGTGGCGTTCCACGCCTCCAGCACCCGCTCGCGCTCGGCGCCACGCAGCAGGGACAGCTGCGAGAGGCGCTGCCCCGGCCCGGCCGCCATGGCCTCCAGCACGAGGGCCAGGTGCCCGGCCATGCGCTCGACCGTGGCGGCGTCGAACAGCGCCCGGCGGAAGTCCAGCGCGCCGCCCAGGGCCTCCGCCGTGTCGAGCAGGGTGAGGTCCAGGTCGAACTGTGCCAGCAGCTCCCCCTTGCCGAAGGGCTCCAGGCGCAGCTCGCCCAGCTCCAGCCCGCCGTCTTCCCTCCCGGACCTCTGCAGGCCGAAGCCGACCTGGAAGACGGGCGAGTGTACCAGGCTGCGCTCCACGCCCAGCTCGTCCACCAGCCTCTCGAAGGGGAGCTCCTGGTGGTCGTACGCCCCCAGCGCCGTCTCCCGCACCCGCCCCAGCAGCTCCCCCCAGGTGGGGTCTCCCCCCAGGTCGGCGCGCAGGGCCAGCATGTTGACGAAGAAGCCGATCAGCCCCTCCGTCTCCTGCCGGTTGCGCCCGGCGATGGGGGTGCCCACCACCACGTCCTCCTGCGCGGCATAGCGGCCCAGCAGCGCCTGCCACCCGGCCAGCAGCGTCATGAACAGCGTCGCTCCCTCCGCGCGCGAGAGCGCCCGCAGCCCGTCCGACAGCTCGGGAGACAGGACGAAGTGATGGCTTCCCCCCTGCGCGCCCCGGGCCGCGGAGCGCGGGCGGTCCGTGGGGATCTCCAGCAGCGGGGGCGCGCCGCCCAGCCGTTCCTTCCAGAAGCCGATCTGCGCCTGCAGGACCTCCCCGCTGAGCCACTCGCGTTGCCACACGGCGAAGTCGGCGTACTGCACCGGCAGCTCGGGCAGGTCTGCCGCCTCTCCGCGGGCGAAGGCGGCGTAGAAGGTGGAGACCTCGCGCACCAGCACCTGCATGCTCCAGCCGTCGCTGACGATGTGGTGCAGGTTGAAGAGGAGCACGTGGTCCTCCTCGCCCAGCCGCACCAGCGTGCCGCGCAGCAGCGGGCCGCGCGCCAGGTCGAACGGCCGCATGGCCTCCGCGCCCGAGAGCCGCTTCGCCTCCGCCTGCCGCGCCTCCTCAGGCAGGCCCCGCAGGTCCACCGTCGGCAGCGGGACCCGGACGGCGGGACGGACCACCTGCACGGGCCTGCCGCCCTCCTCCGGGAATACCGTCCGCAGCGACTCGTGCCGGCGCACCAGCGCGTCCAGGCTCGCACGCAGCACGGGCAGCTCCAGCGCGCCCCGCAGGCGCAGCGGGGACGGCATGTTGTAGGCGGCGCTGTCCGGCTCGATCCGGTCCACCACCCACAGCCGCTGCTGCGCGAACGACAGCGGCAGCGGCGAGCCGTCGCGCGGCACCGGCAGGATGGGCGGCGCCAGCAGCGCGCCGTCGCCGCGCAGCGCCTCGATGCGTCCGGCCAGCCCCGCCACGGTGGGCGCCTCGAAGAGCGCCTTCAGCGGCACCTCCACCCCGAAGGCCGCCCGCACCCGCGAGATCACCTGCGTCGCGAGCAGCGAGTGGCCGCCCAGCGCGAAGAAGTTATCCTCGACGCCGACCGTCTCAACCCCCAGCACCTCGGCCCAGATCCCCGCCAGCACCTCCTCGGCGGGGGTGCGCGGCGCGGTGTACGCGTCCGGAGCGGTCCCGCGGTCCGGCGCCGGCAGCGCGCGACGGTCCACCTTGCCGTTGGCGGTCAGGGGAAGCGCCTCCAGCACCACGAACGCCGCCGGCACCATGTGCTCCGGCAGCCGCTCCTGGACGAACGCCCGCAGATCGGCCGTGGAGAGCTGCGCGCCCTCCTGCGGCACCACGTAGGCCGCCAGGCGCCGGTCGCCCGGTGCGTCCTCGCGCACGGCCACCACCGCCTCCCGCACCCCGGGGTGGCGGCACAGCACGGCCTCGATCTCCCCCGGCTCGATGCGGAAGCCGCGGATCTTGACCTGCGCGTCGGTGCGCCCCAGGTACTCCAGCTCGCCCTCGGCGAGCCACCGCGCCCGGTCGCCGCTCCGGTACAGCCGCGCACCCGGCTCCGCGGCGAACGGGTCCGGGACGAAGCGCTCCGCCGTCAGCTCCGGCCGCCCCAGGTAGCCGCGCGCCACCCCCGCGCCGCCCACGTACAGCTCCCCGGGCACGCCGGCCGGCACCGGGCTCCCCCACCGGTCCAGCACCCGCACGCCGAGGTCCGGGATCGCCTCGCCCACGGGGCTCCGCTCCCCCGCCTCCACGTCCGCCCGGCGCACCGGCCGGTAGGTGACGTGGACGGTGGTCTCCGTGATCCCGTACATGTTCACCAGCAGCGGCCGGTCCTCGCCGTGCCGCTCCATCCACCCGCGCAGGGTCCCCGGATCCAGCGCTTCGCCCCCGAAGACCACGTAGCGCAGGGCCAGGTCGGCGGACGCGCCCCGGCCCTCCTCCACCGCGGCGAGCTGCCGGAAGGCGGAGGGGGTCTGGTTCAGCACGGTGACGCCCTCGCGCGCCAGCAGCGCGTAGAACGCCTCCGGGTCGCGGCTGGTCTCCCAGGGCACCACCACCAGGCGCCCGCCGTAGAGCAGCGCGCCCCACATCTCCCACACCGAGAAGTCGAAGGCGTAGGAGTGGAAGAGCGTCCACGCGTCGCGCTCGCCGAAGCCGAACCAGGCGTCGGTGGCCGCGAACAGGCGCGACACGTTGGCGTGCGTGACCACCACCCCCTTGGGGCGCCCCGTGGAGCCCGAGGTGTAGATCACGTACGCGGCGTTCCCCGGGTCCACCTCCACCTCCGGCGCGGTCTCCCCCGGGCCGGGCTCCTCCAGCGCCTCCTCGAGCGCGATGGCCTCCATCCGGGTCTCGCCCAGGAGCCCGCGCAGGTGCTCCTGCACCAGCACGGCCGCGCAGCCGGAGTCCTCCAGCAGGTAGGCGATGCGCTCCGCCGGGTAGGCGGGGTCGATGGGGACGTACGCGCCGCCCGCCTTGAGCACGGCGAGCAGCGCCACCACCAGCTCCGCCGAGCGCTCGGCGCAGACCGCCACGCGGACCTCGGGGCCCACGCCGCGGCGGCGCAGGGCGTGGGCGAGACGGTTCGCACGGCGGTCCAGCTCCGCGTAGGTGAGCGTCTCGCCCTCGAAGGACACGGCGGCCGCGTCCGCGGTGCGCTCCGCCTGGCGCGCGAACAGCTCGTGGACGCACGCCCGCGGGAAGTCCGCCGCCGGGGCGGACGCGGCGAGCAGGCGCTCCCGCTCCGCGCCGCGCAGCAGCGGCACGTCGGAGAGGCGGCGCCGCGGGTCGGCCGCCATGCCCTCCAGCACGGCCTCCAGGTGCCCGGCCATGCGCGCCATGGTGGCGGGCTCGAACAGGGCCCGCTTGTAGATGAGCGTGCCGCCCAGCCCCTCCCCCGCGTCGGCGAAGACCAGGTCCAGGTCGAACTTGGCGACGCCTCCCCCTCCGCCGAACGCCCCCAGGCCCAGCGCCCCGAGCTCCAGCTGCTCGCCGCTCTCGCCGTCGAAGAGGTTGAGGGTGAACGTGGTCTGGAACACGGGGGTGTGGGCGAGGCTGCGCTCCACCCCCAGCTCCTCCACCAGGCGCTCGAAGGGGAGGTCCTGGTGGTCGTACGCCCCCAGCGTCTCCTCCCGCACCTGCTCCAGCAGCCCGCTCCAGGTGGGGTCCGCCGCCAGGCGGGCACGCAGGGCCAGCGTGTTGACGAAGAAGCCGATCAGCCCCTCCGTCTCGCGCCGGTTGCGCCCCGCGATGGGCGTGCCCACCACCACGTCGTCCTGCCCGGAGTACCGGGAGAGCAGCGCCTGCCAGCCGGCCAGCAGCGTCATGAACAGCGTCGCCCCCTC
>JBFMFL010000459.1:0-4191 GCA_040752145.1 Gemmatimonadota bacterium
TCGCTTGAGGCTCGCCACCCTCTCCCAATTCTGGGAGAGGGGGCAACTACAACAGCGCGAAGCAGTTCTCCCCTCCCCTGCTTGCGGGGGAGGGGCCGGGGGAGGGGGCCCCCGCGGACGCCAGCTCCAGCCCCGCGTGAGGGATGCGAGCGCGAAGCGGCGAGACCCGGCGGCAGTTTGCCGGGGCTCGCCTCCGTTACGCACGGTCGTATCGTGCGTTACGGAGCCGCAGCCCGACCCCGGCGCAGCCGGGGGCACGCCCGAACCGGCAGTGAAGCCGTCAAAGCAGTGCCGTCGAAAAAGCCGGACGGAGAAGCTAGACAACCCGCGGCACGCCTGCAAATCGAGAGGCGGAAAACCACCCGGAGCCGGCCTTGTGGGGAGCGGCGGCCGGACGTACCTTGCCGGCCATGTTCTTCAGGGGATCCGAGGACCGGCTGAACCCCGTAGCCCCGGAGGGGACGGAGGACACGACGCTGGGAGGCTACCGCGCCGTGCACGGCCGCTCGCCCGCGTTCGAGGGCGCGGACGGGGAGCCGTACACCGTGGCCGTGGAGACCGACGCCGCGGACGACCCGGACCGGCCCTTCGCCGCGTACCTGGTGTTCGTCCGCTGGTCGCGGAACGGCACGGCGGTCATGGGGCACCTGGAGACCGGCGACCTGGAACCGGGCCCCACGGAGGAGGCGGCTCGCGACGCCCTGGAGGCCTGGCCGCTCGTGCGCGTCAAGCAGGTCCTGGACGAGGCGATCCGCGCCCGGGCCGCGGGCGGCTGACGCCCCGCGGCCCCCCGCCGCCCACACCCATCACCGCTACACACCGCCCCGGGCGGAAGACCACCGGATGCTCAGACAGAGCCTTCTCTACCTCAGCGGGAGCCGCGCTGCCCAGCGCCTCGTGACCGGCGTGCCCGTCGCCCGCCACATGGCGGAGCGCTTCGTCGCGGGCGACACGGTGGACGACGCGGTGGCGGCCGCGCGCGAGCTGAACCGGGCCGACCTCAGCGTGTCGCTGGACTTCCTGGGCGAGTCGGTGGCCAGCCGCGACGAGGCCGAGGCGGCGACCGACATGGCGGTCCACATCCTGGAGCGGATCGCCTCGGAGGGGATCGACGCCAACCTGTCCATCAAGCCCACGCAGCTGGGGCTGGACATCGACGAGGACTTCTGCCGCGCCAACGTGGAGCGGGTGCTCCAGCGCGGCCGCGAGCTGGGGAACGGCGAGGGGGAGATCTTCGTCCGGCTGGACATGGAGTCGTCGGAGTACACGGAGCGCACGGTGGCGCTGGTGGAGGCGCTCTGGGCGGACGGCTTCAAGAACGTGGGCACGGTGCTCCAGTCCTACCTGTACCGCACCCCGGAGGACCTGGAGCGGATGCTGGCGCTGGGGGCCCGGGTGCGCCTGGTGAAGGGGGCGTACAAGGAGCCGGAGGCGGTGGCGTACCAGGACAAGGCGGACGTGGACCGCATGTTCGTGGAGGAGATGAAGACGCTGCTGGCGCGCGGGGCGTACCCGGCCATCGCCACGCACGACGAGGCGATCATCGACGCGACGCGGCGCTTCGCCTGGGAGCACGGGGTGACCAAGGACGCCTTCGAGTTCCAGATGCTCTACGGGATCCGCCGCGACCTGCAGACGCGCCTTCACGAGGAGGGCTACAACGTCCGCGTGTACGTGCCCTTCGGGGATTCGTGGTACCCGTACCTGATGCGCCGCCTGGCGGAGCGCCCGGCCAACGTGCTCTTCATCGCCGGGAGCATCGCGCGCGAGTCGCCGCTGCGCCGCTTCGCGAAGCCCGGCGCCATCGGGGCCGGCGTGCTGGCCGGGGCGCTGGTGGGGCTCGCCCTGCGGGGCCGCCGAAATTCCCGCTGACCGCCCGGGGGCGGGCCGGATCTCCCGGCCCGCCCCTTTTCTTTTTCGCGCTCGACACCCACCGCACCCATCGGGACCTCTGACGCGATGCCGGAGATCGTTTACCGCCTGACCATGCCGGAGCCACACACCCAGACCTTCGGAGTGGAGATGCGGCTGGACGGCGTGACGGGGCCGGTGGACCTGGTGATGCCCACCTGGACGCCGGGCTCGTACATGGTGCGCGAGTTCGCGCGGCACGTGCTCTCGCTGCGCGCGGAGGACGGCGCGGGCGCGCCGCTGCGCTGGACCAAGACGGACAAGCTGACCTGGCGCGTGGAGGCCCCGGCGGACGGCGCGCTGCGGGTGCGCTACCGGGTGTACGCGCACGAGCTCTCGGTGCGGAGCAGCCACCTGGACGCCTCGCACGGCTACGTCAACGGCGCCAGCACCTTCCTCTACGCGGCGGGGCGGGAGCGCGACCCGGTGCGGCTGGAGGTGGAGGCGCCGGAAGGGTGGACGATCACCACCGGGCTGGGGAAGACCGGGACGGCGGGCGTGTTCCGCGCGGCGGACTACGACGAGCTGGTGGACTGTCCGCTGGAGATGGGGACGCACGAGCTGGTGGAGTGGGAGCAGGAGGGGAGGACCCACCGCTACGCCGTGTGGGGGCGCGGCAACCGGCAGATGGGCCGGCTGGTGGAGGACACCCGGAAGGTGGTGGCGGCCACGCGCGAGCTGTTCGGGGGGGAGCTGCCGTACGACGAGTACACCTTCATCCTGCACGTCGTCCCGGGGGAGTACGGGGGGCTGGAGCACAGGAACTCCACCTCCATCGTGCTGGACCGCTGGGGCTTCCGGGGAATGGACTACGAGCGGGCCGTCGTGCTGGTGGCGCACGAGTTCTTCCACGTGTGGAACGGCAAGCGGATCCGCCCGGCGGCGCTGGGCCCCTTCGACTACACGCGGGAGAACTACACCCGCAGCCTGTGGGTCGTGGAGGGGTTCACCACCTACTACACGGACGTCCTCCTCCGCCGCGCGGGGGTGATGACTCCGCAACGCTACCTGGAGCGGACGGGCGGCGCCATCGCCCACCTCCAGACGCTCCCCGGCCGCCTGGAGCAGACGCTGGAGGACGCGTCGTTCGACGCCTGGATCAAGTACTACCGCCAGGACGAGAACACGCCCAACGCCACCATCTCCTACTACCACAAGGGGGCGATGGTGGCGATGCTCCTGGACCTGCGGATCCGGGAGACCACCCGCAACCGGCGCTCGCTGGACGACGTGCTGCGCATCCTGTGGGAGCGCTACGGGCTGCGCGACGTGGGCTTCCCCGAGGGGGGGATCCAGGACATCGTGGCGGAGGTGTGCGGCGACCGGATGGAAGAATTCTTCGAGACGGCGCTCCGCACGACGGGGGAGCTGGACTTCGACGGGCCGCTGGCGGCGGCGGGGCTGGAGCTGGTGGCCCCGCCGGCCATGCCGGGGCCCGGCGGCCCCGGCCCGATGCCGATGCCCGGCGGTCCGATGCCGGGGCAGGCCGGGCCCGGAGGTCCGCCGCTGACCACGGGGATCCGCACCAAGGAGGAGGCGGGGCGCTCGCTGGTGGCGACGGTGGTGGTGGGAGGACCGGGGCACCGGGCGGGGATCAACGCCGGCGACGAGCTGGTGGCGCTGGACGGGCTGCGCGTGAACGCGCGCGACCTCCAGGCCCGGATCATGGAGCGGGAGCCGGGCGACGTGGTGCAGGTCACGGTGTTCCGCCGGGACGAACTGCTCACGCTTCCCCTGACGCTGGAGCGGGCGCCGCCGATCCGGCCGGTGCTGCGGCGGGTGCAGGAGCCCACGGCGCTCCAGGCGGAGATCTTCCGCGGCTGGCTGGGGATCCGCGAGGGGGAGGGCGCGGGGGCTGCGGGGGGGCCGGCCGGGGGTTGACGGAACGGGCGTTCCGGGCTACCTTATCTGCTCCCCGCCGCAGCCGGCACGATCGCTGCGCGCGGGCCGGGAAAGTCGGCTCGGGACGTGGCGCAGCCCGGTAGCGTACCTGAATGGGGTTCAGGGGGTCGCGGGTTCAAATCCCGCCGTCCCGACTTGGTAAAGAGAAGGCCCTGCAACGGTTTCCGTTGTGGGGCCTTTTCGCTTGCCCGGCCGGCAAACGGGCGGCAGCACGTGAAGGCGTCCAGCGCGGACGAGGAGCGCGGGAGCGACTAGTACAGTGCGGCTGAAGTAATTGGGTGGTTTATGCGACCAGAGCTTTCCCTCGGTAGGTCCACTGGAAGGGTCGAGCCATGGTGCGGTTGTAGTAGGCGATGAACGCCAGGACGCGCTTGTGCA
>JBFMFL010000046.1:0-23296 GCA_040752145.1 Gemmatimonadota bacterium
CGGGCGAGGTGGAGGCCGCGCTGCGCGCCCACCCCGCCGTGGGCGACGCCGTGGTGGTGGCGCGCGGCGCGGGCGCCGAGGGCGCGCGGCTGGTGGCCTACCACGTCCCGGCGGAGGGCGCGGCGCGTCCGACGGCGGCGGAGCTGCGCGACCACCTGCGCGGCCGCCTCCCGGACTACATGGTCCCCTCCGCGTTCGTGGCACTGGACGCCTTCCCGCTGACCCCCAGCGGCAAGACGGACCGCCGGGCGCTCCCCGACCCGGGCGCGGGAGCCGTCGCGGTGGCGGAGCACGCGCCTCTGTCCACGCCCGTCCAGGAGATCCTGGCGGGGATCTGGGCGGAAGTGCTGGGGGCGGGGCAGGTCGGCACGCAGGACGACTTCTTCGCGCTGGGCGGGCACTCGCTGCTGGGCGTGCGGGTGGTCTCCAGGGTGCGGCAGGCGCTCGGCGTGGAGCTGCCGCTGCGCGCGCAGTTCGAGGACCCGACCCTGGCCCGGCTCGCCGGGCGCATCGAGGCGCTCCGCTCCGCGGCGGGCGGGACCGCTCCGCCCGTCGGGAGGATTTCGCGCGAGGGGCCGCTGCCGCTGTCGTTCGCGCAGCAGCGGCTCTGGTTCATCGATCGGCTGGAGCCGGGGAGCGCCGCGTACAACATGCCGGTCGCGCTGCGGCTGCGCGGCCGCTTCGACCCTTCGCTGCTGGAGCGCGGCCTGACGGAGGTGGCGCGCCGCCACGAGACGCTGCGGACCGTCTTCGCGACGGACGGGGCCGAGCCGGTGCAGGTCGTGCGCGACCCCGCCCCGGTCGTGGTGCCCGTCGCCGACCTGCGCGGGCTCGGCGCGGAGTCCCGCGAGCGGGAAGTGCTCCGGCTCGCGTCCGGGGAGGCGGCCCGGCCCTTCGACCTTGCCGCGGGTCCCCTGTTCCGCGTCGCCGCCGCCCGCCTGGACGAGGCCGAGTGGGCCCTGTTCCTGACCATGCACCACATCGTCTCGGACGGGTGGAGCGCGGGGGTGCTGCTCCGCGAGCTGTCGGAGCTGTACGAGGCGCTCGCCACGGGACGCGAGGCCGTGCTCCCCCCGCTGGCGGTGCAGTACGCGGACTTCGCCGCCTGGCAGCGCGGGTGGCTCGTCGGCGAGGCGCTGGAGACCCGGCTGGGCTGGTGGCGCGACAGGCTGGCCGGGTCCCCGCTCCTGCTGGAGCTGCCCACCGACCTCCCGCGCCCCCCGGTCCTGGACCCCCGCGGCGCGAGCGTCCGCGTCGACCTTCCCCCGGACGTCTCGCGCGAGCTGCGGGCGCTCGCCCGGCGCGAGGGAGCGACCGCGTTCATGGCGCTGCTGGCGGCCTGGCAGCTCCTGCTGGCGCGCTACGCCGGGCAGGACGACGTGAGCGTCGGCGTCCCCATCGCCGGGCGGACGCGGCTGGAGACGGAGCCGCTGATCGGCTTCTTCGTCAACACCCTCGTCCTGCGCACCGACCTCTCGGGGGCGCCGGGCTTCGCCGGGCTGCTCGCCCGCGTGCGCGAGACGACGCTCGGGGCCTACCAGCACCAGGACCTCCCGTTCGAGCGGCTGGTGGAGGCGCTCGCGCCCGAGCGGAGCCTGGCGCACACGCCGCTCTTCCAGGCGATGTTCGTCCTGCAGAACCAGGAGCGGCGCGAGCTGCGCATGGGGGACGCGGTGCTGGAGCCGGTCCCGGTGGAGGTGCCGGCCGCCAAGTACGACCTGGTCCTGGACCTCGCCGACGACGGGCATGGCTTCGCCGGGTCGATCACCTTCCGCACCGCGCTGTGGGAGCGCGCGACCGTGGAGCGCATGGCCGGGCACTTCGCCCGCCTGGTGGCGGCGGCGGCGGGGGACCCGGCCCGCCCGGCCGCCGGGATCCCCCTGGCCACGGACGCGGAGCGCGCACGGGTGGTGGAGGAGTGGGGCGCGACGCGGCACGGCCACCCCGCCGGCGCGTGCATCCACGACCTGTTCGCCGCGCAGGCGCGACGCACCCCCGGCGCGGTCGCCGTGGTGCACCGCGGCGAACCGCTCACCTACGCGGAGCTGGACCGCGCGTCCAGCCGCCTCGCCCACGCGCTGCGCAGGCGCGGTGTGGGCCCGGAGTCCCGCGTGGGAGTCCACCTGCGCCGCACGCCGGACGCGCTGGCGGCGCTGCTGGCCGTGCTCAAGGCCGGGGGCGCCTACGTCCCGCTCGACCCGGAGCTCCCGGCGGAGCGCGTCGCCTTCATGCTGCGGGCGGCGGAGGCCCGCGTGGTGGTCACCGAGAGCGCCCTCGCCCTCCGGCTCGGAGACGGCGTGGACGTGCTCGCGCTGGACGCGGAGGCCGCGGCGCTGGCGCGGGAGCCGGAGGACGCCCCCGAAACGGGGGTGACCCCGGACAACCTGTCGTACCTGATCTTCACCTCGGGCTCGTCCGGGGAGCCCAAGGGAGTGGCGATCCAGCACCGCGGGGCCGTCGTCTTCCTGCACTTCATGCGCGAGGTGGTCCCGCCGGAGGAGTGGGCCTCGGTGCTCGGGTCCACCTCCCTCGGCTTCGACGTGTCCGTGGCGGAGGTCTTCGGCACCCTCTGCTGGGGCGGGAAGCTGGTGCTGGTCGACAACGTCCTCGACCTGCCCTCCGTCGCCGGACAGGAGGTGCGCCTGGTGGTGGCGGTCCCCAGCGCGGTGGCGGAGCTGCTGCACGGCGGGGCCGTCCCGGAGAGCGTGCGCGCCTTCAACCTCGCCGGCGAGGCGCTCACGGCGGAGCTGGCCCGGGCGCTGTACGGCCTGGGGCACGTCCGCGCCGTGCGCAACCTGTACGGCCCGACGGAAGCCACCACCTACGCCACCTGGTCGCCGGTTCCGCGGGGGAGCGGCCGGGTGGGGATCGGGCGCCCGGTGGCGGGCTCGCGCGCGTACGTGCTGGACCCCTGGCTCAACCCCCAGCCCGTCGGCGTCCCCGGCGAGCTGTACCTGGCGGGCGAGGGGCTGGCGCGCGGCTACGCCGGGCGGCCGGAGCTGACGGCGGAGCGCTTCCTCCCGGACCCGTTCGGGGAGCCGGGGAGCCGGATGTACCGCGTGATGGACCGGGCGCGCTGGCGGCCGGACGCGGAGCTGGAATACCTGGGCCGGACGGACTTCCAGGTGAAGGTGCGCGGCTTCCGCATCGAGCCGGGCGAGATCGAGGCCACGCTCTGCCGGCACGGACGGGTGCGCGAGGCGGTGGTGGCCGCGCGGGACGATGCGCCCGGCGGCCCGCGCCTGGTGGCGTACGTGGTGCCGGAGGACGGGGTGGAGCCCACGCCGGCCGAGCTGCGCGCGCATCTCGCGGCGTGGCTCCCGGACTACATGGTGCCGGCGGCGTTCGTGCCGCTGGAGCGCCTGCCGCTGGGCGTCAGCGGCAAGGTGGACCGCAGGGCGCTGCCGGCGCCGCACTGGGGCGCCGAGGCGGCGTACGCGGCGCCGCGGACGCCGGTGGAGTCCGCGCTGGCGGAGGCGTTCGCGGCGGTGCTGCAGCGCGAGCGCGTGGGGATCCACGACGGCTTCTTCGAGCTGGGCGGGCACTCGCTGCTGGCCACCCGCGTGACCTCGCGGCTGCACCGGGAGCTGGGCGTGGAGGTGCCGCTGCGCGCGCTCTTCGAGGCGCCCACCGTGGCGGCGCTCGCCGCCCGGGTGGAGGCCGCGCTGGACGCGGCGCGCCCCTCCGCGGAGCGCATCCCCCGCCGCACGGGGGACGGCCCCTGGCCCCTTTCCTTCGCGCAGCAGCGGCTCTGGTTCATCCACCGGCTCGACCCGGCGAGCAGCGCCTACAACATGCCCTTCGCGCTGTGGCTGCGCGGCGCGCCGGACGTGCCCGCGCTGCGCGCCGCCCTGGCGGAGGTGGCGCGGCGGCACGAGGCGCTGCGCACCGTCGTGGTGGAGGAGGCGGGGGAGGCCGGGCAGGCGGTCCTCCCGCCGGCCCCGGTCCCGTTCCCGGTGCTGGACCTCTCCGGGCTCCCGCGGGAGGCCCGCCGCCCGGAGGCGCTCTCGCGGATCGCCGGGGAGGGGCGCCGCCCCTTCGACCTCGCCCGCGGGCCGCTGCTGCGCGTGCTGCTGGTGAGGCTGGCGCCGGAGGAGTGGGCGCTCTGCTTCACCCTGCACCACATCGTCGGCGACGGCTGGAGCATGGGCGTGCTGGTGCGCGAGGTCTCGGCCCTGTACGCGGCGTACTCGCGCGGGGAGGAGTCGCCCCTCCCCGAGCCGGGGCTGCAGTACGCGGACTTCGCGGTCTGGCAGCGCCGGTGGCTCGCCGGCTCCCGGATGGAGGAGCAGCTCCGCTACTGGCGCGGCAGGCTGGACGGCGCCCCGCGGGTGCTGGAGCTGCCCACGGACCACCCTCGCCGCAGCGCCCTGGGCGCGACGGAGGTGGGCAGGCCCTTCGAGATCTCCGCCCGGACGACGCGGGCGCTGCGCGAGCTGGGCCGGCGGGAGGGCGCCACCCTGTTCATGACCTTGCTGGCCGCCTGGCAGGCGCTGCTGGGACGCTACACCGGGCAGGACGACGTCGTCGTCGGCACCGTGGTCGCCAACCGCACGCGCGCGGAGCTGGAGGGGCTGGTCGGCTTCTTCGTCAACGCGCTGGTCCTGCGCGAGGACCTCTCCGGCGATCCCGGGTTCGGCGAGCTGCTGGGGCGCGTGCGGGAAACGACGCTGGGCGCCTTCACGCACCAGGACCTCCCGTTCGAGCGGCTGGTGGAGGAGCTGGCGCCCGAGCGCAGCCTGGTGCAGAACCCGCTCTTCCAGGTGATGTTCGCCCTCGACAACGAGGACCTGGGCGTGCTCGCGCTGGGCGACCTGGAGGTGGAGATGCTGGGCCGCGCCGAGGCCGGCGCGAAGTTCGACCTGGGGGTGATGCTCCGGGAGGAAGGCGAGCGGGTGCTGGGGCGGATCGACTACCGCACCGACCTGTTCGACGGCTCGACCGCCCAGCGCATGGCGGACCACTTCCTCGTCCTGCTGGACGCGGTGGCCGCCGGCCCCTGCCCGCGCCTCTCGGAGGTGTCGCTGCTGGGGGGCGCGGAGCGCGGCCGGGTGCTGGAGGAGTGGAACGCCACGGGCGCCGGGTACGTCGGCGGCGAGCTCGTCCACGACCGCTTCGCGCGCCGTGCGCGGCGCACGCCGGACGCCGTGGCGGTGCGCGCAGGCGGCCGGACGCTGACCTACGGGGAGCTGGATCGCGGCGCCAACCGCCTGGCGCAGCACCTCCGCGCCCTGGGGGTGGGTCCGGAATCGCGCGTGGGCATCTGCCTGGAGCGCGGGCCGGAGCTGGTGACCGCGGTGCTGGGCGTCCTCAAGGCGGGCGGCGCCTACGTGCCGCTGGACCCGTCGTACCCCGCCCGGCGGCTGGCCTTCATGGTGGAGGACGCCGCCCCCGGGGTGCTGCTGACCCGCCAGCGGCTGCTGGAGCACCTGCCGCCGCACGGCGCGCGCGTGGTGTGCACGGACCGCGACGCGGCGGAGATCGAGCGGCGGAGCGACGCCGCCCCGGCCGGCGGGCCGTGCCCGGAGAACCTGGCGTACGTCATCTACACCTCCGGCTCCACGGGCACGCCCAAGGGGGTCGCGGTGGTCCACCGGGGGCTGGGCAACTACGTGGCGTGGGCGTCCGAAGCGTACGCGGGCGGGGGCGGCGGGGCGCCGGTGCACTCCCCGCTCTCGTTCGACCTGACGGTCACCTCGCTCCTGGTCCCGCTGGTGCTCGGCGAGCGGGTGGTGCTGACGGAGGAGGGCGACGGAGTGGAGGGCCTGGCCAGGGTGCTCCGGGAGGAGCCCGGGTTCACGCTCGTCAAGCTCACGCCCGCGCACCTGGCGCTGCTGGCGGAGCAGCTGAGCGAGGCGGAGGCCGCGGCGGCCGCGCGGACCCTGGTGGTGGGGGGCGAGAGCCTGCCCGCTGAGCTGGCGGCGTACTGGCGGCGGGTGGCGCCGGGGACCGAGGTGGTCAACGAGTACGGCCCCACCGAGACGGTGGTCGGGTGCAGCGTGTACCGGGTCCCCGGCGGCGTCCGGGGCGGCGGGAGCGCCGGCGTCCCGATCGGCAGGCCTATCGCCGGGACGCGGCTCTACGTGCTGGGGGCCGGGATGCAGCCGCAGCCGGTGGGGGTCCCCGGGGAGCTGTACGTGGGCGGCGCGGGGGTGGCGCGCGGCTACCTGGGCCGGCCCGCGCTCACCGCGGAGCGCTTCGTCCCCGACGCCCTCTCCGGCCGCCCCGGGGAGCGGCTGTACCGCACCGGCGACCGGGTGCGCTGGCTCGCGTCCGGGGAGCTGGAGTTCCTGGGGCGGACCGACGCGCAGGTCAAGATCCGCGGCTTCCGCATCGAGCCCGGCGAGGTGGAGGCCGCCCTCGCCGCGCACCCCGGGGTGAGCGAGGCGGCGGTGGTGGTGCGGGAGGCGCCGTCCGGCGACTCCGGCGACCGGCGCCTGGTGGCCTACGTGGTCGCCGGCCGGGAGGCGGGCGGCGCCGGGGAGTCGGAGTTCCAGGCGGAGCACGTGCAGGAGTGGAGGACGGTCTTCGGGGACTCGTATTCGCGGGGCGGGGCGGACCCGGGCCCGGACCCGGCGTTCAACGTCGCCGGGTGGAACAGCAGCTACACCGGCGAGCCCATCCCCGCCGGGGAGATGCGCGAGTGGGTGGAGGACACGGCCGCCCGCCTGCGCGCGCTGCGCCCCCGCCGCGTGCTGGAGATCGGCTGCGGCACGGGCCTCCTGCTCTTCCGCCTCGCTCCGGAGTGCGAGGAGTACTGGGGGGCCGACCTGTCGGCCGCCGCGCTGTCGTACCTGCGGGCGCAGCTGTCGCGGCCCGGCCGGGAGCTGCCGGGGGTGCGGCTGCTGGAGCGCACGGCCGACGACTTCGGCGGCATCCCCGGGGGACACTTCGACCTGGTGGTCGTCAACTCCGTGGCGCAGTACTTCCCCGGCGTCGAGTACCTGCTGCGGGTGATCGACGGCGCGGTGGGGGCGCTCGCCCCGGGCGGGACGCTGTGGGTGGGCGACGTGCGCAGCCTGCCGCTGCTGGAAGCCTTCCACGCCTCGGTGGAGCTGGCGCAGGCGGACGACGACGTCCCCGCCCCCGCGCTCCGGGACCGGGTCCGCAGGCGGGTGGCGCGGGACCGGGAGCTGCTGGTGGACCCGGACCTCTTCCGCGCGCTGCCGCACCGCCTGCCGCGGATCTCGGGGGTCGAGATGCGGCTCAAGCACGGCCGCCACGCCAACGAGATGCTGCGCTTCCGCTACGACGTGCTGCTGCGCGTGGAGTCGGAGGCGCCGCGGCCCGCGCACGCGTGGCGCCGCTGGGACGAGGTGGGGAGCCTGGAGGCCGTGCGCCGGGTGCTGGAGGAGGAGGCGCCCGGGGCGCTGGCGGTCGCGCGGGTGCCGAACCCCCGCGTGGCCGGCGCCCTGGCGGTGCTGGAGGCGCTCTCCGCCGACGCGGAGGCGCCGGGCGCGGCCGGGCTGCGCGCGCTCGCCTCGGAGCGGGAGGCCCGCGGCCCCGACCCGGAGGCGTTCCGCGAGCTGGCGGAGGCGTGCGGCTACCGCGCCACGGCGCGCGCGGCGGCGGAAGGCGGCCACGGGGAGTACGACGTCCTGCTGGTGCGCGACGGGGTCGACGCGGCGCTGGTGGAGGAGACCGTGTCCCCGCTCCCCTGGAGCGCGTACGCGAGCGACCCGCTGGCGAGCCGGCGAGGCCACCGGCTCCTCCCCGAGCTGCGTGCCTGGCTCGGGGAGCGGCTGCCGGAGCACATGGTCCCGGGGGCGCTGGTGATGCTGGACGCGCTCCCGCTCACCCCCAACGGCAAGGTCGACCGGCGGGCCCTCCCCGCCCCCGAGGCCGCGCCCGACGGGGCGTACCGGGCGCCGCGCACGGCGGTGGAGGAGGTGCTCGGCGCGGTGTGGGCGGAGGTGCTGGGGGTCGAGAGGGTGGGGGTGGACGAGGTCTTCTTCGAGCTGGGCGGGCACTCCCTGCTCGCCACGCGGGTGGTCGCGCGGATCCGCGAGAGGCTGGGCGTGGAGGTGCCGCTGCGGGCGATCTTCGACTCGCCCACCGTGGCCGCGCTGGCGGTGCACGTCGAGGAGGTGCTCAGCGCCGGGGCCGTGGGGGCGCCGCCGATCCGGCGCGTCCCCCGGGACGGCGGGGAAGCGGTCCCGCTCTCCTTCGCGCAGCAGCGGCTGTGGCTGGTGGACCGGCTGGAGCCCGGGAGCGCCGCCTACAACATGCCCGACGCCCTGCGCCTCCGCGGACGGCTGGACCCGGAGGCGCTGCGGGCCGGCCTGGACGTCCTGGCGCGGCGGCACGAGGCCCTGCGGACGACGTTCGCCGAGCGGGACGGCGGCCCCGTGCAGGTGGTCCACCCTCCCGCCCGCGTGCCGCTGCCGGCCGTCGACCTGGGCGGGCTGTCCGCCGCGGCCCGCGAGCGGGAGGTGGGACGGCTGGTCCAGGCGGAGGCGCTCCGTCCCTTCGACCTGGCGCGGGGCCCGCTGCTCCGGACCACGCTGCTGCGCCTGGACCGGGACGACCACGTGCTGTGCTTCACCCTGCACCACGTCGTCGGCGACGGCTGGAGCATGGACGTGCTGGTGAGGGAGGTCTCGGCGGCCTACGCCGCCCTGGTCCGCGGGGAGGAGCCGCGGCTCCCCGAGCTGCCGGTGCAGTACGCCGACTACGCCCTGTGGCAGCGCGAATGGCTCGGCGGCGGGGTGCTGGAGGAGCAGATCGGCTACTGGAGGCGGCGGCTCGCCGGGGCTCCGCCGCTGCTGGAGATCCCCACGGACCACCCGCGGGCCGTGGACGGGAGCCCGCGCGCGGGGCGCAGCCGCCTGGTCCTGTCCGCCGCCGCGTCGGACGGGCTGCGGGCGCTCTCGCGCCGCGAGGGCACGACGCTGTTCATGACGCTGCTCGCCGGCTGGCAGGTCCTGCTCGGCCGCTACGCGGGGCAGGACGACGTGGTCGTGGGCACCCCGGTGGCGGGGCGCCCGCGGACCGAGCTGGAGGGGCTGATCGGCTTCTTCGTCAACATGCTGGCGCTGCGCACCGGGCTGGCGGGCGCCCCGACCTGGCGGGAGCTGCTGGCGCGGGTGCGCGAGACCGCGCTCGGGGCCTACGCCCACCAGGACCTGCCCTTCGAGCGCCTGGTGGACGAGCTGGCGCCCGGGCGGAGCCTGGCGCACTCGCCGGTCTTCCAGGCGACCTTCGGGCTGGAGCGGGCCGCCGCCCGCGACCGGCTCCCCTCCTTCGAGGGGCTGGCGGTGGAGCTGCTCGACGCAGCCGAGCTGGCGGCCCAGTTCGACCTCGACCTGACGATGGTGGACGGCGGCGGCCCCCTCGCCGGCGTCGTCGCCTTCCGTGCCGCGCTCTTCGATCCGGAGACGGTCGAGCGCATGGTCGGGCACCTGGAGGTGCTCCTGGAAGCGATGGCCGCGGAGCCCGCCCGCCGGGTGGCGGAGACCCCGCTGCTGCGGCCCGCGGAGCGCGCGGAGGTGCTGGCGGCCGGCCGCGGGGCGGCTCGCGGCTACCCCCGCGACCTGCCGGTGCACGAGCTGATCGCCGCGCGGGCCGCCGCCTGGCCGGAGGCCCCGGCCGCCGCGGCGGGGCCGCGGGTGGTCTCCTACGGCGAGCTGCAGGCGCGGGCCGCCGCGCTCGCCGCCCGGCTGCGCGCCCGCGGAGTCGGCCCCGAGGTCCCCGTTGCGGTGGTCCTCGACCGCTCGGTGGAGCTCGCCGTGGCCCTCCTGGCCGTGCTCCAGGCCGGAGGCGCCTTCGTCCCCGCCGACCCCGCCTATCCGGCCGAGCGGCTGGGCTACCTCCTGGAAGACAGCCGCGCGCGGGTGGTCCTCACCCGCGGCGCGCTCGCCGGCTCGCTCCCGCCCGGCGCCGCCGAGGTCCTGTGCGTCGATACGGAGGCCGGAGCGGCGGAGGAGCTCCCGCCGCCGGGGGTGGGGGCCGGCGCGCTCGCCTACCTGTGCTACACCTCCGGCTCCACGGGCCGCCCCAAGGCGGCGATGGTCAGCCACCGCTCGCTGGTGTGCTACGCCGAGGCGATGCGCCGGCGCATGGAGCTCGTCCCGGGCGACCGGGTGCTGCAGTTCGCCTCGCCGGCCTTCGACGTGATGATCGAGGAGGTCTTCCCGGCCTGGCTCAGCGGCGCCTGCGTGGTCTTCCCCGGGGCGGAGCTGCTGGCCTCCCCGCGCGAGCTGCTGCACGCGCTGGAGGCGGAGCGCGTCAGCGTGGTGGAGCTGCCGACGGCGTTCTGGCACGAGTGGGTGCGCCAGACCGCCGAGGGGGAGGCGCGCCTGCCGGGCTGCCTGCGCCTGGTGCTGGTGGGCGGCGAGCGGGTCCTGCCGGAGCGGCTGGCGCAGTGGGCGGAGACCGGGCTGCCGCTGCTCCACGTCTTCGGGCTGACGGAGACCACGGTCACCACCGCCACGCTCCGCCTGCCCGCCGGCGACCGGGGCGCGCGCTGGCCCAACCTCCCGGTGGGCGTCCCGCTGGACGACGCCGAGGCACTGGTGCTGGACGCGGAGCGCGAGCCGGTGCCCGCCGGGGTGGCCGGGGAGCTGTACGTGGGCGGCGAGGCGGTGGCGCGGGGGTACTGGGCCCGGCCGGAGCTGACCGCCGAGCGCTACGTCCCGCACCCGTTCCCGCCGGAGCCGGGAGCCCGGCTGTACCGGACGGGCGACCGGGTGCGGCGGCTGGCCGACGGGAACCTGGAGTTCCTGGGCCGCATGGACGCGCAGGTGAAGATCCGGGGCTTCCGCGTCGAGCCCGCGGAGATCGAGGTGGTGCTGGCGGAGCACCCGGCGGTGGCCGGGGCCGCGGTGGTCGTGCGGGAGGACGCGCCGGGCGACCGGCGGCTGGTGGGCTACGTGGCGGCGGCGGGCGGGGTGTCCGCGGCGGAGCTGCGGGCGCACCTCGCGGCGCGCCTGCCGGAGTACATGCTGCCGGCCGCGTTCGTGGCGCTGGAGCGGCTTCCCCTGACGTCCAACGGCAAGCTGGACCGGCGGGCGCTGCCGGCCCCGGAGTGGGGCGGCGGGGCGGAGTACCGGGCGCCGCGCACCCCCGTGGAGGAGGTGCTGGCCGGGATCTGGGCGGAGCTGCTCGGGACGGCGCGGGTGGGGACGGGGGAGAGCTTCTTCGAGCTGGGCGGACACTCCCTGCTGGCGACGCAGGTGGTCTCCCGGGCGAGGAAGGCGTTCGGGATCGAGCTGCCGCTGCGGACGCTCTTCGAGGCGCCCACGGTGGCCGGGCTGGCGGAGCGGGTGGAGGAGCTGCGCCGCTCGGGCGCCGGCCCGGAGCCGGTGCCGCTGGAGCGGGTGCCCCGCGGGGGACCGCTCCCGCTCTCCTTCGCGCAGCAGCGGCTCTGGCTGGTGGACCGCCTGGAGCCGGGGAGCGCCGCCTACAACATGCCCTTCGCCCTGCGGCTGCGCGGCGAGCTGGACGTGGCCGCGCTGCGGGCGAGCCTCGGCGCGCTGGTGCGCCGCCACGAGACGCTGCGCACGCTCTTCGGCGAGCACGGCGGCGAGCCGGTGCAGGTCGTCCACCCCGCCGCCCCGGCGGCGCTCCCGGTGGTGGACCTGCGGGGCGGGGGGGACGCCGGGCGCGAAGCGGAGCGTCTGGCGGAGGAGGAGGCGCTGCGCCCCTTCGACCTGGCGCGCGGGCCGCTGCTGCGCGGCACCCTGCTGCGCCTGGACGGCGGCGACCACGTCCTGCTGCTCACCCTCCACCACATCGTCTCGGACGGGTGGAGCACGGACGTGCTGGTGCGCGAGGTGTGCGCGCTCTACGCCGCCCTGAGCCGCGGGGAGCTGCCGGAGCTGCCGGAGCTGCCGGTGCAGTACGCCGACTACGCCCTGTGGCAGCGGAAGCGGCTGGACGCGCGGGGGCAGGAGGCGCAGGTGGCGTTCTGGCGGGAGCAGCTGGCCGGGGCCCCCCCGCTGCTGGAGATCCCCACGGACCGGCCCCGGGGCGCGGGACAGAGCCCGCGCGCCGGCGTACACGGGGTCGTGCTCCCGGCCGGGCTGGCGCACGCGCTGCGGGCGCTCTCGCGGCGGGAGGGGACCACCCTGTTCATGACGCTGCTCGCCGGGTGGCAGGCGCTGCTGGCCCGCTACGCGGGGCAGGACGACGTGGTCGTGGGCTCCCCGGTGGCCGGGCGCTCGCGGACCGAGCTGGAGGGGCTGATCGGCTTCTTCGTAAACATGCTCGCGCTGCGCGCCGACCTGTCCGGCGAGCCGGGCGCCGCCGAGCTGCTGGGGCGCGCGCGCGAGCGGGTTCTGGCGGCGTACGCCCACCAGGAGCTCCCCTTCGAGCGGCTGGTGGAGGAGCTGGCGACGGCGCGCAGCCTGGTCCACGCGCCGATCTTCCAGGTGGTGTTCTCCCTGGAGCGTCCCGCCGGGGGCGGAGCGCTGCCCGCCCTTGGCGACGTCCGGGCGGAGCCGTTCGAGGCCGGGGCGAGGCTCACCAAGTTCGACCTGTACCTCTCGCTGGCCGACGACGGCGAGGGGCTGCGCGGGGCGCTGACCTACCGCGCCGCGCTCTTCGAGGCGGAAACGGCGGAGCGCCTGGCCGGGCACCTGGAGACCGTGCTGCGCGCGATGGCGGCCGACCCGCGGCGGCCCCTCGCCGAGGTCCCGCTCCTGGGCGAGGCCGAGAGGGCGCAGCTGCTGGGGGCGTGGAACGCCACGGACGCGGAGGTCCCGGAGGGGTGCGTCCACGAGCGCTTCGAGCTCCAGGCGGCCCGCACGCCCGGGGCCGCCGCGGTCCTTTCCGGCGGGGAGACGATCACCTACGCCGACCTGGAGCGCCGCGCCAACCGCCTCGCCCACCACCTGCGCGCCCTCGGCGCCGGCGCGGACCGCCGCGTGGGGATCTTCCTGGAGCGCGGAGCGGACGCGGTGGTCGCCGTGCTGGCGGTGCTCAAGGCGGGCGCCGCCTACGTCGCGCTCGACCCGTCGTACCCGGACGAGCGCATCCGCTTCATGCTGGAGGACGCCGGCGCCTGCGCGGCGGTGTCCCGGGCCCCGCTGGCGGGGCGGCTGGGCGGCTTCGCCGGCCCCGTGGTCCGCCTGGACGCGGACGCGGGCGCGGTCTCCCTGCGGCCCGACGCCGCCCCGCGGGGCGGCGCCGGGCCGCGCAGCCTGGCGTACGTCGTCTACACCTCCGGCTCCACCGGCACTCCCAAGGGAGTGCTCCTGGAGCACGGCGGCCTCGCCGGGTACCTGGCCTGGTTCGACCGGGAGGTGCTGGGAGCGGAGGGGTTCGCCCTCCCGCTGGTGAGCAGCCTCGCCTTCGACGCGCACGTGCGCCAGCTCTTCCCGCCGCTCCTGCGCGGGGAGGCGGTCTGGGTCCTCCCGGAGGACACGGTGCGCGACCCGGCCGCGCTGCTGGAGGCGCTCTGCTCGCGCGACCGGGTCTCCTTCGGCGGCGTGCCCTCGCTCTGGAGCGCCGTGCTGGACCGGGTCCGCTCGGGCGAGGGGCCGCGGCCCGCCGGCCTCGGGGCCGTCCTGCTGGGAGGCGAGGCGCTCCCGGAGGAGCTGGCGGAGAGGACCTTCGCCGCGTTCCCCGGGGTGGCGCTGTGGAACCACTACGGACCCACCGAGGCCACCGTCAACACCACCGCGGCGCGGGTGCGCCCGGGCGAGCCGGTCCGCATCGGCCGGCCCATCGCCAACGTGCGGGTCCACCTGCTGGACGGGCACGGGAACCCGGTGCCGGTGGGCGTCCCGGGCGAGCTGCACGTGGGCGGCGGAGGCGTGGCGCGGGGCTACCTGGGCCGCCCGGAGCTGACGGCGGAACGGTTCGTCCCCGACCCGTTCTCCGCGGACGCCGGGGCGCGGATGTACCGCTCGGGCGACCGGGCGCGGTGGGCGTCCACGGGAGAGCTGGAATACCTGGGGCGGGTGGACGGGCAGGTGAAGGTCCGGGGATTCCGCGTCGAGCCGGGCGAGGTCGAGGCGGCGCTGACGCGGTACCCGGGGGTGCGGGAGGCCGTCGTGGTCCCGCGCGGCGAGGTCCTGGTGGCGTACGTGGTCGCGGAGGAGGGCGCCGGGGCGCCGCCGCCCGAGCTGCGGGCGCACCTGCGCGAGCGGCTCCCGGAGCACATGGTCCCCGCCGCGTTCGTGGCGCTGGACCGGCTCCCGCTGAACGCCAACGGCAAGGTCGACCGCGGCGCGCTCCCCGCGGCGGAGGCCGTCCACGCCCCCGCGAAGGCGGCGCCGCGCACGGCCACCGAGGAGCTGCTCTGCGCCGTCTGGGAGGAGGTGACCGGGACGGCGGAGGTGGGGACCGGGGACGACTTCTTCGCGCTGGGGGGGCACTCGCTCCTGGCGACGCAGGTCGTCTCCCGGGTGCGAAGGTTGTTCGGGGTGGAGGTGCCGCTGCGGGCGCTCTTCGAGGCGCCCACCGTGGCCGGGCTGGCGGAGCGCGTCGAGTCGCTCGTGCGCGCCGACGCCCCCGACGCCGCGCCCCCGCTGGCGCGCGTCTCCCGCGGGCGGCCCCTGCCGCTGTCGTTCGCGCAGCAGCGGCTCTGGGTGGTGGACCGGCTGGACCCGGGGAGCCCCGCCTACAACCTGCCCTACGTCCTGCGGCTCCGGGGCGCGCTCGACCCGGCGGTGCTGCAGCGGAGCCTGGACGCGCTGGTGCTGCGCCACGAGACGCTGCGCACCGTGTTCGCGGAAGAGGACGGGCTCCCGGTGCAGGTGGTGCGCGACGGGGCGCGGGTGGAGCTGGAGGCGGTCGACCTCCGGGGCCTCCCCGGCGGGCTGCGCGAGGGCGAGGCGCGCCGCCTCGCGGCGGAGGAGGCGCTGCGGCCGTTCGACCTGGCGCGCGGCCCGCTGCTGCGGGCCACCCTGCTGCGCCTGGACGAGCGGGAGCACGTGCTCTGCTTCACGCTCCACCACATCGTCAGCGACGGCTGGAGCAGCGGGGTGCTCGTGAGGGAGGTCGGGGCCCTGTACGGCGCCCTCGCGCGCGGGGAGGAGCCGGGCCTGCCGGAGCTCCCGGTCCAGTACGCGGACTACGCGGTCTGGCAGCGCGAGCGGCTGTCGAGCGAGGTGCTGGAGGGGCACCTCGCCTACTGGAAGGCGCGGCTGGCCGGCGTGCCCCCGCTGCTGGACGTCCCCACCGACCGGCCCCGCGCCGCGGGGCGGCACGCGGGGGCGGGGAGCCACGGCTTCCGCCTGCCGGCGGAGCTGACCCGCGGGCTGCGGGAGCTGGGCCGGCGCGAGGGCACGACGCTCTTCATGACGGCGCTCGCGGGGTGGCAGGCCCTCCTCGGGCGCTACGCCGGGCAGGACGACGTGGTGGTGGGGAGCCCCGTGGCCGGGCGCTCCCGCGTGGAGCTGGAGGGGCTGATCGGCTTCTTCGTCAACATCCTGCCGCTCCGGGCGGACCTCGGCGGGGACCCGGCCTGGAGCGGGCTGCTCGCGCGGGTGCGGGAGGAGGCCCTGGGCGCTTACGCGCACCAGGAGCTTCCCTTCGAGCGGCTGGTGGACGAGGTGGTGGACGAGCGCAGCCTCACGCACGAGCCGCTGGTGCAGGTGGCGTTCTCCCTCGCGCAGGCATCGGAGAGCGTGCAGCCGTCGCTGGGCGACGTGGAGCTGGAGACCGTGGACGCGGGCGAGGGGGCCGCCAAGTTCGACCTGTACCTCGCGCTGTCCGCCGGGGCGGACGGCGAGGGACTGCGGGGGGCGCTGCTCTACCGGACGGCGCTCTTCGAGCCGGCGACGGCCGCGCGGATGGCGGGCCACCTGGAGATCCTGCTGGAGTCCATGTGCGCGGACCCGCGCGCGCGCCTCCTGGACGCTCCGCTGCTGCGGGCGGAGGAGCGCGGCGCCGTGCTCGCGGCCGGCAGCGCCGCCCCGGGTGCGCCGGCGGCCCCCCGCCCCCTGCACCTGCTCTTCCGGGAGCAGGCGGCCCGCACGCCGGAAGCCGTCGCGCTCACCTGCGAGGGCGAGGCGCTCACCTACGCCGAGCTGGAGCGGCGCGCCGCCCGGGTCGCCGCCGCGCTGCGCCGCCGGGGCGCGGGTCCCGAGACGCGGGTCGCCCTGTGCGCCGAGCGCTCGGCCGGGCTGGTGGTCGGGATCGTGGGGATCCTCGGGGCCGGCGCGGCCTACGTCCCGGTGGACCCCGCCTATCCCGCCGACCGGATCGCCTACCTGCTGGAGGATTCCGGGTGCCCCGTGGTGCTCGCCGGGGAGGGGCAGCGCGCCCTTCTCTCCGGGTGCGCCGCGGAGGTGATGGTCCTGGAGGAAGCGCTCGCCGGGGCCGCCGGGAGCGAGCCCCCCGCCTGGGCGGAGGTGGACCCGGAGAGCGCCGCCTACTTGATCTACACCTCCGGCTCCACGGGGAGGCCCAAGGGGGTGGTGGTCACCCACGCCAACGCCGCGCGCCTCTTCACCGCGACGGCGGAGTGGTTCGGCTTCGGGGCGGACGACGTGTGGACGCTCTTCCACTCCTACGCGTTCGACTTCTCCGTCTGGGAGGTCTGGGGCGCGCTGCTCCACGGCGGGCGGCTGGTGGTCGTCCCGCACGCCACCAGCCGCTCGTCCGAGGAGTTCTACGAGCTGCTGGTCCGCGAGGGCGTGACCGTGCTCAACCAGACCCCCTCCGCCTTCCGCCAGCTCGCCGCGGTGGAGGAGACCCGGGGCGCCTCGCCCGCGCTGGCGCTGCGCTGGGTGGTGTTCGGCGGCGAGGCGCTGGATCCGCGGACCCTGCGCGGGTGGATGGAGCGGCACGGCGGCGACGCGCCGCGGCTGGTGAACATGTACGGGATCACCGAGACCACCGTCCACGTCACCTTCCGCCCCATCCGCCGGGCCGACGTGGTGGCGGGGGAGCGGAGCCCGGTGGGGCGGGCGATTCCCGACCTCTCGGTGCGGGTGCTGGACGGGCGGGGAAGCCCGGTGCCCGTGGGGGTGCCGGGGGAGCTGTACGTGGGCGGGGCGGGCGTGGCGCGGGGATACCTGGGGCGTCCGGAGCTGACCGCCGAGCGGTTCGTCCCCGATCCCTTCGGGGACGAGCCGGGCGCGCGGCTGTACCGGTCCGGGGACCGGGTGCGCTGGAGCGCGGCCGGAGAGCTGGAGTACCTGGGGCGCGTGGACGCGCAGGTGAAGGTGCGGGGATACCGCATCGAGCCGGGGGAGATCGAAGCCGCGATCTCGTCCCACGAGGCGGTGCGCGAGAGCGTGGTGGTGGTGCACGCCGAAGCTCCGGGGGACGCGCGGCTGGTGGCGTACGCGGTGCCGGACCGGAACCGCGCGGCCGGCGTGGTGGAGATGCTCCGCCTGGAGAGGGACCCGGGCCGGGCCCGGCACGAGCTCCCCAACGGGATGGGGATCGTCCACCTCAACCCGCACGAGACCGAGTTCCTGTACCGCGAGATCTTCGTCGAGCAGGGCTACCTCAGGCACGGGGTCGAGCTGGGCGACGGGGACTGCGTCTTCGACGTGGGGGCCAACATCGGCATGTTCACCCTGCTCGCCGGCACCTTCGGCAGGAGCGTCCGGGTGTACGCCTTCGAGCCGATCCCCGCGGTCTGCGAGGCGCTGCGGACCAACGCCCTGCTCCACGGCATCGACGCCCGCGTGTTCGACTGCGGGCTGGGGAGCTCGGTCCGGACGGAGACGTTCACCTACTACCCCAACGCCTCGGTGCTGTCGGGGCGCTTCGGGGACGGCGACGAGGAGAGGGAGGTCGTCAAGTCGTTCCTGCTCCACGGGCAGGCGCAGGGCGCGGGCGGAGCCGTGGACGAGGCCCTGCTGGACGAGCTGCTCGAGACCCGCCTGGCCAGCGAGCGGGTCACCTGCGGCATCACGACCGTCTCCCGGGTCATCCGGGAGCAGGGGATCGAGCGCATCGACCTGCTGAAGGTGGACGTGGAGAAGGGCGAGTACGACGTGCTCGCGGGCGTGGACGACGAGGACTGGGAAAAGATCCGCCAGGTCGTCCTGGAGGTCCACGACCGGGACGGGCGGCTGGAGCAGGTGACGTCCCTGCTCCGGCGCAGCGGCTTCGAGGTGGTGGTGGACCAGGACCGGGCCCTGGAGGGCACCGGGCTGTACAACGTGTACGCCGTCCGCCGGGGCATGGAGCGGCCGGCGGCGCCCGCCCGCGATGCCGGCGGGCTCCCCTGGACCAGCCCCGCGCGCCTGGCGGCCGACGTCCGGGAGTCGGTGCGGGACCGCCTGCCGGAGTACATGGTGCCGGCGGCGGTCGTGCTGCTGGAAGAGATCCCCCTCACCGCCCACGGCAAGGTGGACCGGCGCGCGCTCCCCGCGCCGAAGTGGGGAGCCGGCGCGGCGGCCTACGCCGCGCCGGCGTCCGCCGTCGAGAGCCTGCTCTGCGCGATCTGGGCGGAGGTGCTGGGGCTGGAGCGGGTGGGCGTGGAGGAGAGCTTCTTCGACCTGGGGGGCGACTCCATCCTGGCCATCCAGGTGGTTTCCCGCGCCCGCGGCCACGGGCTGAAGATGGCCCCGCGGCAGCTCTTCGAGTGCCCCACCGTGGCGCGGCTGGCGGAGGTCGTCGAGCGGGTGGGCTCCGGACCCGCCCCGGCGGAGCAGGGCCCCGTCGCGGGGCCGGCGCCGCTGACGCCCATCCAGCACTGGTTCTTCGCGCAGGCGTACCCGGCGCGGGACCACTTCAACCAGGCGCTGCTGCTCACCCCCCGCCACCGCCTGGACCCGGCGCCGCTGGACGGCGCCCTGGCCGCCCTGGAGGCGCACCACGACGCGCTGCGCCTGCGCTTCCGGTGCGGGCATGACGGCGCCTGGACCCAGCTGCACGCGCCGGCCGGGGAGCGCCCCCCGCTGGAGGTGGTCCCGCTGGCCCACCTGCCGGAGGCCCAGCGCGCCGCGGCGCTGGAGCGGGAGGCCGAGCGGGTGCAGCGCAGCCTGGACCTGGCGCGCGGTCCGCTGCTGCGCGCGGCGCTCTTCGACCTGGGCGGGAGCGGGCAGCGGCTGCTGGTGGTGGTCCACCACCTGGTCGTCGACGGGGTCAGCTGGCGCATCCTGCTGGAGGACCTGGAGAGCGCCTACGCCCGGCTCTCCCGGGGCGAGGCGGCGCGCCTGCCTGCCCGGACCACCTCCTGGCAGGCCTGGGCGCGCGGCCTGGCCGGGCACGCCCGCTCCGCGCCGCTGACCGCGGAGGCGGCCTACTGGCGGGCGCAGGCCGCGCGCGAGGTGGCGCCGCTGCCGCGCGACGTGGCGCGGGGGCCGAACACGGGCGCGCAGGCCGGCGCCGTGGCGCTGCGGCTGAGCGCGGCGGAGACCGCCGCGCTGCTGCGCGAGGTGCCGCAGGCGTACCGGACGCAGATCGACGACGTGCTGCTGTGCGCCCTGGCGCGCGCGCTGGGGCGCTGGAGCGGCGCGCGGCGGGTGCGCGTGGGGCTGGAGGGGCACGGGCGCGAGGAGGAGCGCGTGGCGGGGGCGGACCTGTCGCGCACGGTGGGCTGGTTCACCAGCCTGTACCCCGTGGTGCTGGAGCTGCCGGAGGGCGACGAGCCCGGCGCGGCGCTCAAGGCGGTCAAGGAGCAGCTGCGCGCGGTGCCGGGGCGCGGCATCGGCTACGGGCTGCTGCGCTACCTGGGCGGGCCCGACGCGGCGGCCGGGCTGGGCGCGGCGGCCGAGCCGGAGGTGGCCTTCAACTACCTGGGGCAGTTCGACGGGGCGGTTTCCGGGGAGGCGTTCTTCGCCTTCGCGCCGGAGTCGGCCGGCGCGTCCACGGACCCGGGGCGGACGCGCGCCCACCTGCTGGAGGTCAGCGGGGCGGTGCGCGAGGCCTGCCTGGAGCTGCAGCTCGGCTACTCGTCCGGGGTGCACCGGCGCGAGACGGTGGAGCGCCTGGCCGGGTGGGTGGCCGAGGAGCTGCGGGAGCTGATCGCGCACTGCCGCGGCGCGGAGGCGGGCGGCTACACGCCCAGCGACTTCCCGCTGGCCGGGCTGGGGCAGGCGCAGCTGGACGCGCTGCTGGGGGGCGAGCGCGGGGTGGAGGACGTCTACCCGCTGACGCCGCTCCAGGAGGGGATGCTCTTCCACGCGCTCTACGCGCCGGAGTCGGGCGTGTACGTGGGGCAGTTCGGCTTCCTGCTGGAGGGTCCGCTGGACGCGGGGGCGCTGGAGCGTGCGTGGCAGGGCGCGGTGGACCGGCAGGAGGCGCTGCGGGCGGGCTTCGCGTGGGAGGGGCTGCCGCGCCCGGTGCAGGTGGTCCGGCGCGAGGCGGTCCTGCCGCTGTGGCGGGAGGACTGGCGCGAGCTGGGGGAGGCGGAGCGTGCGCGGAAGCTGGAGAGCTACCTGGAGGCGGACCGCGGGCGCGGGTTCGAGCTGGGGCGGGGCCCGCTGATGCGGCTGGGGCTGTTCCGGGTGGGGGAGGCGGCGCACCAGCTGGTGTGGACGCACCACCACCTGGTGCTGGACGGGTGGAGCCTGTCGCTGCTGTTCGGTGACGTGCTGGCGCTGTACGGGGCGTCGGTGCGGGGGGAGGCGCCGCGCCTGGGGGCGGCGCGCCGCTACCGGGAGTACGTGGCGTGGCTGGAGCGGCAGGACCGCGCGGCCGCCGAGCGCTTCTGGAGAGAGGCGCTGTCCGGCTTCGACACCCCCACGCCGCTGCCGGGGGTGGGCGCGGGGCGCGGCGGTGCGGGGGGGCAGGGGTCTGCGAAGCTGGCGCTGTCGGGGGAGCGGACGGCGGCCCTGCAGGAGCGGGCGCGGCGGTGGGGGGTGACGCTGAACACGGTGGTGCAGGGGGCGTGGGGCCTGCTGCTGGGGCGCTGCGCGGGGGAGGAGGACGTGGTCTTCGGGGCGACGGTCTCGGGGCGTCCGGCGGAGCTGGCGGGCGCGGAGGAGACGGTGGGGCTGTTCATCAACACGCTGCCGGTGCGGGTGCGGTTGCGCCCGGAGGCGGAGGTGGGGGCGTGGCTAGGGCGCCTGCAGGGGGAGCAGGTGGAGGCGCGCGAGCACGGGTACGCGCCGCTGGCGGAGGTGCAGAAGTGGAGCGGGGTGCCGGCCGGGGAGGCGCTGTTCGAGAGCCTGGTCGTGTACGAGAACTACCCGGTGGACCGGGCGCTGGAGGAGCAGGCGGGCCGGCTGGGAGGGCTACGCGTCCGCAGCAGCTTCGCGCGCGAGCAGGCCGACGGCCCGCTGGTGCTGTGGGCGCACGCCGCCGCGGAGCTGCACGCGGAGCTCCGGTACGACGGAGCGCGGGTGGAGGAGGGTGCGGCGGAGCGGATGGCGGAGCACCTGCAGGTGGTGCTGGAGGCCATGGCGTCCGGCCCGGCCCGGCCCCTCGCCGCGGTGTCCCTGCTGCGCGAAGGCGAGCGGGCGCAGCTCCTGGCCGCGTCCCGGGCGGATCCCGTGGAGCACCCCCCGGCGTGCGTCCACGAGCTGTTCTCGGCGCAGGCCGCGCGCACGCCCGCCCTGACGGCGGCCGCCGGGGGCGGCGGGGAGGCGACCTACGACGAGCTGGAGCGCAGCTCCAGCCGGCTGGGGCACCACCTGCGGTCGATCGGCGTCGGGCCGGAGGTGCGGGTGGGGATCTGCCTGGAGCCCGGCGTGGACGTGGTCGTCGGCGTGCTGGCGATCCTCAAGGCAGGCGGGGCCTACGTGCCGCTGGACCCGGCCTACCCCGCCGCGCGGCTCGCCTACGTGCTCGCCGACTGCGGAGCGTCCGTGCTCCTGACGCACTCGGCCCTGCTGGAGCTCCTTCCCCCCTTCGCGGGGACGGTCGTCTGCCTGGACGCCGAAGCGCAGGCGATCGCCGCCCGGCCGGACCGGCCCGTCCGGGGAGGGGCGGAGGCGCGGAACGCGGCGTACGTGATCTACACCTCCGGCTCCACCGGCAGGCCCAAGGGGGTGGTGGTGGAGCACGCCGCCCTGGCGAACACGCTGCTGGGCACGCGCGAGGCCTTCAGCCCGGCCGCCGGAGAGGCGATGCCGGCGCTGGCCAGCTACGCTTTCGACATCTGGGGCTTCGAGGTCTTCGCCCCGCTCCTCTCGGGCGGCCGGGTGCGGCTCCCCGGGCGCGAGACGGTGAA
The DNA here is from genome assembly GCA_040752145.1 of Gemmatimonadota bacterium. Classification (GTDB taxonomy): domain Bacteria; phylum Gemmatimonadota; class Gemmatimonadetes; order Longimicrobiales; family Longimicrobiaceae; genus JAFAYN01. Next base: position 22,028 of record JBFMFL010000046.1, read on the forward strand.
GGACGTGGAGCGCCTGGTGGAGGAGCTCCACGACGCCGACGCGCTCCACGCGGTGCCGGTGCTGATGCGCGAGATCGTGCAGCGGGTGCAGGCCGGGCCGGGGACGCTGCCGCGGATGCGCCGGGTATTCGTCGGCGGCGACGCCGTTCCGCCCGACCTGATCCGGCAGATGCGGCAGGCGTTCCCCTCGGCCCGGGCGTGGGTGCTGTACGGGCCCACGGAAGCGGCGGTCCTGGCCGCGGCCTCGCGGCTCCGGGCGGAAGCGAGCTACGGCTGGCAGGTGGTGGGTCGCGCCCTCCCCGGGGCGGGACTGTACGTGTGCGACGGCGGGGGCGGCCTGCTGCCGGCCGGCGTGCCGGGCGAGCTGTGGATCGGCGGGGACGGCGTGGCGCGCGGCTACCTGGCGCGCCCCGACCTGACGGCGGAGCGCTTCGTCCCGGACGCGTTCGGCGGCCGGCCCGGCGCGCGCCTGTACCGCACGGGCGACCGGGTGCGGCGGCGCGCCGACGGGGAGCTGGAGTTCCTGGGCCGCGCCGACGCCCAGGTCAAGATCCGCGGCTTCCGCGTCGAGCCCGGCGAGGTGGAGGCGGTGCTCCTGGAGCACCCCGGCGTGCGCGAGGCGGTGGTGGTCGCGCGCGAGGAGGCGCCGGGGCGGAAGCGCCTGGTCGCGTACGTGGTGCCGGAGGAAGGGTGCGACGCCGGCGCCCTCCGGGCGTACCTGGCCGGCCGGCTGCCGGAGCACGCGGTCCCCGGCGCCTTCGTGGCGCTGGAGCGGGTGCCCCTCAACGCCAACGGCAAGGTGGATCGCCGGGCGCTCCCCGCGCCCGAGCAGCCGGGAGGCGTCCACATGGCGCCGCGCACCCCGGCCGAAGCGGCGCTGAGCGAGGTCTGGGCGGAGGTGCTGGGCGTGGAGCGGGTGGGCGTGGAGGACGGCTTCTTCGACCTGGGGGGCGACTCCATCCTCTCCATCCAGGTGGTCTCCCGCGCCCGCCGGAGGGGGATGCGGCTCACCCCGCGCCAGGTCTTCGAGCGGCAGACGATCGCGCGCCTCGCCGAGGTCGTGGAGTGGGAGGCGCGGGAGTCCGCCCCGGCCGACCAGGGCCCCGTGTCGGGGCCGGCGCCGCTGACCCCCGTCCAGCACCGGTTCTTCGCGCAGGCGTACCCGGCGCGGGACCACTTCAACCAGGCGCTGCTGCTCACCCCCCGCCACCGCCTGGACCCGGCGCCGCTGGACGGCGCCCTGGCCGCCCTGGAGGCGCACCACGACGC